>CBFCYW010000030.1:0-31966 GCA_965602395.1 uncultured Chromatiales bacterium
GTATCCGAGCAGCTAGCTCATGCGCCACTGCCATTATTTAACATAATATACATTATATTCATTCAGCACGAGGGCTGTAGCCTCGGCAGCAGCCAGCTGCTGGTGGCCCACCGCGCAAGCCCACTGTGCTCGCAAACAAAGTGCGCCATCAAAAAAGCGCCGCACCAATGCGCGGCGCCTCTCGGTCGCTCAGGCGATTCAGGCGGATTTTCGCTGGCGCTCAGTCGAGCACGCCGGCGATCGCCGCGGCCAACTGGTCGAGTCCGTCATCCGGCAGCCCGGCGACGTTGATGCGGCTGTCGCCAACCATGTAGATGCCGTGCTCAGCGCGCAGCCGCGCGACCTGTTCCGGCGTCAGCCCCAGGCGCGAAAACATGCCGCGATGATCGGCGACGAAATCGAAGCGATCACTGCCGCTGTGCTCGCGCAGCGCTGCGGCCAGCCCTTCGCGCAGGCGCAGCATGCGGCCGCGCATGCCTTCCAGCTCTTCGCTCCAATCGGCGCGCAGCGCCTCATCGGCGAGCACAATGCCGACCGTCGCGGCACCGTGATCCGGCGGCATCGAGTACATGCCGCGGGTGACGTTGAGCAGTTGACCGAAGGCGACGTCCGCCTGCTCGCCATCGCGGGCGATCAGCAGCGCCGCACCGACGCGGTCGCGGTACACGGCAAAGTTCTTCGAACAGCTGCTGGCGATGACCATCTCCGGCATTTTTGCGGCCATCAGGCGCAGGCCGGCGGCATCTTCTTCGAGACCGTCGCCAAAGCCCTGATAGGCGATATCGACGAACGGCAGCAGCCCTCGCTGCAGGCACAGATCGGTGACTGCGCGCCACTGATCGAGGTCGAGATTGGCGCCGGTCGGGTTGTGGCAGCAGCCGTGCAGCAGCACCAGATCGCCGGCCGCGGCGTCACCCAGAGCCGCCATCATCGCATCAAAGCGCACGCTGCCGCTGGCGGCATCGAAGTACGGATAGGACACCGTCTCCAGCCCGGCCTCGCCGATCAGCGGCACATGATTCGGCCAGCTGGGGTCGGAAATCCAGATCCGCGCGCCGGGTTTGGCGCGGTTGATCAGCTCGGCGAGGATGCGCAGCGCGCCGGAGCCACCCGGCGCCTGGCAGATGCGCAGGCGCTCTTCGGGTACGCAGCCGCCGAGCACCAGCTCGCCGATGCCGCGACAGAAATCGGCGTCGCCGATCATGCCGACATAGCTCTTGCTGTCCTGGCGCTCGTGCAAGCGTGCCTCGGCGGCGCGCACTGCGCGCATCACCTCGGTGCGGCCGTGCTGGTCACGGTAGACGCCGACGCCCAGATCGACCTTCTCGCTGCGCGGATCGGCGCGATATTCGGTCATCAGGGCGAGGATTTTGTCTGGGGCTGCGGGGCGCAATGTCTCGAACATGATGGTATTCCTCGGGGGCGGTCAAATTGACAATGATCTGCCCTCGCGGCGCATTTGGCCAGCCCATAGCGCAGCTTGTGCGCCGCCGCTTACAGATCGTCGAGGCGTTGCGCCGGGGTGATCTGCTGCACATCGGTGCGCAGTTCAAGCAAGGCCGGCAGCTTGTGGGATCGGCTGCTGGCAAGGGCTCGCCCGAAGGCTGCGGCAAACTCGCCCGAACTTGAGACGACTTCTCCGAAAGCCCCGTAAGCCTTTGCCATCGCAGAGAAATCAGGATTTGCCAACTCGGTGGCAATCACCCGATCCGGATAATTCCTCTGCTGGTGCATGCGGATCGTGCCGTACATGCCATTATTGACGACGATGAAAATCACCCCCAGTCGGTGCAATACCGCGCTGGCCAGCTCCTGACCGTGCATCAGAAAGCAGCCGTCACCGGCCAGTGCCAGCACCGTGCGCTCGGGGTGGATACGCTTGGCGGCGATCGCCGCCGGCACGCCGTAACCCATGCTGCCACTGGTCGGCGCCAGCTGGCTGCGCCAGCCGCGGTAGCGGAAGTAGCGATGCAGCCAGCTGGCGTAGTTGCCGGCGCCGTTACAGAGAATCGCATCCTCCGGCAGCTGTTCGCGCAGCCAGGCGATGACCTGCGCGAGATCGACTCCGGACCCCATTTCGCCCCCCATTCGAGGCTCGCGGGCCGCGGTGGCCATCTCGCCGCCCTCGCCCGCCGCCGGCTCGCTCCAGCGCAGATAGTCGGCACGCGCCGTGGCGCGCCAGGCGACCCGGCCCGGTGCGAATTCCGTCGGCGCCGGCAGCTCGGCCAAGGTGATGGCGAAGGCTGCGGGCTGCGCGCAGATCGCCAGCGACGGCTGGTAGACGCGGCCCAGCTCCTCGGCGCCGGCATGCACGTGGATCAGCGCCGGCTGCGGCTGCGCCGGGTCGAGCAATGTGTAGCCACCGGTGGTCATCTCGCCGAGGCGCGGGCCGAGCACCAGCAGCAGATCGGCGTCGCGCAGGCGCTGTGCCAGCTGCGGATTGACCGCGATGCCGACGTCGCCGACGTAGTTGCGATGGCGGTTGTCGAAGTGATCCTGGCAGCGAAAGGACGCCGCCACGGGAATGTCCCAGCGCTCGGCGAACTGCTGCAGCGCTGCGCAGCCGGCAGCATTCCAGCCGGCGCCACCGACCAGTGCCAGTGGCCGTTCGGCATTGGTCAGGCGCGTCGTCAGCTCGGCCAACTCGTCCTCGCCGGCCCGGCTGAACACCGCCTCGACGCGCGGCAGCGCCACCCCGGCGGTGGTTTCGCGAAGCATGTCCTCGGGCAGTGCCAGCACCACCGGCCCGGGCCGGCCGGACATCGCCGTGCGGTAGGCGCGGGCGATGAATTCGGGGATGCGCGCGGGGTCGTCGATCTGCGCCACCCACTTGGCCAGCTGGCCGAAAAAGCGCCGGTAATCGATTTCCTGAAAGGCCTCGCGCTCCAGTTGATCGCGCGCCACCTGGCCGATCAGCAGCAGCATCGGCGTCGAATCCTGAAAGGCGACGTGCAGCCCGGCGCTGGCGTTGCTGGCGCCCGGCGCGCGGGTCACCATGCACACCCCCGGGCGGCCGGTGAGCTTGCCGTGGGCCTCGGCCATCATCGCCGCGCCACCCTCCTGCCGGCAGGTAGTGACGGCGATCTGTGGCGCGTCGTACAGCGCATCGAGCACCGCCAGATAGCTCTCCCCCGGCACGCAGAACAGATGCTCTGCGCCCTGCTCCAGCAGACACTCCACCAGCAGTTGCCCGCCACTGCGCTCCGCGCCCTTCGCGCCCGTGTTGATCGCGGACATGGCCGCCCCGTACTTTTTGCTACGCGCCGCGTAATTACAGCGATGAAGTAACATATTTGCCACTGGCGACCAAGCTGTCGATGCCGCCGGCCACCGATGTCCGCTGGCGCCTTTCGCTCGCCCCGTCGCGGCCGGCTGGATTAGAATCCGCCGCCAACCCCCCTTCGAGCAGAGGCGAGCATGGCCCTGTTGCTGAAAGCCGAGGAAGCCGAGGATTTCCCCCAGTGGCGCGCCGCGCTGCAGGCGCTCGACCCGGCGCTGGAGATCATCGACTGGCCCTGCCCCGCCGACGCCCGCCAGCGCATCGAGTACGCCCTGGTGTGGCAGCCGCCGCGCGGCGAACTGGCCGGCTATGCGAAGCTGCGCGCGATCTTCTCCATCGGCGCCGGGGTCGATGCGATCCTCGCCGACCCGACGCTGCCGGACGTGCCGCTGGTGCGGATGATCGAACCGGGCCTGACCCGCGGCATGAACGAATTCGTCAGCCTCGCCGTGCTCGGCCACCACCGCTTCATGTTGCAGTACGCGGCCAGACGCCGCGCGCGCGATTGGTCGCCGATCCAGCAGATCGACGCCAGCCAGCGCCGCGTTGGCGTGCTCGGCCTCGGCCAACTGGGCCGCGCAGCGCTGGCACAACTGGCGACCTTCGGCTTTGCCCTGCGCGGCTGGAGCCGCTCGCCGCGGCGCATCGATGGCGTCGAATGCTTTCACGGCGAGGCCGGATTCGACGACTTCCTCGCCGGCTGCGACATCCTCGTCTGCCTGCTGCCGCTGACCGACGACACCCGCGGCATCCTCGACGCGCGCTGCTTCGCCCGGCTGCCGCACGGCGCCTGCGTGGTCAACGTCGGCCGCGGTGGGCATCTGGTCGAGGAGGATCTGCGTGCCGCGCTGGACAGCGGGCAGATCGCCGAGGCAACCCTGGATGTCTGTCAGAGCGAGCCGCCAGCGGCGGACAGTTGGCTGTGGGACGACCCGCGGGTGCTGCTGACGCCGCATATCGCCAGCATGATTATCTTCGACAGCGCCGCTGCGGCGGTGCTCGAAGCGCGCCGGCAATGGCTCGCCGGGGAGCGGCCGGCCGGGCTGGTCGATCGACGCCGGGGCTACTGAGCGGACGGCGCCACGAGCGAGCGATCCGCCGCTTCGCCGCGCCCGCGACTGCGCCGGGCGGCGAACAGGCGCTCACCGAGAACCAGCATGCACGGGGTGAGCAACAGGGTCAGCAGCGTGGCGAAGGCCAGGCCGCCGGCGATGGCGCTGGAGAGCTGCGTCCACCACTGTGCGGCGGGCGCGCCGATGGTGATCTCGCGGCCGATCAGATCGATATTCAGCGCCAGCACCATGGGCATCAGGCCGAGCACGGTGGTGATCGCCGTCAGCAGCACCGGGCGCAGGCGCAGCGCGCCGCTCTTGAGCGCCGCGGCGGTAGCGCTGAGGCCCTCGTCGCGGCGCAGCTGATTGAAGGTGTCGATCAGCACGATGTTGTTGTTCACCACGATACCGGCCAGGGCAATGATCCCCAGCCCGACCATCACGATGCCAAAGGGCTGCGCAGTGATCATCAGCCCGATCAGCACCCCGGCGGTGGAGAACACGATGGCGCTCATCACCAGCAGCGCCTGGTAGATGCTGTTGAACTGGGTCACCAGCATCAGCAGCATCAGCAGCACCGCGGCGATGAAAGCCTTGGCGAGAAACAGCATCGTCTCGCGCTGATCCTGATCCTGCCCACCGAAACTGGTCTCGATGCGCTCATCCAGCGGCGCCTCGGCCAGCGACTGGCGCAGCGCGCGCACCTTGTCGTCGGCCAGCACGCCCTCGGCCACATCCGCCTTGATGGTCAGCGTGCGCTGGGTGTCGACACGCTTCAGGGTGCCGGTTTTCGGCGCCGGCACCAGGCTGACGAAATTGCCGATCGGCACCATGCCGCGCGCGGTCTGCACGCGCAGCTGGCGCAGCTGATCGAGATTGCGCTGCTCGAAGGGGAAGCGCGCGCGCACGTCGACTTCGTCGTCGGCATCCTCCGGGCGGTAGTCGGTGAGCAGAACGCCGCCGGTGAGCATGCGCACCGCGGTGCCGAGGGTGGCGACATCGGCGCCGTAGCGGGCCGCCGCTTCGCGGTCGACCTCCAGCCGCCATTCGATGCCCGGTAGCGCGCGGTCGTCTTCGACATCGACGAAGCCACCCATCGCCGCCATCCGCTGGCGCATCTCGGCCACCGCTGCCGGCAGCAGATCCTGCTCGCTGGAGGACAGCCGCAACTCGATCGGCTTGCCGCCGCCCGGCCCGCCCTGAGCCTTGCGGAACTCCAGCAGCACACCGGGCACGTCGGCGGTGCGCGCGCGCATTTCGGCGATGATGTCGTCAGCGCTCGGGCGCAGTTGCCAGTCCTCGAATTCAAACTGGATTACCGCGATCACATCCTCCGCAGCGCCTTGTCCGGCACTGCCGGCGAAGCTGCGTGCGTAGAGTACGCGCACGCCGTCCACATCCAGCAGGCGCGATTCGATGCGGCGCAACATGGCGTCCTTCTCGCGAATCGACAGATCACCGCGGGCGTGGACCTGCATGCGCGCGAAGGTTGGCTCGACATCGGGGAAAAACTCTACCCCGCGGCCGAGCTGGGAGTAGCTGGCATAAGTGGCAACTATCGCCAGCAGCGCAACGGCCAGGGTCGTCAGCGGCCGGCGCAACAGCAGCGACAGCCAGCGCACATAACCGCGCACGAAGCGGCCGCGGGGCAGATCGCCATCGGCGGCGGCGGAGGGCATCTGGGATGCGCTCCCCGGGCCGCGGCCGATGCTGCCGCCGAGCACCGGCACGAAAACCAGCGCCATCGCCAGCGACGCAGCCAGGCAGACGATCACCGTGATCGGCAGATATTTCATGAAATGCCCGACCACGCCCGGCCAGAACAGCAGCGGAAAGAACACCGCCAGGGTGGTCAGCGTGGAGGCGGTCACCGGCCAGGACATGCGCTTGGCAGCGGCCGCGAAGGCCTGTCTGCGCGACAGCCCGGCGGCGAGGTTTCTGTCCGCCAGCTCGATCACCACGATGGCGCCATCGACCAGCATGCCGACCACCAGAATCAGGCTGAACAACACCACGATATTCAGCGTGTAGCCCATCGCGTAGAGCACCAGCACGCCGCTGAGAAAGGCGCCCGGAATGGCCAGCCCGACGAGCAGCGCAGAGCGCACCCCCAGCGCGGCGATGACCACGATCATCACCAGCAGGATCGCGGTCAGCACGTTGTTCTGCAGATCGCCGAGCATGTCGACGATCTCCTTTGACTTGTCCTGCAAAAAGCTCACATCCAGCCCCGGCGGAAATTCCTTCTGCGCCTCGGCGAGAATCGCGCGGATCGCACCGTTGGTTTCGATGATGTTGGCGCCGATGCGCTTTTTCACTTCCAGAGTCACCGCCGCCTGGCCATCGATGCGCGTAAAGCCGGTGGCATCCTTGTAGGTGCGGCGCAGCTCGGCGACATCGGCGAAGGTGATCACCGTATCGCCGACCACTTTCACCGGCATGCGCAGCAGATCGTCGAGTTCTTCGACCACCCCCGGCACTTTCAGCACCAGCCGTCCGGCGCCGGTGTCCAGCGCCCCGGCGGCGACCAGCAGGTTGTTGTTGGCCACCAGGCCGAACAGCTCGGCGTAGTTGATCTCGTAGGTCTCCATCACGATCGGATCGACGACGACCTCCAGCAGCTCCTCGCGCTCGCCGCCGATATCCACCTCCAGCACCCCGGTGAGCGCCTCGATGTGATCGCGCAGGCGGCGCGCAATGCCCAGCAGCTGCGGCTCGGGGATCGGCCCGGAGAGGCTCACCGTGATCACCGGGAACAGCGCCACGTTAACCTCATTGACAGTCGGTTCGTCGGTCGATGCGGGCAGCTCACTGCGCGCCGTATCGACCTTCTCGCGCACCTCATCGAGCGCGCGGCTGTTGTCAAAACCGGCGTCGAATTCCATCAGCACCGAGGCGTGTCCCTCGCTGGCGGTGCTGCTGATCCGCTTGATCCCCTCCAGCCCCTGCAGGGCATTCTCCATCGGCCGCACCAGCAGGCGGTCGGCGTCCTCCGGGGAGATGCCATCGTGGCTCATCGACACGTAGATGATCGGAATCGGCAGATCCGGCTCGGCCTCTTTGGGGATCGCCAGCCAGGCCGCGCTGCCGGTCAGCAGAGCAAACAGCAGCAGCAACAGCGCGGTGCGCGAGCGGTCGAAAGCGGCGTCGATGATGGCGTGCACGTCGGCGATCTCCTCAGTCTGCCCCGGCGGCGCCGTCGAGCACCGCGCTCTGCCGCGCGCTGACCACATCGACCAGCTGCCCGGCCCGCACAAAACCCTGACCGAGGGTCACGATGCGTGCGCTCGAAGGCAGCCCGGTAACCCAGGCGCCGTCGCTTTCGGTGCGCACGATCTCCACCGGCTGAAAGACCACGCGATTGTCATCGTCGACGCGCTTCACACCCAGCTTGCCGCTATCGCCGAGGGCCAGCGCACCGGGTGACAGAAAGTGCCCGGAGAGCGTTTCCACCGGCAGGCGCAGCTCCGCGCTCATGCCGGCGGCGCGCAGGCGTTCGGGATTGGCGACATCGACCTCGATGCGATAGCTGCGCGTAGCCGGGTCGGCCGCGGTGGCGACAAAGCCGACCTCGCCGCGCAATTCGACGCCGCTGATCAGCGTTACCTGCGCGGCCATCCCCGGCTGCACCTCGGCGGCGGCGCGCTGCGGCAGTTGCGCGCTGACCGCCAGCGCGCTGTCGTCGATCAGGGTAAACAGCGCTGTGCCCACGCCGACCCGCTCGCCCACCTCGCGCTGACTGCGCTCGATCACACCGGCGAAGGGCGCGCGGATTCGGGTGCGCTCGATATCCAGCCGGATCGCCGCCAGATCGGCCTCGGCGGCCGCCACCTCGGCGCGTTGAGCCATCAGCGCAGACTCCGCCTGCAGGCCCTGACGGCGCAGTTTTTCGCTGGCGGCCAGATCGGCGCGCCGCTGCTGCAGCCGCGCCTCGGCCTGAGCCAGCCGCGCCGGGCGCTCATCCAGGTGCAGCTCGGCGAGCAGATCGCCGGCGGCGACGCGCTGGCCCTGCTGCACCGCCAGATTGCGGATTCTTCCATTGGTCTCGGCGGCGATCTCCGCGCTGCGGTTCGCCTGTGCGTGGCCCTGCAGGACGATCTCGCGCAGCACCGGCGCGGCGCGGCTGTGCAGCACCTCGACGCGCATCCGCGAGCCTTCGGTCTCACTGCTGCCGGCCGCGTCCGGTTTGCCGGTCGCAGCCTGCCGCTGCCCGGCGGCGGGATCAGTGTTGGCTCCGGCCTCGTCGGGGGGCAGATAGCCACTGCCCAGCCACAGCGCCAATGCGGCGATCAGGCCGAGAGATATCCAGACAGAGCGTTGCATCGATAACGTCCAATTGTCGGTTCGTGACCGTCGGTCACAAAATAATAGGGAAAATCTGCTGTGTCGTGCGGATGCGCCCGGGGGCTACTCGATCAGCGCCTGCTGGTGTACCAGTCCGGCCAGCATGAAGGCCTCCAGCTGAATCAGCAGTGGCTCCAGGCACTCGCGCTGGCGCTGTGACAAATCGCTGCCAGTATCGTCGCCACCAGCGGCGTCGCCGTCATTGCCGGTGATGTCGTTGTCGGCAGCACAAGCGCTGCCGGCTTGCTGGTCCAGCGTCACCTCGTCCGCGCAGCCCTCCCAAATCATGTGCATGGCGCCGGTAAAGGCCGCTTCCAGCGGAAAGCCGAGCTGCATCACCGGGCGGTCGGGAAACAGACCATCGACCACGCCGCGCGCCAGCACCGCAGTAAACAAGGCGTTGAATTCGCGGTCGATCCGCTCGAAGCGCTCGCGCTGTATCGCATCGAGCTGATTGCGGAAGGCCGGACGCGCACAGAACATCACCACGTGGCGGTGATCACTGTGGCCGAGGTAGTGATCGAAAGCGTTGCGAATCGCTGCGCGCAGCCACTGCAGTGGCGGCAGGTGTGCATCGATGGCGCGCAGGCGCAGCAGCAGCCGCTCGAAAAAGGCCATGCTGAGCGCCGCATAGATCGCCTCTTTGCTGGCGAAATGCTTGTACACCGTGCCCTTGCCGATGCCCGCCTCGGCGGCGATGCGGGCCACCGTGGCCGCCTGCCAGTCCTCGCGATTGAGCAGCGCCAGCGCCGCGGCGAGGATCTGCTCCTCGCGGGCGGCGAAGTGCTGCTGCTTGAGTTCACTTGGCAAAACCGAACGCCTCTTCTCCGATGGCGTGCTCGCCACCTCGGCAGACGATTTTGGTGACCATCGGTCATATTTGCAATGACCGTCGGTCGTCTTTACATAATTTAACAACCCTGCCCTCAGCCCCGATCGGCTTTGGGCCGGCCGCTCAATCCTCTTCGCGCAGCCGCTGGACGCGGATCATGTTGGTCGAACCATGCACCCCGAAAGGCACACCAGCGGTGAGGGTGAAGCGGTCGCCGATCTGCGCCAGACGGGTGCGCAGCAGCATCGCCCGCGCTTCTGCAACCATGTCTTCGGCGGAGTGGATATCCTGCCCGAGCACTGGCAGCACACCCCAGGTCAGAGCCAGCTGGCGATAGGTCAGCTCGTTGGGGGTGATCGCCAGAACCGGTGTCGAATAGCGGTAGCGGGACACGCGTCGCGCTGAATTGCCGCTCTGGGTAAAGACCACGATGACCGGCGCCTGCAGGGTATCCGCCATCTCGCAGGCGGCGCGCGAGACGGCGTCCGCAGTGGTGTTGATGGGCGGCGGCACGTGCTCGCGGGCACTGCGGCGATAGCCATCGTCGGCCTCCACCGAGCGCGAGATGCGGTCCATCATCTGCACCGCGCGCACAGCGTATTCGCCGACCGCGGTCTCCGCCGAGAGCATCACCGCGTCGGTGCCATCGTAGATGGCGTTGGCCACATCGGAGGCTTCGGCGCGGGTCGGCGTGGGGCTCGTTATCATGCTCTCCAGCATCTGCGTGGCCGTGACCACCGGTTTCGCAGCGTTGCGCGCGGCGCGGATGAGACGCTTTTGCACCAGCGGCACGCGGTCCGCGGACAGCTCCACACCGAGATCGCCGCGCGCCACCATCACGCCGTCGGCGGCGTCGAGAATGGCGTCGAAGTTTTCCACCGCGGAGGGCTTTTCTATCTTCGCCATCAACTTGGCGCGCGAACCACTGCGACCCAGGTAGTGGCGGGCGAGGATCAGGTCGTCGCGGTTGCGCACGAAGCTGATCGCCACCCAGTCGACGCCCAGCTCGGTACCGAAGTTGAGATCTTCGACGTCCTTTTCCGACAGCGCCGGCACGCTCAGGTCGCGCCCCGGAATGTTGATGCCTTTATTGTTGGACAGTGGCCCGCCCTGCACCACACAGGTATCGATGTTGTCGCCGCGCAAGCCGGTGACCTTGACGCTCAGACGGCCATCGTCGAGCAGCAACAGGTCGCCGGCACACACGTCGTTGCACAAGTTGGTGTAGGTGACGCCGACGCGGCGCTCGTCGCCGGGGCTGTCGTCGCCGCAGCTGAGAGTGAAGCTGGCGCCGGTGCGCAGCTCGATGGGCCCGTCGGCGAAGGTGGCGACGCGGATCTTCGGCCCCTGCAGATCCTGCAGTACGCCGATCGGGCGAGGAGTGTCGGCGCCCAGCTCGCGAATCCAATCGACATTCTGGCGGTGGGCTTGGTGGCTGCCGTGGGAGAAGTTGAGCCGGAACAGATCGACGCCGGCGTCGATCAACTCGGCGATTTTCTCGCGGCTGGAGCTGGCGGGGCCGAGGGTGGCGACGATGCGGGTGCGGCGAAAGTTGTCGGTCATGGTCGATTTCCGTTGCGGTGGGTGCCTTGTGGGCGGGTGGCGCGCGGCTGTCGCGAGGGTGATTGCGGCCTGGCGCGGTTCATTTGTAATCAGTGGGATGCTAGCAAGGCAGGCGCGCCAGTGGCGGCGGGCCTGCGCCAGCTCGCGCGGGGTCGGCGATCAGCGGCCAGAGCCGGGCGATGGTCGCGGCGCAGGCGCGCTGGTCGCCGCTGGCCCAGAGCCGGATCGCGGCTGCGGCTGTGGTGGCCTTGCCTGGCCATTCACTGCCCCGCTCACCATGCCCTTCGCCCCGATCCCGCTGATCGAGCAGGCGTCGCAGCTGGCGCGCCACCGGCTCGCCGGTATCCACCAGCGCGACGCCATCTGCGGTGCCGCTCAGATCGGCGGCGACATCGGCGATCAGGTCGGCGAGAAAGGGATAGTGGGTGCAGCCGAGCACCAGTGTGTCCGCGCCGGCGTCGAGCAGTGGAGCGAGCTGCGTGCGGACTGCGCGCCGCGCTGTGGCGTCGTCGCCCAGCTGTGCGGGCGGCAAGCGCTCGACCAGCTCTGCCCAGCCGTCGCAGGCGCGGCCGATGATTCGTGCGGCACCACGGTGCGCGGCCAGCAGTCGCGCGTATTTGTCGCTGCGCAGGGTGCCGGCGGTGGCCAGCACGCCGACCACGCCGCTGCGGCTGGCGGCCACCGCCGGCTTGATCCCCGGCTCCAGGCCGACCACCGGCAGCCGGCAGCGCGCGCGCAGCTGCTGCACCGCGGCGGCGGTGGCGGTGTTGCAGGCCACCACCAGTGCGTCAGCGCCGCGGGACAGCAGGAAGTCGCCGATGGCGCAGACGCGCGCTTCGACCGCGGCGGCGGGCTTGTCGCCGTAGGGCAGATGCGCGCAGTCGGCGACGTAGAGCAGCTCGGCGGCGGGCAGCAGCGCGCGAATGTGGCGCAGCACGGAGAGGCCGCCGACGCCGGAATCGAAAACGCCGATGCGCATCTACTTCAGCGCCAGCAGATAGGCCAGGTAACAGTCGCAGTCGGCGGCGCCGGCATCGGCGATGTATTCATCGATGGGTTCATCGCTCTGTGCGTCGAAGGCCTGGCGGTAGACGCGGGTCGCTGCGAAGCCGGCCTCGGCGAGCAATTCGCGCAGCTCGCGCGCGCCCCACAGCCGCCAGTGATAGTTGAAAGCGCGTTCGAGTCGCGAGCCGTCGGCGAAGGCGAAGTGGATCTGGCAGTCCATCTCGGCGCTGATCGGCTCGTAGTTGAGCTGCTGCCACTCGTAGCTGACACCGCCGCCGATATCGCGCACTTCGATGGTGTCGGCGTGGGCCGAGGCGCCGCCAAAAATATCGAGAAAAAGGATGCCGTCGTCGACCAGCTGTTCGTGCAGGCGACGGAAGTAGTCCAGCAGGACGGCGCGCTCGGTGAAGATCCAGTAGCTGAAATTGAGCGCGATGATGACATCCAGCGGACCTGTCGCCAGCTCGCGCACATCGCCCTGCACCAGCAGCAGGCGGGCGCGCTCGGCGCGGCTCAGCGCGGCCCGGTTGTGTGCCGCGGCCCAGTCCAGCACCGCCGGGTCGAGATCGACGGCCAGCGCATGGTGGGCCGGCGATTGCGCCACCCAGTGGCAGGCGGCCAGCGCGGTGCCGCAGAAGTCTTCGCGCAGTGATAGCGGGGTGCGCCCGCGCAGTGCCTCGAAGGTTTCGCCGACGAAGCGCAGTTCGCTCTGCGGTGCCTGTACGGCACGCTGGTAGAGGCTGTGGGGGTCGGCCAGTTGCGCCTGGCTCGCCGGGGGACGGGGGTCGTTCAAGGCTGTGCTCGCGGGGTCAGGCGCAGAAGATACAGCGCCGGGTGGCGCCCGGCCAGCCGCGCAGCGGATATGTCCGCGTGGCAATGATAACCTTTCCAATCGGTGAACTCCTTCGCTGACTCCTCCGGGGCCCCGTCAGAGAATCGCCGTGGCAGTATCTTGCTTACGACAAAAGAGGGAGGCCTGGATAGCCAGTGAAAGCGTGGATCGGGAACCTGTTGAGCCGACTGCTGAACGGCTCGCGCGGACACTGCGCGCAAAGTGTGGTGCAGGTCTGCCTGCTGGCGCTGCCGATCGGGCTGATCTGGTCGCTGGTGATGTCCTACACACTGGATCGCTGGGATGCCTTCCAGTTTCTCAATCAGGACACCCTGCAGCTGGTCTTCCTGTTCAAGAGTTTCGTGATGCTGCCAGGCTGGGCGATTCTGCTCGGCATCGGCCTGTGGGCGCGCAAGCGTGCGCCGGATGCAACCTGGCTGCCGCACGCGACGGCCCAGTTCTACGCCATCGCGCAGGGTTTCATCTCCTGCCTGATGGGCAGTTTCACCGAGCTGTACGCGGCGATGTCGCTGTTCACCGGCGCCTCGCTGGGGCTGATCTTTTTCGAGACCAAAGTCATCTGGCGGGCGCTGTACACCTTCGTCGCCATCATCGCGCTGCACGCCGTGGCCGAGCAGTTCGACTGGCTGCCCTACGCACCGCTGTTCAGCCAGGCCCCCTACGCCGGCGGCCAGCTCAACACCGGCTGGCTGCTCAGCTTCGGCGCGATGAATTTCTCGCTGCTGATTCTCGCCGCGCTGGTGCTGGTCGCAGCGGTGCAGCGCTCGCGAATCCAGGCCAAGCAGCTGGAGCGAGCCACCGCTCTGATCTGCCGCTACGTGCCGACGCAGCTGGCGGCGCGCATCCTCGCCGGCGACTACCCGAGCGAGGTGAAGCCGCAGCGGCGCAAGCTGACGGTGGTGTTTTCGGATGTGGTCGGTTTCACCAATACCGCCGATGAGATGGAGCCGGAAGAGCTGGTGACGCTGCTCAACGAGTATCTGGCGGAGATGGCTGACATCGCCGAGGAATACGGCACCACCATCAATCAGTTCGTCGGCGACGGGCTGATGATCATTTTCGGCGCACCGGAGACCAGCAGCGATCACGACAATGCGCTGCGCGCGGTGAGGATGGCGATGAGCATGCAGGAACGCATGGCGCAATTGCAGGAGCGCTGGTTCCACGCCGGCTTCCAGCGCCCGTTCCACATCCGCATCGGCATCAATACCGGGGTCGCCAGCGTGGGCGATTTCGGCTCCGCGGGTCGCCGCACCTACTCTGCGATCGGCACCCAGACCAATCTCGCCGCGCGGATTCAGGATCGCTGCACACCGGGCGGCGTGCTGATCAGCCACAGCACCTGGGCGATGGTCAAAGACGACATCGAATGCGTGCCGAACGGCGAAATCGAAGTCAAGGGTATCCACTATCCGGTGCGCACCTACGCGGTCAAGCTGGCGCCGCCGGCGGAACCGCGCCAGGCGGCGGTCACCGACCTGAAGCACCAGCGCGAGAAGCGCAGGCTGGCGGCGTCGCTGTCAGCTCTTGATGCCGACCCCGCGGTTTAGCAGCCGCAGCGCCAGTCCGCCGAAGACGGCGATAAAGATGAAAATCACCGCGAAAGCCCAGCCGATCCGGATATCCGCAACGCCGAGAAAGCCGTAGCGGAAGCCGTTGATCATGTACAGCACCGGGTTGAACAGCGACACCTTCTGCCAGAACTGGGGCAGCAGCTCGATGGAATAGAAGATGCCGCCGAGGTAGGTCAACGGGGTGAGCACGAAGTTGGGGATGATGGAAATGTCGTCGAAGCTTTTCGCGAACACCGCGTTGATGAAGCCGCCGATGGCGAACAGCGCCGAGGTCAGCACGGCGATCGCCAAAGTTACGCCCAGATGCTGCACCGGCAGGCGGGTAAACAGCAGCGACACCAGTGTCACCACCAGCCCGACGACCAGGCCGCGACAGACGCCGCCACTGACATAACCCAGCAGGATCACCGCGTTGTGCACCGGCGAGATCAGCAGCTCTTCGATGCTGTGCTGAAACTTGGCGCTGTAGAAGGATGACACCACGTTGGCGTAGCTGTTGGTGATCACCGACATCATGATGATGCCGGGCACGATGTAGTCGATGTAGCGCTCGCCGCCCATTTCGCCGATCTCGCGGCCGATCAGGTTGCCGAAGATCACCAGATACAGGAAAGCGTTGATCGCCGGTGGGGTGATGGTCTGCACCCAGATGCGCGAGAAGCGCAGCACCTCGCGAATGACGATGGTCTTGTAGGCGACCCAATTCTCGCCGATGTGCCACTGCCTCACGCCGCGCCCTCCCGCTGCGAGTCGACCAGATGGAGGAAAAACTCCTCCAGTCGATTGGTTTTGTTGCGCAGGCTCTGCACCTCGATGCCGGCGCTGTTGAGCGCGCTGAACAGGCCGTTGATGCCGGCCGAGTCGCGCGGCACCTCGACCTCCAGCGTCGCGCCGTCGTAGTGGTTGATGCGGTAGCCGGGCAGCTGCGGGGCGTCGCCATCCGCGCGCTCGCTGCCGGCCACATCCAGCACCAGCGTCTGCACCATCGAGCGCGACAGCAGCTCGGCCACCCTGCCCTGCTCAACGATGTCACCACGGTTGATGATCGCCACCTCGCGGCACAGCGCCTCGGCCTCTTCGAGGTAGTGGGTGGTCAGGATGATCGTCGTACCGGCCGCGTTCAGCTCGCGCAGAAAGGCCCACATGCTGCGGCGGATCTCGATATCGACACCGGCGGTGGGTTCATCGAGAATCAGCAGCTGCGGCTCGTGGACCAGCGCGCGCGCGATCATCAGACGGCGTTTCATGCCGCCGGAAAGCTCGCGCGGCGAAACGTTGCGCTTGTCCCACAGATCGAGCTTTTTCAGGTAGGTCTCCGTGCGCTGCGCAGCCTCAGCGCGGGGGATGCCGTAGTAGCCGGCCTGGTTGATGATGATTTCGCGGATCGGTTCGAAGACGTTGAAATTGAACTCCTGAGGCACCAGCCCGATGCAGCGCTTGGCCGCCTCGCGATCCGTGTCGAGATCGTGGCCGAAGACCTCGACGCTGCCGGCACTCTTGTTGACCAGTGAGGCGACGATGCCGATGGTCGTCGACTTGCCCGCGCCATTGGGGCCGAGCAGAGCGAAAAAATCGCCCTCGCGCACGTCCAGGTCTATGCCCTTCAGGGCGACGAAACCGTTGTCGTAGGTCTTGTTGAGTCCGCGGATGGACAGCGCTTGCATGCAGACAAATCTCCGGCGCGACGGGCCACCGCGACGCCGCATTGCAGCGCGGGCGGCCAGCGGCTGGGCAATGGATGGGTTATCGGGAAAGGCGCGGATTGTAGCCCGCGGCCGGCGGTCGGGCCAGCCGTCGCCGGTCGCGCGGGGCGTTTCGCAACTCAGGATTTATCGCGAAAATCCGGCCGGCGCTTGCTCAGAAAGGCAGCCACGCCCTCGGCAAATTCACCGCCGCAGGTGCAGTCGATGAAGGCATTGCGCTCGGCGTCGAGCTGGCCGTCGAGATCCTGCTCAAAGCTTTGGTTGATCAGCGCCTTGCTACGCGCATAAGCGGCCGCCGGGCCGGCCGCCAGGCGCGCGGCGACGGCAGCGGTCTGCGCGGCCAGCTCGGCGGCCGGCAGCACCCGGTTGACCAGCCCCCATTCGCGCGCCTGCGCGGCGTCGAAGCGGTCGCCGAGCAGGGCCAGCTCCATGCTGCGCTTGAGGCCGACGGTGCGCGGCAGGCTCCAGGTGCTGCCACCGTCGGGGCTGACGCCGAGATGGCAATAGGCCAAAGTGAAGTTGCAGTCGTCGGCGGCCCAGGCCAGATCGCAGGCCGCCATCAGGCTCAGGCCGAAGCCGGCGCAGGCGCCGCGCACCTCGGCAACCACCGGCTTGCCGTTGCCGCGCAGGCTGCGGATGGCGCCGTGGACGTCTTCGAACATGGCTTCCAGCGCGCTGCGATCACCGGCCTGCAGCGCCGGTAGCGCGGCGTGAAAACTGCGAATGTCGCCGCCGGCCATGAAGTGATCGCCGGCGCCGCAGATCACGATGCAGCGCACGCGCGAATCCTCGGCCAACCGGCGCGCGGCGGCGTGCAGGTCGCGGGCCAGCGCCGGGTTCAGCGCGTTGAGGCTGTCCGGGCGGTTCATGGTCAGGCGGCCGACGCCACCCTCCACCGTGCAGATCACCGTATCGCTGGCCGACTGGCCGTTGTTCTCACTCATGCATGCATCCCTCGATGGGCCGCGGCGTGTCGCAGTGGGCCGTGGTCTGTTCTGCGCCGTGTCGCGCTCAGTTGGCTGGCTGTTCGACCACCGACTCATCCGACACCGGCACGCTGGCGCCGCCGCTGGCGATGAAGGTTGCCATCGCCTGCTGCATCACCGTGGTCGCGGCGAGGCTGGCGTCCGGTCTGAGCAGCGAGCCGTGGTCGCCGGCGGTGAAGTTCAGGCGCACATCGAGACCGGCGCCCTGCGTGCTGCTGCCGATCAGTTCGAGACCCAATTGCGCGGCCAGCGGCACAGTGCCGGCGGTCGGCGCGGCGGCGGTGAGGGTGTCGCCGGGCACCGGCACGGTGTTGGGCACCACCTGATCGCCGTTCACCTGAAACAGCAGCAGCGGGTGCGCGTCGGCGGCGGCGCTGGCGTTATTGATCGGATCGCCGGAATCCACCAGTGCCTGCGCGGCGGCGAGGAAGGCTTCGTAGTCGGAACTGCCCTTGACCACACCCTGCGCGGCCAGGCCGCCGGCGATCACCGGGCCGAAGCTCGGCGAGCCGTCGAGCAGCTTGGCGATGCCGCCACCGGACATCGCCAGCACTGCCGGGCCGACGGCGGTCTCGTGGGCGAGGAAGGTGCCGCCGACGATGCCGCCCAGAGAATGGCCGACGAAGCCGAGGCCGGCGGTGGTGAAATCGGCGCCACCGCCGTCGACGTCCATCGAATCCAGTGCCGTGACCAGAGCGAACAGATCGGCGACGCCCTGGCGCAGGTTGTCGCGCGAAGTCTGCAGGCTGGCGAGATTGATGAAGTGGGTGCCGGAGCCATCGGCGACGCCATCCGGGCTACTGGCGGTGGTGTTGCCGCCGGCATCCTGGGTGAGCAGATCGATATCGAAAGTGCGCTCGGTGGCCGCCGGCGTGGCGCCGCGCAGTGCCGCCAGAGTGGCATCGTTCGGGTGGATGCCGTGCAGCGGCAGATCGATGGCCACCGCGGCGAAGCCGGCGGCGGCGAGGCTATCCGCTACCGCCAGCAGATTGCTGCGATTCTGCGTGATGCCGTGCTGGAAGATCACCACCGGCCAGGGCTTGGCCGCCGCCTTGGGCGTACTCACCAGCACCGGAATGGTCTCGTCGCTGCGCTTGACTGGGACATTGGTAACGCCGGGAGCCAGGCCGGTCAGATGCGTGCCGCCGGCGCCCTGCCAGAAATCGCTGACCGGCCCCAATGGGCCATTGGCGCCGCTGGCGTTGGACAGGTAATAGGGGATCGTCAGCGTGCCGGCGAAAACATTCGCCGCGTTCGGGCTGCTGCCCGGCGGCAGCAGCGCGCCGGTATCGCCGACGGCGACGAAGTTGCCGCTGCTGGCGGTCGCCTGGTTGCGCGCCTGGCCGAGCACCGAGCCCACCGACTGGGTGGTGAAGCTCCAGCTCACCGCGATCTGCTCGGAGGGCAGCGCCGGGCTTGCCTGGGCCAGCGCCGCCTCCTGGGCGTTGACCAGTAGGCGCAGGCCGTTCAGCGAGGTCAGATCGTCGCTGGTCAACAGCGGAAATTCCTGCGCCGTCAGCGCGTCTGTGCGCTGCGCCAGCCGGTACTGGTTGTCCGGCAGGGCCGGGTCGCCACTGCTGCTTTTCAGGTCGCGGCTGACCGCGACCATATAGGCGCTGGCCGCCTGCAGCGGGCGCAGCGGCACGATCACCAGCGTGCTGCCATCGTCGTCACTGGCACTCGACGCAATGGCCACGAAATCGATGCCGAAGAGCAGCTCCTCGACGATGCCGGTCACCGCCAGCGGCAGCGGATCGGTGAGTGCGGTGGTGGTGACCTGAAACAGGCGCACATTGCCGGGGATGCTACTGGCGTCGATCGGCGCGCCGAAGGTCGTGCTCAGCGGTGCGGTGGTGGAAAAGCCATCCAGTGAATTGAGCGCCACCGCCGGATCGCCGTTGTTGGCGGGATCATCCACCGGGATGTTCAGCGTGCCGTCCAGTGAGCCGGAGAACAGCAGATTGCTGGGAAACGGCAGGACCCCGTCAGCGGCGGAGAATAGCGCGCGAAAATCGCTCTGCGGGCTGCTCTCGGCGGTTTCGACATCGCTGGAACCGCAGCCGGAGACCAGCAGGGCAGCGGCCAGCGCAAAGCTCGCGGCTGCGGCGCGCAGCGGGTTGCAGGTGAATCTGTGCATCGGTCACTCCATCCACTGTTGGGTGCGTTGTTTTGCTTTGTGTCACCGGCCCGGGCGGGCGATTGGCCCCGCCCGGATCGATGCACTTTGTCGCTGCCCGCCGGCGCCGCGCCTCTGGCACCTGGGCATCGGCGGCCGGCATCGCCAGTGGCTGCGGTTCAGCTGCTCTGGTAAGCGGGCAGCGAGCGAGGCCAGAGGCGCAGATTGTCATCCAGCGCAGCGGCGCCTGTCTTGCCGGCAGGCCACAATTCCAGCGGCCAGGCAGATTGTAACTGAACGACGTCAGGCCGCACCGTACGCCGGGCGGAGCTCTTCGGCGGCGAAGTCGTCGACGTCGATGGCTGCGCGCGTGGCGCGCGCCGCAGCGTCGAGCAGATCGGCCTCGGCGGCGTCGATCAGTCCCTCAGCGCGCAGCCGCGCAATCCATTGCGTCTCGTCTTCGCCGGGCACCCTGTCCACGCCGCTGCCGCGCAGACGGCGCTCGATCGGCTCGGCGGCGAGCACCGCATGCAGCGCCACTTCGAGACGGCCGGCGACATCGTCCGGCGATTCGTCGAGGTAGATGCCATCGCTCAGCCGGTCGCGCGCCTCGGAGGGTTCGAGCAGCAACTCGGCGACCTCGCTGCCGAGGCGGTCGTTGGGATGGCGCAGGCGGCGGCCGAAGGGGAACACCAGCAGGCGCAGGGCGCGGCCCACGGCGACGCTGGGGAAGTTGCGCAGGATCTCGTCGAGCGCGCCCTGCACCTGGAATAAGCAGTATTTGACGCTCCACTCCACCAGCGGCAGGTCGGCGCGCGGCGCCTGGCTGTCCTCGTAACGCTTGAGCACGGCGCTGGCCACAAACAGATAGCAGAGGGCGTCGGCGAAGCGTCCGGAGAGTTTCTCGCGGCGCTTGAGTTCGCCGCCCAGAGTCAGCAGGGTGAGATCAGCGAGAAAGGAGAAAGCCGCTGACAATCGAGCCACGCGGCCGTAGTAGCGCGACATCTCGCCGCGCACCGCCGGCGTCGGGGCGAGCCGCCCGGCGGTGAGCCCGTAGAGCAGCGTGCGCGCGGCGTTGCGCGTGGTGTAGCCCAGATGCTCGAACAGCGCGGCATCGAATTTTTCCAGCGCCAGCTTCGCGTCATCCTCGTTGGCTGCCTCGATCTCGGCGAGCAGGTGCGGGTGGCAGCGCATCGCCCCCTGGCCAAAGATGATCAGGCTGCGGGTGAGGATGTTGGCGCCCTCCACGGTGATCGCCACCGGCACGCTCTGGTAGGCGCGGCCGAGGTAGTTGCTCGGCCCCATGCAGATGCCGCGCCCGCCGTGGATATCCATCGCATCGTTGAGCACGCGGCGCATGCCTTCGGTGTTGTGGTATTTGGCGATGGCGGAGACCACCGATGGCTTTTCACCGAGCATCAGCCCGGCGCAGGTGAGGCGGCGCACGGCATCCATCATGTAAGTGTTGGCGGCGATCCGCGCCAGTGGTTCCTCGATGCCCTCGAAGCGACCGATGGGCAGCCCGAACTGGCGGCGCACGCGGGCATAGGCACCGCTCAGACGACAGGCGATCTTGCCGGCGGCGACGCTACTCGACGGCAGCGAGATGCCGCGCCCTGCCGATAGCGATTCCATCAGCATCCGCCAGCCCTGACCGACCATTTCCTCGCCGCCGATCACCCAATCCATGGGGATGAACACGTCGCGGCCGCTGTTGGGGCCGTTCATGAAAGCCTGGTTGAGCGGCTGGTGGCGACGGCCGATCTCCACCCCCGGCGTGCCGGTCGGCACCAGCGCGCAGGTGATGCCCAGCTCCTCCTGCTCGCCGAGCAGGTGGTCCGGGTCATAGGCCTTGAAGGCCAGGCCGAGCAGCGTGGCCACCGGGCCGAGGGTGATGTAGCGCTTCTCCCAACTGACCCGCAGACCGAGCACCTCGCGACCTTCGTGCTCGGCGTAGCAGACGATGCCGGTATCCGGGATCGAGCCGGCATCGGAGCCGGCGCTCGGCCCGGTGAGGGCGAAACAGGGGATCTCCTCACCGCGCGCCAGACGCGGCAGGTAGTGATCCTTCTGCGCCTCGGTGCCGTAGTTGAGCAACAGCTCGGCCGGGCCGAGCGAGTTGGGCACCATCACGGTGATGCCCGCGGTCAGGCTGCGGCTGGTGACCTTGGTGACAACTTGCGAGTGGGCGAAGGCGGAAAAACCATGCCCGCCGTACTGCTCGGGTACCTCCAGGGCAAAGAAGCGCTGGCGCTTGAGGTAGTCCCAGACCGGCTCCGGCAGGTCGTTGAGCTGGTGGTTGATCTGCCAGTCGTCGAGCATCCCGCAGAGTTCTTCGACCGGGCCGTCGAGGAAGGCCTGTTCGCGCTCGTCGAGCTGCGCCGCCGGCGTGTCGAGCAGGCGGCTCCATTCGGGATCGCCGCGGAACAGCTCCGCCTCCCACCACACGCTGCCGGCCTCGATGGCGGTGCGCTCGGTCTCGGACATGGCCGGCAGTACCGCGCGCACCCGGCGCAGCATCGGCTCGCTGACCCACTTGCGCCGCCACTCCGGCACGTTCAGCGCGGCCACTGCGCCGAGCAGCAGCCAGAGCGGCACGGCGGCGATGCCATCGACATAGTCGGCGAGGGTCAGCAGCAGCAGCCAGACGGCGGCCAGCGCGGTGGCCAGCGGCAGGCCGACCCGCAGCCGTGCCACTGCGTAGAGTGCCACTAGTAGCGTCACGAGCCAGACGATAATGACTTCCATTTGCATGCTCCACAGTTTGCGTCTCCACCGGGTCGCTGGCTGCGCCCCGGCGGGATCATTGCTTGAATTCGTAGTCGTCGCGCCAGCGCTTCGAGCGCTGGGCACCCGCAGGTGCCGCACCCAGCGGCGCGCGCATGCCGGCGCCGGCAAAGCTGATCAGGCGCTCGATCAGCTGTTCGCTGTCGGGCGCTTCACTGAGATGCGATGAGGCGATCAGGCGCATCATGTTCGAGCCGGACATGAGGTAGGCGAGCAGGCCGACAACGAAGTGCAAGCGCCAGTACAGCTCGTCTTCCGGCAGCTCCGGTAGCGCCGCGCTGAAGGCCGGACGAAAGCGCTGAATCACCGGGTCGTACAGCTCGCGCAGGGCATTTTGAATATTCGCACTGGGCTCGATGTAGGTACGGCCCAGCAAGCGGACGAACACCGCCCCGCCCTGCTCGGTGTCCCGCGACAGATCGAGCGCCGGAGCGACGAAGGCGCGAATCAGCTGGTCGACGGGGATATCGCCATTCGGGTGCGCTTTGCGCAGTGCATCCAGGCGTTGCAGGCGGTCTCGATTCATCGGCCGCAGGCGATCCGCCAGCAATGCTTCGATGAGTGCGTCCTTTGAGCCGAAATGATAGTTGACCGCCGCCAGATTGACTCCCGCCGCGGCCGTGATCGAGCGCAGGGATGTCTCTTTAAAGCCATGTTTGGCAAAAAGTTTTTCTGAAGCGCGCAGAATCGCTTCCTTGGTGTCCGAGCTCATTGGCGCAGTTATAATTCAAACGTTTGTTTGATTCAACCGTCCATCGGCTGATCCGCCCACGCCCGGCCAAGCGGCCACGAACTGAGAACTAGTTCCCGGATCGCAAGCCATCGAGCATCTAAAAAGAGGGTCTGCATGCGCTGAGTCAGGAAGAGAATCGCGGCAAGCCGCGAAAGGAGTTGCAGAGATGGTTACCGGGAACTGGATGCGCCACCCCGCGATGCTGCTGGTCACGGCACTGATCATCGCCCTCTATCTCTACGGCTACGGAGACAAGATCTCCCGCAACGATGCAGCCGAGGCCGGCTTCGAAATGCGCACCGCCGCCTCGCAGATACCATTGCCGACCCGCTGATCCGGCTTGATCCGGCCTTCGGCCCGGTCTCAGCCCCCACTCCCGACGATCCCAATCCCCCGCTCAGGCGGTGACCTCGGCGAGCGTATCGCACATCGCCGCGCACAGCAGGCGGATGTCCTCGCGCGGCATCACGTAGGGTGGCATACAGTAGAGCAGCCGGCCGAAGGGGCGCAGCCACACGCCACGCGCCACCAACGCGCTCTGCACCACGGGCATATCCAGTGCTCGCTCCATTTCGACCACCCCGATCGCGCCGAATACGCGCACGTCCGAGACCCCCGGCATCTGCCGACAAGCGGCCAGCCCGGAGGACAGCTCCGCGCCGAGCATCGCCACCTGCTCCCGCCACTGACCGCCGCGCAGCAACTCGATGCTGGCCAGGGCCACTGCGGCGGCCAGCGGGTTGCCCATAAACGTCGGGCCGTGCATCAGTGCGCCGGGGCCGCGGCTGGAAAGGGTTTCACTGATTTCCCGGGTCGTGAGCGCAGCCGCCATGGTCATGTATCCACCGGTCAGCGCCTTGCCCACACAAAGGATGTCCGGGCTGATACCGGCGTGCTCGCAAGCGAACAGTTCACCGGTGCGACCAAAGCCGGTGGCGATCTCGTCGGCGATCAGCAAAGCGCCGTGCTGATCGCAGAGGCGGCGCACGCGGCGCAGGTATTCCGGGCAATAGAAGCGCATGCCACCGGCACCCTGTACCAGCGGTTCGAGAATCACCGCGGCCACCTCGTGGGCGTGGTTCTGCAACAGCTCAGCCAGGGGGCGGATGTCATCTTCGCTGAAATCCTCGTCCCTGCGACAGGCGGGCGCCGGGGCGAAAAGTTGCTTGGCGAGCGTGCCGGTGAACAACTGATGCATGCCGTTGACCGGGTCGCAGACACTCATCGCAGCGAAAGTATCGCCGTGGTAGCCGTTGCGGATGGTCAGCAGGCGATGCTTGTCGGGGCGACCCAGCGACGCCCAGTACTGCAGTGCCATTTTGATCGCCACTTCGACAGACACCGAGCCGGAGTCGGCCAGAAACACGCTTTGCAGCGGTTCCGGGGTGATCGCCACCAGTGCTTCGGCGAGCCGGATAGCCGGTTCGTGGGTGAGGCCGCCGAACATCACATGCGCCATGCGCTGCGCCTGCTCGCTCAAGGCACGATTCAGGTCGGGGTGGTTGTAACCGTGGATCGCCGACCACCAGGAGGCCATGCCATCGACCAGTTCGCGGCCATCGGCGAGACGCAGGCGTACACCGCTGGCGGATTCCACCAGATAGGGCTGATTGCTGCCGTGCATCGGCGCATACGGGTGCCAGACGTGGTCGCGGTCGAGGGCGAGTAACGAATCGGTGTCGCGCTTGTTCATCGATGGCTCTATCCGGGTTGACGATATCCGGCGGGGCATCCATTTACAGAGGGCCCGCGTCGCCGAGCGAATCAAAAATATTTATGACATCGGCATCGGCGGCACATGGTGCAGCAACGCCAAACAGCGGATTTTCGGGAAATCTGATGACGCCCGCAACACGGACCCTGGTGCCCGGAGCCGGACTCGAACCGGCACGGTGTCGCCACCGGCGGATTTTAAGTCCGCTGCGTCTACCAATTTCGCCATCCGGGCGGATCGCGCAGTTATACATGGGGGGATTGGAGGCTGAGCCCGGAGTCGAACCGAGGTACACGGCTTTGCAGGCCGCTGCATGACCACTCTGCCACTCAGCCGGGGTGGGTCCGATCATACACCTTCCGGTGTGTGACCGCACGACGAAAAAGCCCCGGGCTGGCCGAGGCTTTTTCTAAAACTTGGAGCGGGAAACGAGACTCGAACTCGCGACCCCAACCTTGGCAAGGTTGTGCTCTACCAACTGAGCTATTCCCGCTTGGAAGGCTGCGCATTTTACGCTGAGCCGGATGAAAGTCAACCGCAGGCAAATCAGGTATTTCTATTCGGAAAACGCCGCTTTCAGGTAGCTGACCATCGACCAGACCGTCAGCAGCGCGGCAATATACAGAGAAGCCATACCGATTTCAAACACCGGAAGGCCCAGCAGCGGCTGCTCGTAGATCAGCAGCAACAGCGCCAGTAATTGCGCCGTGGTTTTGATTTTGCCGATGTGCGAAACCGCCACTTTGCTGCGCTGGCCGACCTGTGCCATCCACTCGCGCAACGCGGAAATGGTGATTTCGCGACCGATGATAATCACCGCCGGCAGCGTGATCCAAACGCTCGCCTGTTGCTCGACCAGCACCGCCAGCACGGTGGCGACCATCAGCTTGTCGGCCACCGGATCGAGGAAGGCGCCGAAGCGTGACTCCTGCCCCAAGCGGCGCGCCAGATAGCCGTCGAGCCAATCCGTCAGGCTGGCGAGCAGAAAGACCGCCGCTGCGGCCGCGCCGGACCACGCCTGCGGCAAATACAGCAGCAGCACGATCACCGGCAGCAGAAATATGCGCAGCAGCGTCAACAGGGTGGGCAGGGTGAAATTCATGCGCGCTCCTTGCTCTGGTTCTGATCGAGTGGATCGGCGTGGAAGCTGTCGTAAACGCGCTGCGCCAACTGCCGGCTGATACCCGGCGTGGCGGCCAGATCTTCGACGCCGGCGCGCTGCACGCCCTGCAAACCACCGAAGTGGGTGAGCAGTGCGCGGCGGCGCTTCGGTCCGAGACCGGCGATGCTCTCCAGCGACGAACGGCCGCGCTGCCTGCCGCGCTGGGCGCGATGCCCGGCGACGGCGAAGCGATGCGCCTCATCGCGAATCTGCTGGATCAGATGCAAGCCCGGCGAGTGTGGCCCGGGATGCAAGGTCTCACCGCGCTGGCAGAGCAGCAGATTTTCCTCGCCCGGGCGCCGCTCCGGCCCCTTGGCGACGCCGACCAGCAGAACGCCGGTAATCTGCAGCTCTGCGATCACCGCCTGCGCCTGCGCCACCTGCCCCTTGCCGCCATCGATGAGCAGCAGATCCGGCATCGGCCGGTCTTCGCGCAGCAGGCGGGTATAGCGGCGCAACAACGCCTGATGCAGTGCCGCGTAGTCATCGCCGGGGGTGATGTCGCTGATATTGAAGCGGCGGTACTCCTGCTTTAGCGCGCCCTCGGGGCCGAACACCACGCAGGAGGCGACGGTCGATTCGCCGCGCGTGTGACTGATATCGAAACACTCGATGCGCGATGGCAGCTCATCCAGAGCAAGCAGCCGGCGCAGATCGTCGTAGCGTGTGGCAAGCCCGGCGCGCGACGACAGCCGCGCCGCCAGTGCCAGCTCGGCATTGCTGCACGCCATCTCCAGCCAGCGCGCGCGCTGGCCGCGCAGTCGGTGGCTGAGAGAGACCGCGCGACCGCTGCGCTCGGCGAGCACCTGACAGAGCAATTCGGCGTCCTCCAGCTGGTGGCTGATGAGGATCTCGCCGGGCACCTCGCGGTCGAGGTAGAACTGGGTGATGAAGCCGTACAGCAGCTCTTCTTCGCTGGCCTCATCGGGCACGCGCGGATAGAAAGCCTTATTGCCGAGATTGACGCCGTTGCGAATGAAAAACACCTGCACGCAGGCCTGTCCGCCGCGCAGGCTGGCGGCGACGGCGTCGATATTGCCACCCTCACGGGTCACGTACTGGCGCTCGGTGATGCGCTTGAGCCCGGCGATCTGATCGCGCAGGCGCGCCGCGGTTTCAAAATCGAGCCGCGCCGCGGCGGCTTCCATGTCGGCAGCCATCTCGGTGACCACCTCGGCATCGCGACCATCCAGCACCAGCAGCGTGCGCGCCACATCGACGCGGTAGTCCTGCACGCTGACCAGGCCCACGCAGGGCGCGCTGCAACGACCGATCTGGTGCTGCAGGCAGGGGCGGCGGCGATTGCTGAAATAGCTGTCCTCGCACTGGCGAACGCGGAACAGCTTCTGTACCAGCGCGAGCGTCTTCTTCACCGAGCTGGCACTCGGATAGGGACCGACGTACTTGCCCGGATCGCGGCGCGCACCGCGGTGAAAGGCCAGTCGTGGAAACTCGTCGCTGGTCGAGATGTAGATATAGGGGTAGCTCTTGTCGTCGCGCAGCAGCACGTTGTAGCGCGGCCGATGCGCCTTGATGAGATTGCTCTCCAGCAGCAGCGCCTCGGCCTCGGTGGCGGTCACGGTCACTTCGACGCTGGCCACCTGAGCCAGCATGCTGCGCGTCTTACCACCGAGGCCGGCGGCGCTACCGCGAAAGTAGCTCGACAGGCGCTTGCGCAGATTGCCCGCCTTGCCTACGTAAATGACCTCGCCGGCAGCGTTTTTCATGCGATAGACACCGGGACGCTGACTGGTGTGGGCGAGAAACTCGCGGGCGTCGAAGGGCGCTTCGGGGGTGCTCATCGCAATCAGGCTAGCTGCCGCAGATGGACAAGGCAATCGGCCGACGCGGGCCGCACTGTAATGGCTAGGTATCCGCGTCGAGCAGGCCGTGCCGCATCGCCAGCCGCACCAGACTGCCGGTGGTGTCGACGCCAAGCTTTTCCATCGCTCGGCTGCGGTAGGTGCTGACCGTCTTCGGGCTGATCGCCAGCGCATCGGCGATCTGCTGGTTGCGCTCGCCCCGCGCGGTGCGGATGACGATTTGCAGCTCGCGGCTGGAGAGGCTGTCGAAGGGTGTATCGCCCTTTCCGCCCAGCGATTCCATGGCCATCTTTTGCGCCACTTCGGCGGCGATGTATTTCTGCCCGCGCAGCACCCGCTGGATCGCGGCGAGCATCTCCGCCTCGCTGCAACCCTTGCTCAGGTAGCCGTGTGCGCCGGCCTCCAGCACCCGGCGCGGCAGCGGGCCATCGCCTTGGGCACTGAGGATAATCACCCGAATATGCGGATACTGCTGGCAGATGCGCTGGGTGGCTTCGAAGCCGCCCAGCCCGGGCATCGCCAGATCCATCAGCACGATCTGCGGCGCCTCGTGCTCGATCAGCGCCAGAGCGCTCTCGGCATCGCTGGCTTCGAAAATTTCGGCGATGCACTCGCTGGCCTGCAGCAGATGGCGGATGGCTGTGCGCACCAGTTCGTGATCGTCGACGAGCAGCAGCTTGATCATGCCGGGATACATCATGCGATAACGGGGCCGGGCAATGGCAATGGCAATGGCAATGAGACGCCATCCTAGCAGCGACTCAGGTGTCGAAAACTTGTCGCAACGCAAGCGCTGCCTGATCGGCTGGATCGCGAGCGGCGCAAAATACGCGCGCGCCAGCGCGCCGAAGCTGAGCCGCCGCTAATAGCGCAGCAGGGCAGATCCCCAGGTGAAGCCACCACCGAAGCCCTCCAGCAGTACCGTCTGGCCGCGCTGGATGCGGCCGTCGCGAACCGCCGCGTCCAGCGCCAGCGGAATCGACGCCGCCGACGTGTTGCCGTGTTCGGCGACCGTGCAGACCACGCGCTCCATCGGCATGTCGAGCTTGCGAGCGGTGGCGGCGATGATGCGGATATTGGCCTGGTGCGGCACCAGCCAGTCGATGTCGGATTTGTGCATGTCATTGGCGGCGAGGGTTTCATCGACGATCCGGCCGAGGGTTTTGACCGCCATCTTGAACACCTCGCTGCCCTTCATTTCGACGAAGGCGCGCCCCTCGCGGACCGCCGCATAGTTGGTCGACACGCCCTGCGGCACATGCAGCAGGCTGGCGTAGTCGCCGTCGGCGTGCAGGTGGGTCGAATAGATGCCCGGCTGATCGGCCGCCTCCAGCACTACCGCCCCGGCACCATCGCCAAACAGCACGCAGGTGCTGCGATCCTCCCAGTTGAGAATGCGCGAAAAGGTCTCCGCACCGACCACCAGCGCGCGCTTGCTGCTGCCGGTGCGGATGAATTTTTCCGCCACGCCGAGCGCGTAGACGAAGCCGGTGCACACCGCCTGCACGTCGAAGGCCGGACAGCCGTGCACGTCGAGCCGGCTCTGCAGCAGGCAGGCGGTGCTGGGGAATACCTGATCAGCGGTGGTGGTGGCGACGACGATCAGATCGAGATCCTGCGCTGCGATGCCGGCAGCGTCGATGGCGCGGCGAGCGGCCTGCTCGGCGAGATCCACCGTGTGCTCGCCCTCGGCCGCCAGATGCCGTTGCTCGATGCCGGTGCGCGCACGGATCCACGCATCACTGGTGTCGACCCAGCTCTCCAGCTCACTGTTGCTCACCGCGCGTGCGGGAAGGTAGCTACCGGTGCCGCTGATTCTGGCGTAAGTCACGATGTGGCTTCCGTGAGAAGGTTTTCGAGGTGGCTGTCTATCATGCTGGGCACGCGCTTGGCCACTTCGAGCAGAGCAATATCGACCGCGTTGGCAAACGCCAGCGCGTCAGCGCCGCCATGGCTTTTGACCGCGATGCCCTGCAGGCCGAGCAGGCTGGCGCCGTTGTAGCGGCGCGGATCGATGCGCTGCTTGAAGGCATTGAGCACCGGCGTGGCCAGCAGGCCGACGAGCTTTTTCGGCAGGCTGGAGCGAAATTCCTCGCGCAGATAGTGCGCGATCATCTTGGCGACGCCCTCGCTGGTCTTCAGCGAGACGTTGCCGACAAAGCCATCGCAGACCACCACATCGACCTCGCCGCTGTAGATCTGGTTGCCCTCGACGAAACCGATGTAGTTGAGATCGGAGCGTTCCAGCAGCTGCCCGGCCGCCTTGATCGACTCGCTGCCTTTAATGTCCTCGGCGCCGATGTTGAGCAGGCCGACGCGCGGCGCGGCGATGCTATCCACCGCCGATGCGAGGATCGAGCCCATCACCGCGAACTGGAACAGGTGCTCGGCGTCGCACTCGAGGTTGGCGCCGAGATCGAGCATGTGGGTGTGGCCGCCGATCGCCGGAATGCTGGTGCAGATCGCCGGCCGATCGATGCCCGGCAGGGTCTTGAGCACGTAGCGCGCAGTCGCCATCAGCGCGCCGGTATTGCCGGCGCAGACACAGGCGTCGGCCTCGCCGCTCTTGACCAGATTCAGCGCTACCCGCATCGACGAGTCTTTCTTGCCGCGCAGTGCGCTGCCCGGAGGCTCGTCCATGGCCACTACCTGACTGGCGTGGCGCAGTTCCAGCCGCCCCTCTGCGACGCGCCCGCTGTGGCGAGCGAGTTCGCTTTCGATGCGCGCTGTGTCACCGACCAGCAGCAGGCGCACCGAGCTATGCCGGGACAGCACTTTCAGCGCGGCGGGCACGACCACGCCGGCGCCGCTGTCGCCGCTCATGGCGTCCAGCGCGATGGTGACGGGACTATTCATGCGGTACGCGCCGAGCGCACCGCGGTGTCGACAGGGCGCTGCCAGCCGCGACGAAGTTTGTCATTCATCGCGGGCATGACAGGCTCAGAGTTCGGCTTCGGCCTTGCTGGCCTCCACAACTTTGCGACCACGGTAGAAGCCGTCGGCGCTGATGTGGTGGCGGCGGTGTACTTCACCGGTGGTGGCATCGATGGACAGGGTGGGCTTGCTCAGCGCGTCGTGGGCGCGGCGCATGCCACGGCGCGAGCGGGTCTTGCGGCGTTGCTGGACTGCCATGCTGGCGATCTCCGGGGTCAATCATTTTTTTTCAATCCGGCCAGCGCCGCGAAAGGATTCTCTCGCGGCGCCTGGGGGGCCGGCGCGGTAGGCTGCGCTTTATACACGAAGTTGCCCGCACAGTCATGCTCATCTGCGTGTTTGGCCACGATCGGCAATGACAACAATAATTCGTCCTCCAGCAAATCAACAGCGCGCAGGCGTCCGTGCTCATTGGCAATCAGCGCTTCTATCTCATCGGGCAGCGCTTCGGCAGCGGATTCGCTATCCACCACCAGCAGATCCAGATCGCTGTCGACCGGCAAAACGAAATCGCCGAGGCAACGCTCGCAGCGCAGCGTCAGATCCGCCTGTACGCGCCCGCGCACCAGCACCCGGCCCGCTTCGTCGCAGCTCAGGCGCAGCCTCGCCGAGACCTCGCCAGCGCTATCCCGAAGCTCTGCAACGAGGCGTTTGAATTGCGCCAGCGGCAGCCGGGCGATGAATTCTTCGCCGGCATTGGCGAGGCGTTGTGGATCGAACTCCACGGGCAATGGCTGTGACATGGCTGAATCGCTCGGCGCGGGCTGGGGACCGGTTCACATTATGCGGCCGCGACACCGCCACGGGAAAGTACGCCTCTATTAGGATGGCGATTGGCTGGCGGCGACCGGATAGTACAATCGCCGCCTGAACAATAACCCGTGGAAATCCCCGGCCTATGAAGCCCATTATTCTGGCCTCGACCTCACGCTACCGGCGCGAACTGCTGGAGCGGCTCAGCCTGCCCTTCGACACCGTCAGCCCGGATTGCGACGAAACCCCGCAGGACGGCGAACTGCCCAGCGAACTGGTCAAGCGGCTGGCGCTGGACAAGGCGCGCAACGTCGCCGGCCACCAGCGCCGCAAGCTGATCATCGGCTCCGATCAGGTCGCCGAGCTGGACGGGCGCATCCTCGGCAAGCCCGGCACCCACGACAACGCCGCCGTGCAGCTGCGCCGCGCCTCCGGCCGACAGGTGATGTTCCACACCGGGATCTGCCTGCTGGATTCGGAGAGCGGCGAATACCAGCTCGACTGCGTGCCCTTTGGCGTCACCTTCCGCCTGCTCGATCCGATCCAGATCGACCGCTATCTATTTCAGGAAAAACCCTACGATTGCGCCGGCAGTTTCAAGTCCGAAGGTTACGGCATCACCCTGTTCAAAAGCCTCGACGGCGACGACCCCACCGCGCTGATCGGCCTGCCGCTGGTGCGCCTGGTCGACATGCTCGGCAAGGCCGGCATTTATCTACCCTGAGCGGCCCGGGCCCGGGATCGTTCGAGGG
>CBFCYW010000031.1:0-31898 GCA_965602395.1 uncultured Chromatiales bacterium
TTCGCCTGTTTCCGCCTTGGCCGGGCTGCGCTCGCTACGTTTTGCAGCGCTTCCCAAACGCCTGTTTCGTTGCTGAGCTGCCTGCTGCTGGCGCTCGCCCTGTTCGCTGCGGATACCCTGCACGGCGCCGAATCCAGCGAGCAAGCCAGCGCGCAATCCGGCGCGCAATCCGGCGACGATCCGGTCGCGCACATTCTCGCCCGCGATGCGGCGCCAGCCGGCGTGGTGTTCGAGATCGTCTCCGGCAACAGCGCCTATCTCGACCTCGCCCTGCCGCGCATCGAATCGCTCAGTGCGCGCCTGCGCGAGCGCTTTCCCGGCCTGCCGGTGGCGGTGGTCAGCCACGGCGGCGAGCAGTTCGCACTGGCCAGCAGCGCGGCGCAAAGCAATGCCGTGGCGCACGACTCGGCGCAGTCGCTGCTCGCCGACAATGTGCCGGTACACATCTGCGGCACCCACGCCAGCTGGCGCGACCTCGCCGCCGAGGACTTCCCCGACTACATCGACGTAGCGCCCTCCGGGCCGGCGCAGATCCGCGCCTACCGCGAGCTGGGCTATCTGCTGGTGGATATCTGAGCCCGCCGTGAGCCGCGTCGCCCCAGCGCTGGTCGATGCCCACGTGCATTTTGACGACCCGCGGCTGGACGTCGATCGCGATGCCGCCTGGCATCGCGCGCGCGCCGCTGGCGTGCTGCAGATGGTGGTGCCGGCGGTGGCCGCGGCGAGCTTCGCGCGCACCCGCGCGGTCTGCCTGCGCTGGCCGAATCTGTACCCCTGCTACGGCCTGCACCCGTATTTCACGCAGCGCCACGCGGACGCCGATCTGGACACCCTCGACCGCTGGCTGGCGCGCGGCGACGCGGTGGCAGTGGGCGAGTGCGGACTGGATTTCTTCCTCGACCGGCTGGCCGGCCCAGCGCTGCGCCAACGCCAGCTGGCGCTGTTCGAAGCCCAGTTGGCGCTGGCGCAGCGCCACGATTTGCCGCTGGTGATCCACGCCCGCAAGTCGCTCGACGAGATCACCGCGCGGCTGCGCCGCGGTGGCCCGGGGCGCGGCATGCTGCACAGCTTTGGCGGCTCGCTGCAGCAGGCGCACAAACTCATCGACCTGGGCTACCACATCAGCTTCTGCGCCAGCATCACCCAGCCGCGTGCGCAGCGCCTGTGGCGCATCGCCGCGGCGCTGCCGGCGGACGCTCTGCTGATCGAGAGCGACGCCCCGGACCAGCCCGGCGCCGCGCACCGCGGCGCGCGCAACGAACCGGCCTGGCTGGGCGAGGTGCTGGAATCGCTGGCCGCGGCGCGCGGTGACTCCGCCGCGGCGCTGGCCGCGGCCACCAGCGGCAACGCGCGGCGCCTTTTCGGCCTGCCGTCGGTGGGCTGAATCGCTGGCTTGATTGGGTCGGGCTGACTGGCGCGCGGCGAGGCAGTGTGCGCCAGTCGCCGAAGCACCGGGCCGACTGGCGGTCGGCGGGTGCTTGTCAATCGGCATTTGTTAAACCTTGCGAAATTGTGATGTTCAGGGCGGTTACTGCCCTGCCTTTACTCTTCAATGAATCCCGCGATGTGTAACTGTACAGGCTCGCCAAGTCGCAGCGACGACAACACGATGCGAGCCGAGGAGAGGGTGATGGGCAAATTTGAAGTGCTGTTTTTCACGGTCACTGCGCTGGCGCTGCTCAGTGGCACGGGTGCCTTCAACGGGCGCAGCCACAGCCGGCGCAACCGTTTGGCCGCGGCCGGCTCGGGGCGTTACCACGGCCCGCTCGGCGATCAGCAAGCGGCCTTAAGCGGCCCGCGGGATGCTGCGCCGGCGCTGCGGCTGGCCTGTGTCGATGTCACCGACGAGCGCGGCGAGCGGCTCTACGAGGCCGGTCTACCGGCCAGCGTGCAGCTGCCCAGAGTCGGCGCGCAGAGCTGCGGCTCCAGCGATTTCCTGATCTCCCTGGCTGCGGCGTACGACGACCTGTACAGCGATAAGCTGCAGCAGGTGGTGCTGCGCTCGGTGCCCAACGGTTGGTATCTGTGCGGCCAGTTCATCTTCGGCGTGCGCGTCGGCTGGATCGTCTTCGATCCCGAGCGCGGCAGCCTGTACCACCTCGAACAGGCACAGCTGGATCGCGCCAGGGTCGAGGATCCCGGGGTTAGCGACGAGCCGTCCAACGCATCCTTTGTGTTGCTCGACGATGTTCCCGAGTCGCTGCGCGCGGCGATGACGCCGCTCGATAGCCTCTGAGCCGCGAGCGTTGCCTCAGGCGCTGCGTGGCAGCAGCGCTGCGGTCAGCTCGCGGGCAGCGAAGGCGACCCGCGCGCGGCGGCGGGTGATCAGGCAGCAGTCGTGCAGCGAGCGCCGCGCACTCCACAGGCTGTCGGCGAAGCCGCCGGCGGTCGCGCAGCTGTCGATCAGCTCCAGATCGGGGAGTAGCGCGGCGGCTTCGCGGCTCAGCTCGGCGATGTCGAGCATCGCCGGACTGTAGCGCGCCCAGCGCGAATCCCAACCCAGCTTGAAGGCGAAGCCGCGCGGCCCGGAGATCAGGTTGCAGGTGATCGACAGTGGCTGGCCATCCAGCGACAGCAGGCTGCAAAAGGCATCACCGTCGGCGGCGAAGCCCGCCAGCATGTCGCGAAAGAAGTGCTCGCTGGCCGCATCGGCGCGCAGCGAGCTGCCCTCGCGACCCTTCCAGCCGCCGTGTTCCAGATCGAGAAAGGCATCCACCAGCGCCTCGTCGATGGCCGCGCCGCGGCGGCACTCCCAACGCAATTCACCGCACTCGGCGAGGCGTCGCCACTTGCGCCGCAGCTCTTTGGCGCGGCGCCCGGAGAGACCGCTGGCCAGCGCTGTCCGCCCGCCGGTCAGCGGCAGCACCGGGCGCGACAGGCTGTCCAGCACCTGCCAGCGGCAGTCGCCGGGCAGGCTGGACGGGGTGGCGAAGGCCGGCAGATCGTGCCCGGCGCAGGCGCGCGGCAGCAGTAGCGCCGACCAGGGCTGCTGCGGGTCGGCGAGAAAGGTGTACAGCGCGCGCGCCGCTTCGGCTTCGGCGCCGCGGCGCAGCAGGCTGCCGCCGACTGCGCTGTAGGGGCTGCGAAAGCCGGCCAGATGGGCAAAGGGCAGGCGTCTGCCCGCGCCGCGCGGCACCACCACGGCCAGCGCCAGCAGGGCATCGCGGGCCGCGCCATCACGCTCCACCGTGAGCAGTTGCGCCTCGTCGTCGCCGCCCAGCCGGCGCAGTGCCGGCAGCACGAAGCGCGGCGACAGAAAGGCGTTGGGATCGGCGGCGTGGCGTTCGATGTCGCGCCATTGCTCGATGCGCGCCGCGTCCGCCACGCGCACTGGCGCCAGCGATACCAGCAGGCCATCCACCGCCAGTTGGCGTTGCGCCGCGCCGCTCACGCGCCCACTCCGCCGTCGGCCGGTGGCGCCAGTCGGACATCGCGCTGCTCGGCCTCTGCCCCCGGGCGATGGCGCAACAGGCGCCGAGCGAGGCGGTGCTGCAGGCCGCCCAGCGAGTCGCGCAGCGGCTCGGGCAGATGGCGCTGCAGCAGCGCCGGCTGCGGGTAGCGGGCCAGATAGTGCATCGGCGTCTGCGCGGCCGCGTAGCTGGCCTTGTAGCTGTCCAGCCCGCCGCGCATCAGGTCGTAGTGGCGCAGGCCATCGCTGATCGCACCGCGGATCGCCGCGGCGTGCGCCAGCACCAGCGGCGAGCAGCGCGCCTGTTCGCTGCAGAAGCCACTCTGGTAGTAGTGCAGCGTGGCGCCGCGGCGGAAGCTGTACAGCGCAGTCAGCGGTGCGCCGTCGAGGCGCATCAGTTCGAGCTGTGGACGGCTGGCACCGGACTCGAACATGCGCTGGCAGACCAGCGGGTGGAAGCGCGCAAAGCGCGGCTGGTCGAACAGTCCGCCGCTGCCCCAGCGCTGGCGGTGCAGATCGGCCAGCACGGGCAGCTGCGCGCTGATTTGCTGCGCTGTGGTTGCGCGCTCGCAGCTCAGTTCGCCGGCGGCCTGCAGGCGTCGCTGACCGCGGCGGATGCGGTAGCGCATCGCCCGCGACAGGCCGTCCAGCCAGGTGTCGTAGTTCGGTGGCAGATCGACGCGGTAGCGCGCGCCGCGCTGCCAGCGCTGCGTGCTGGCGGCGGGCATGCCGCGCTCCAGCAGCTGCGGCAGCAGCGCCTGTGGCAGCAGATCGTTGAATAGCGCGCAGTGCCAGCGGCCGCGCAATCGCCGCAGTGTATCGCCGATGGCCTGCAGGCTGCGCGCCTCCTCGCCGGGCACGCAGAGCAGATCGAGGTATTCGCTGAGCACCTCCTCGTGCTCGGCCTCGCCGCTGCCGAGGAAGCGCAGCTCGCGCGCCAGCCCCAGCGGGCCGCGCCGCTGGATCTGCAGCGGCGCCAGCGCCACCGGCCGAGCGCCGTCGTGGCACAGCAGCAGCAGCGGGCTGTCGCCGGGCTGGGCGTAGCACTGCCACCAGCTGTACAGCCATTCCCAGCTGGAGAAGGGCGTCGCCGCGGTGGCTGTGGCGTCGATCGACTGCCAGGCTGCGCGCGACTGGCGCAGGCCCTCCGCGTCATCGATGACTTCGACCGTGAGTTGATGCATGCCGCCACTGTCCGCGATGACGGCGCGTGCCGCCGGAGATAGCAACATCGGCCACCTTGCGGCGGTGCTTGAGCGCTTCGGCGCGGGTTTGTGCGGCGCGCGCTCCGGGCTTGTGGTCGCGGGGCGGCGACGGCGCTCAGCCGCGGTGCTCCTTGAGCTTGCGCGTCAGCGTGTTGCGACCCCAGCCGAGCAGGCGCGCGGCGTGCTGGCGGTGCTCGCCGCTGGCGGCCAGCGCGGCCTCCATCAGGATGCGCTCGAACTGTGGCTGGGCGCGCGCGGCGATGTTCTCCTCGCCGGCGGCCAGCGCGCACTCCGCCCAGTGGCGCAGCGCCGGCTCCCAGCCGCCATCGGCGGTGTGCCCGGCGCCATCCGCAGCACTCGCGCCGGCCCCGGCGGCGCGCATCTCCGGCGGCAGGTCGTCGACCTGCAGCTCGTGTCCCGAGGCCATCACCGTCAGCCAGCGGCAGAGGTTCTCCAGCTGGCGCACGTTGCCCGGCCAATCGCAGGCCGTCAGCGTCCGGATCAGCGCCTGGCTGGGTTGCTTGGTTTCGACCTCCAGCTCGGCGGCGGCGCTGCGCAGGAAGTGCGCCAGCAGCAGCGGGATGTCCTCGCGGCGCTCGCGCAGCGGCGGTGCGTGGATGCGGATCACGTTGAGGCGGTGAAACAGATCTTCGCGAAAGCGCTTGTCGGCGACCAGCCGCTCCAGATTCTGATGGGTGGCGGCGATGATGCGCACATCGACGCGCACCGCGCTGCGCCCGCCGACGCGGTAGAACTGGCCGTCGGCGAGCACCCGCAGCAGGCGCGTCTGCAGCTCGGCGGGCATGTCGCCGATCTCATCGAGAAACAGGGTGCCGCCATCGGCCTGCTCGAAGCGCCCCTGGCGCTGCGAATTGGCGCCGGTGAAGGCGCCCTTTTCGTGGCCGAACAGCTCCGATTCCATCAGATCGTGGGGGATCGCCGCCATGTTGAGGGCGATGAACGGCGCGTCAGCGCGCGGGCTGTGGCGGTGCAGGGCGCTGGCGATCAGCTCCTTGCCGGTGCCGGATTCGCCGTTGATCAGCACCGTGATATTGGAGCGCGAGAGGCGGCCAATGGCGCGGAATACCTCCTGCATGGCCGGTGCTTCGCCGATGATCGAGGACACTGCGGCGGCCTCGTCGCGCGGTGCCCGGCGCGCTTCGCGACCGCTCTGACAGGCGCGCCGCGCCACTTCGATGACCTCGTCGACGTCGAAGGGTTTGGGCAGGTATTCGAAGGCACCGCCTTCGTAGGCGGAGACCGCGGCGTCCAGATCCGAGTGTGCGGTGATGATGATCACCGGCAGATCGGGATAGCGCTGGCGCAGTTCGGCGAGAAAGTCCAGCCCGTCGAGCCCGGGCATGCGGATGTCGCTGATGACCGCCTCCGGCAGAGTCTCGCTGTGCAGCGCGGTGAGCGCCGCGTCGGCCGTGGCGAAAGCACTGGTCTGGATGCCGGCGCCGCGAAAGGCGCGCTGCAGCACCCAGCGGATGGATTCGTCGTCGTCGATGACCCATACCTTGTCGGCACTCATCGCTGTCTCTCCGTGTTGCTTTCGCCGTTCGCTTCGCCGTGGCCATCCGCCGGCCGCAGCGGCAGCAGCACCGAGAACACCGTGTTGCCCGGTTCGCTGTGGCACTCGATCAGTCCGCCCTGCTGGCTGATCAGCGATTGGGCGATGGACAGACCGAGACCGCTGCCCTCCGGACGGCCGGTCACCATCGGGTAGAAGATCGCATCCAGCATGTTGGCGTCGATGCCGGGGCCATCGTCGATCACATCGATGCGCACCACCAGGCGGTGGGTGGTGGCGCCGATGGTGAAGTGGCGCAACACGCGCGTCGCCAGGGTGATGTTGCCACGCTCGCCGATGGCGCTGAGGGCGTTGGCGACGATGTTGAGAATGGCCTGCACCAGCCAGTCGCGATCCGCACACAGCGCCGGGATGCTGGGGTCGTAATCGCCGCGCAACTGCACCCCGGGCGGGGCTTCGGCGGCGATCAGCTGGCGCACGTACTCGATCACCTCGTGGATGTTGACCGCGCTCGGCTGCGGCCGCGCGTTGGGGCCGAGCATGCGGTCGATGAGGGCGCGCAGGCGATCCGACTCGCGGATGATGATCTGCGTGAACTCGCGCAGCGAGTCGTCATCCAGCTCGCGTTCGAGCAGTTGCGCGGCACCGCGCAGGCCACCGAGGGGGTTTTTGATCTCGTGCGCCAGGCCGCGCACCAGGCTGCGGGTGGTCTCCTGCTGTTGTAGCAGCGCCTCTTCGCGGGCGATGCGCAGGTGGCGCTCGACGTCGATCAGCTCGATCAGCAGCAGGCGCGTCTGCGTCGCCGGCGAGGACTGCCGGTTGGCGGCCGGGTTGGCATTGATCGGCGTGGCGGTGTAGTCGACCAGCTGGCGCTCGCCGAGCGGGTTGTCCAGTACCACTTCGCGACCGGTGTAGGGCTGGCCGCTGGCCAGCGCGCGGTGCAGGCGTGCGCTGACCTCTTCGCTGAGGTGCGCCAGCTGTGGCAGCGGTCGCCCCAGCGCCTTGCGTGCGCTGACCGAGAGCAGCACTTCGGCGGCGCCATTGAGAGCGCAGACGCACAGCTGCTCGTCCACTGCGACCACGGCGGTGGAGAGCTGCTCGAAGAGCTGCTCGACGTCGTATTGCGACGGGCTGTGGCCGGGCGCTTTGCGGCCGGGCCGGGGCGGGGCGGTCGATTTGTGATTGGCTGGCATGATGGCAGAGGTAAGCAAGAAGCAAACCAGCTTGCTCGGGAGCCGGCTGAGCGCTGCCTGTGGAGCGGCTGAGAGCGTGCTGCCGCCTGTGTACTGGCAGCGCGCCTGTGCGCTGCGCAGGCGCTCGTCAGCGGGCTGGCTGTGGCGACGGGTACAGTATGCACCAATTTGGTGCAGAAGTTCAGTTGGCGGGTGCCACAAAGGCTCGCATGAGGTGCACGCGCACGGTCGGGCTGCGGATCAGCTCGCTGCCGTCAGCGCCGAGCACAGCGGCCTGCAGGCTGTGGCTGCCGCGATCCACATTGCTCAGCGTCACCGTGGTTTCGGTGCCGCGCGCGGCTTCGCTGCCATCGAGCAAAACCAGCAACTGGTGGCCGGCCGCCAGCGGCGGCTGCAGATCCAGTCGCACGGTGATGTTGCCGGCGTTGTCGCGCAGGGTGCTGTCGTCGCCCGGCGCGCTGACGCGCAGGCTGTCGTAGGCGCTCTGGCCAGCGTCGCGAGCGCTGCCGCCGGCCTGTGGCGTGGGCAGCGGGGGCGCCGGCATGGTGTTGACCCGGGGCAGCTCGATGTTCTGTGATTCGGTGCCTTTGGGTGGGGGTTCATCGCTGAAGACGACCTTGCCGTCGGCATCCAGATAGCGGTAGATCTCGGCGCCGGCGGGTGCGGTGAGCAGGCCGCAGAGCAGCGCGATGAGGAGTCTGATCGAGGGGCGGGAGGTGTTTTGCATCTCCGGAGCTTATCAGAGCGCAGGCAAAAAAAACGACGCCCCGCACGGGGCGGGGCGTCGCTGTTGCCGTGGTGGCGCGGGGATCAGACGCTGTAGTACAGGTCGAACTCCACCGGGTGGGTGGCCAGGCGCAGACGTGCGACTTCTTCGTTCTTCAGCCCGATGTAGGCGTCGATCATGTCGTCGGTGAACACGCCACCGGCGGTCAGGAAGGCGCGATCCGCGTCGAGGGCGCTCAGCGCCTCGTCAAAGGCGAAGGCCACCTGCGGGATGAGCTTTTCCTCCTCCGCCGGCAGGTCGTAGAGATCCTTGTCCATGGCGTCGCCCGGGTGGATCTGGTTCTGGATGCCGTCGAGACCGGCCATCATCAGCGCGGCGAAGGCCAGATAGGGGTTGGCGGTCGGATCGGGGAAGCGCACCTCGATGCGGCGACCCTTGGGGTTGGAGACGTAGGGGATGCGGATCGACGCCGAGCGGTTGCGCGCCGAATAGGCCAGCATCACCGGCGCCTCGAAGCCCGGTACCAGGCGCTTGTAGCTGTTGGTGGAGGCGTTGCAGAAGGCGTTCAGTGCCTTGGCGTGCTTGATGATGCCGCCGATGTAGTACAGCGCGGTCTCGGAGAGGCCGCCGTACTGGTCGCCGGCGAAGAGGTTTTCGCCGTCCTTGCTCAGCGACTGGTGGACGTGCATGCCGCTGCCGTTGTCGCCGACCAGCGGTTTGGGCATGAAGGTCGCGGTCTTGCCGTAGGCGTGGGCGACGTTGTGCACCACGTATTTGAGGATCTGCACCTCGTCGGCGCGCTTGGTCAGGGTGTTGAACTTGGTGCCGATCTCGCACTGGCCGGCGGTGCCGACCTCGTGGTGGTGCACTTCGACCTCGCAGCCCATCTCCTCCAGGGTCACGCACATCGCCGAGCGCAGATCCTGCAGCGAATCCACCGGCGGCACCGGGAAGTAGCCGCCCTTGATGCCCGGACGGTGGCCGATGTTGCCGCCCTCCATGGTCTTGGCGTCGTTCCAGGCGGCCTCTTCGGAGTCGATCTTGAAGAAGGCGCCTGACATGTCATCGCCCCAGCGCACGTCGTCGAAGACGAAGAACTCGGGTTCCGGGCCGAAGAAGGCGGTGTCGGCGATGCCGGTGGATTTCAGATAGGCCTCGGCGCGCTTGGCGACCGAGCGCGGATCGCGCTCGTAGCCCTGCATGGTGTCCGGCTCGATGATGTCGCAGCGGATGTTCAGCGTCGGCTCATCGGTGAAGGGGTCCAACACGCAGGTGCTGGCGTCGGGCATCAGGATCATGTCCGAGGCCTGGATGCCCTTCCAGCCGGAGATGGAGGAGCCGTCGAACATCTTGCCGTCTTCGAACACGTCCTCATCGATCTGGGATACCGGCACGGACACGTGCTGCTCCTTGCCGTGGGTGTCGGTAAAGCGGAAATCGACAAATTTCACGTCGTTTTCCGAGATCATCTTCAAAACGTCGCTTGCGGACATGTGCGCAGTCCTCCTGGTGCTGGGTAAAACCGACCGGCCGCGGCGATCGCGGCCGGGAAACTATCTCGTGTCTGCTCGTAAGCACGTTGCGTGCCACCGCGAAGACTTTTCAAGTAATTGATTTCAATTTATTTTTGCGGAGGCCAGCGAAAGCCTGCACCATTCTGGTGCGGAATTGCACCGAATCGGTGCGCTAGCGGCCAACGACGCGCACGCGGGTGACGATCACCCCGTCGCCGCGCTCTTCGCAGCCCAGCACCTCGTGCCTGTGCACGCGGCACCAGGCGGGCACGTCGCGGCGCGAGCCGGGATCGGTGCTCAGCAGCTCGACCTCATCCCCCGGCGCCAGCCCGGCGATCGCCTGCTGCAGGCGGATCACCGGCATCGGGCAGAGCAGGCGGCGGGCGTCGACGACGGTCGGCTCGGCCATCACAGATACCAGCTCTGCGGCAGGTCGGCGGCGGACATGGTGTCCACGCGCAGCACCCGCGGCGGCTGCCCGGGGCGGACCAGTTCCACATCGGCGCGACCGGCGTCGCGGCTCTTGCCGAAGCGGGTGACGATGCGCGCCGCCAGCTGCTCGTCCTCTGCCGGCAGCTCACCGTCGACCAGCACCAGCGGGCCGGGGTGGCTGGTGCAGTAGAGATGTACGAATTGCTTGCGATAGCCCATCAGAAAATTGTTCTCGCCCTCTTCGCGGCTGACGATCAGCTTGAAGCCGGGCTTCGGCCGCAGGTGGCGGCCGATTTTCAGCAGCATGATGTCGTCCAGCTGGTAGTCGCGGCTCGGCCGGTGATCCCACAGATCCCGCAGCTTGAGCGAATAGTTGGGGTCGGTGAGAAAGCAGCAGCCGCCGGCCGGCTGGCTGTATTCGTCGAAGCCGAACTCGGCGGCCAGCGCCATCTGCGGCTTGCGCGAGCGACCGGAGAAATCGTACAGCCGCTGGCGATCCACCCAGCCTTCGCGCTCGGCCAGCGTCGGCGGCAGCAGCCTGGCGCACAGCGGGCGCAGCAGGCGGTCGTCGGCGCCGGATTCCGCGGCGATCAGCGGCATCGTCTCGCGGCGCTGGGATTTGGGTCGCTGGCCGACCACCTCGCCGGTGACGATGAAATCGAAGCCGTGCTCATCGGCCCACTGGCGGGCGCGATCGACCATGAATACCTTGCAGTCGAGGCAGGGGTTGAGATTGGCGCCGTAGCCGTGTCTGGGGTTGAGCACCACATCTTTGTAATCCTCGACGATATCGACGATGTGCAGCGGGATATCCAGCTGCTCGGCGACCCACAGGGCGCTGTTGCGCTTCTGCTTGTGCTGGTCCTGCCTGCGGATCGCGTGGGTGTGGCCCTCGACGCAGAAGCCGGTGAAGAAATTGATGCCCTCGACATGGATGCCCTGCTCCATCACCGCCCGGGCGGCGAGCATGGAATCGAGACCGCCGGAGATCAGGGCGACCGCCTTGCGCTGCTTGGCCATGGACTGAAATCGAATCGCGCGATGGGAAGGCGGCGCATTCTAGCAGCGCCGCAGCACGCAGCGATAGCCGCGCCGGTCAGCTGCCGCGGCCCGAGGCGTCTTCCGGAGCGCTGGCGGGGCCGGCGTCGTCGGCATCGGCGTCATCGCCGAGCAGCCGGGCGAAGGTGGTCGCGCCGCGCGATGCGCCCTGCTCGGCGTCGTCGTCGAACTGCAGATCGGCGAGTTGGCCGACGGTGATCGGCCGCAGCGGCGGGCGGATGCGGTAGTGGCCCACCTCGTCCATCGCCAGGCCGTGGTGGTCGGCGATCAGGCGAGCGACGCTGGCGCCGCACTCGCGGCCCATGCACGGCCCCATGCCGCAGCGGGTAAAGGCCTTGCCCTGATTCGGCCCGACCACGCCGAGCGCCGCGCAGCGGCGGATCTCGCCGGCGCTGACCTCTTCGCAGCGGCAGACGATGGTCTCGTCCGGCGGCCGGCGGAACAGCTCGGCCGCCGGGTAGTGGGCATCGAGAAAGCGTCGCAGCGCCGCCAGTCGGCGCAGTTCGGCGCGCCAGCCGGCCAGTGCTTCGGCGCGTTTGCCGAGATCGCGGCCGAGCCGCCGCGCGGCGCCCAGCGCGGCGATCCGCCCGCGCAGTCGCGCCGCCTCGCTGCCGGCGATGCCGCCGGCGTCACCGGCGATCGACAGCGGCGCGCGACTGGAGAGCAGCTCGGCGTCGAGTTGCGGCACCCAGCATTGCTGGGCCGCATCCCAGTGGTGCGCACAGCCGGCAGACATGCCCGGCCAGGTGTTGGGGATGACGCCGTCGTGGACCAGCAGCAGCTCGCTATCGAGGCGCTGCCAGGCGCCGCCGGCGCAGCGGAATTCGACCTGCGCGAGACGCGCGCCGCCGGCATCGGGCAGTGCCCGCAGAGCATCGACGCGGCGCTCGAAGGGCAGCCCGGCGCGGCGCAGCTCGCGCAGCCAGCGCCAGCCGCGCAGCAGCTCCGGAGCGGCGCGCGCCAGCGCCGCCGGCAGCGCCGCCAGCGCCGCGCGCGAGGGCCGCGGGGTGGTATCCAGCACCCGCGCCGGGCGCACCCCGGCGCGCAGCAACTGCCAGGCGAACAGGTACAGCAGCGGCCCGCTGCCGGCCAGCACCACATCGCCGGCGGGCAGCAGCGCGGCATCCTTGAGCAGGGTCTGCGCGGCGCCGACACCCATCACCCCCGGCAGGGTCCAGCCGGGGAAGGGCGTCGGCCGCTCCATCGCGCCGCAGGCGAGGATCGCGTGGCGCGCGCCGAGCTGCTCGACGCGACCCTCGCGCAGGCAGTGCACCGCCACCGGCGCGCTGCTGCGGGATTCGTCCACCGCCAGCTCCCAGACCGTGCTGCCGGCGAGCAGCTCGGCGCCGCAGGCGCGAAAGCGGCGCACCAGATCGAGGCCGTCGGCGTACTGTTCGCCGAGCAGGGTCAGATCCGCCGCGCGCTGCTCGTGGACGCGCTCCACGGCGCGGTAGATCTGGCCGCCGGGGGCTGGCTGTTCGTCGATCACCTGCACGCTGATGCCGAGTGCGGACAGCTCGATGGCGGCGGCCATGCCGGCGGGGCCGGCGCCGATGACGATAAGCTCAGCGCTGGCTGTCATCGTCGGCCTCCTCTGCGGGGCGCGTCGCGGTGGTGCGCGACGCGCGCACCCGCATGCCGTCGCGCACGCGCGTCAGACAGGCTTGCTGATTGGCTTCGCCGTCGACCTCCAGCAGGCATTCGTAGCAGTTGCCGATCATGCAAAAGGGCGCCCGCGGCGCGCCGCTGAGGGGCGCTTCGCGAAAGCGCGCGACGCCGGCGGCGAGCAGCGCCGCGGCCAGCGATTCGCCGCGCGCGGCGACGATCTCGCGGCCCTCGAAGTGGATGGTCACCGGCTCAGCGGGCGGCGTGCGTCGGCTGTACATCGAAGCGCTCCGCGCCGAAGCAGTGGTAGTCCGCGGGAATCCGCCCGTCGAGCACCCAGCGCGCCACGCGCCGGGCGTGCACCGCGGCCAGGGTGACGCCGCTGTGGCAGGCGAAGGAGAAGGCCCCCGGGTGGCTCGCCGACTGCTCGTACACCGGGAAGCCGTCGGGGGTCATGATGCGCAGCGCCGCCCAACTGCGCTGCACGCGCAGCGCGCGCAGAAACGGAAAGGCGCGACTGCACTGGCGGGCGATGTCGCGCAGGGTGGCGGTTTCGGTGGCGGTGTCGAAGCCCACGTCGCGCGCCGAGGGGCCGAGCATGAAGGTGCCCTCGTCGGTGCGGCGCACGTAGTTGGTGGGGTAGCGCATGTCCAGCGCGCTGCGCTCGGTGACCAGCACCTGGCCCTGCACCGGCACCACCGGCGCGCGCAGGCCGAGCGGCCCGGCGAGTGCCGGCGAGCCGTGGCCGGCGGCGATCACCACCTTTTCCGCGCGCGCCAGCGGCAGCTCGCCATCGCCATCGCTGCAAAAAATCTCGAAACCGCCGCCGGGCAGTGGCGCGATGCGGCGCACCGCGTGGCGCGGTGCGTACTCGCCGCCGCGCTGCTGGAAGCCGGCCTGCAGCGCGCGCAGCAGGCGCAGCGGGTTGACGTGGCCATCGTGCGGGCAGTAGGTGGCGCCGGGCACCCGCGGGCCGATCTGCGGCAGGTGCTGCAGCAGCCGCTGGCGCGGCATCACTTCGAACTCGTAGCCGGCTTCGCCGGCCTCGCGGCGCAGGGTTTCCAGCAGGGCGACGTTGGCCGCCAGCTCGGCTTCGTCCAGCGCCACGTTGAAGCCGCCGGGGCGGTGGTGGCCGGTGTCGACGCCGGTCTCGTCGCCCAGCTCGGCGGCGAACTCGACCCACTCGCGCGACGACTGCAGCGACCAGCGCGCATAGGCCGGCATGCCGCGACCCTTGCCCTGCACCCAGACCAGGCCGAAATTGCCGCGCGCGGTGCGGATCGCATCGTCGCCCTCGTCGAGCAGCAGCACGCGCTGTGCGCTGGCGGCCAGTCCGTAGGCAAACGCGGAGCCGAGCAGGCCGCCGCCGATCACGGCGATATCACAATCCCTCAAGCGGCAGCTCCCCGAGCCTGTGGCAGGCGGCCTGGTGGCCGGCGCTGGCGCTGGCTTTGAGTTCGACGAACTGCTCGCGGCAGCTCTGCTCGGCGAACGGGCAGCGCGGCGCGAAGCGGCAGCCGGGTGGCGGATCGACCGGGCGCGAGATGTCGCCGGAGATCTTCGGCACCGGCCGGCGCACGCGCGGATCGGGCACTGGCACGGCGCCGATCAGCGCGCGGGTGTAGGGGTGCTTGGGCTGCCTGATCACCTCCAGCGTGGGGCCGACCTCCATCGCCTGGCCGAGGTACATCACCAGCAGGCGGTCGGCGATGTTGCCGAGGATCGACAGGTCGTGGGAGACGTAGACGCAGGAGAAGTTGCGCTCGCGGGAGAGCTTTTTCAGCAGGTCGAGGATGCCGGCGCGGATCGACACGTCGAGCATCGACAGCGGCTCGTCGGCGATCACCAGATCCGGCTCGGTGACCAGCGCGCTGGCGATGCCGACGCGCTGGCGCTCGCCGCCGCTCATCTCGTGCGGGTAGCGCTGCGCGTACTTGGCCGGCGGCAGACCGACGCCGGCGAGCATCGCCTCGACCCGCTCGCCGATCTCGCGCTCCGGCCACAGGCGCTGTGCGCGCGGGCCTTCGGCGACGATATCGAAGACCCGAAAGCGCGGATTCAGCGACTCGTAGGGGTCCTGAAAGATCATCTGCACCTGGCGGCGATGCCTGCGCTGCGCCTCGGCATTCTGGCTGGCCAGCGATTCGCCGGCGTAGACGATCTCGCCGCCGCTGGGCGCCAGCAGCCCGGCGATCATCATGCAGGTGGTCGATTTGCCGCAGCCGGATTCGCCGGCGATGCCCAGCACCTCGCCGCGTTCGAGGCTGACGCTGACCGCCTCCACGGCTTTGATGTGGCGCATCGGCGCCTTGTGCACCAGGCGCGCGAACAGCCCGGGGCGGATGTCGAAGTGGCGGGTGACGCCGTTCAGTTCGAGGAGTGCCATGTGCGCTTGTGTCTCGCCTGTTCTCTGAGCTCGACGACATCGTCGAGGCGGAAGCAGCGCGCCTGGTGATCGGCGCCGAGCTGCCGTGCCGGTGGGATCTCGCCGGCGCAGCGCTCGATGCTGAACGGGCAGCGCGGCGCGAAGGGGCAGTCGTGCTGGGGGCCGATCAGCGGCGGCGGCGAGCCGGGGATGGAGATCAGCTCGGCGCCGGCCTGGCCGAGGCTGCGGATCGACGGAAAGGCATTCTTCAGCCCCAGTGTGTAGGGGTGGTGCGGTGATTCGAACAGGTCCAGCGTGGCCGCCTGCTCCATGATCCGGCCGCCGTACATCACCGCCACCCGGTCGCTCATTTCGGCGATCACCGCGATGTCGTGGGTGATCAGGATGATCGAGCTGCGGATCTCGCTGCGGATCTCGCGGATGCGCCGCAGGATGCGCTCCTGCACCAGCACGTCGAGGCCGGTGGTGGGCTCGTCCATGACGATCAGCCCCGGGTCCAGCGCCAGCGCCATGGCGATCATCGCCCGCTGGCGCATGCCGCCGGAGAACTCGTGCGGGTAGCTGTTCATCAGATCGGCCTGCAGGCCGACGATGTCGAACAGCTCGGCGACCCGCTCGCGGGCCTGCGCGGTGGGCATCTCGCGGTGCGCCTGAATGGCTTCGACGGTCTGCTCGCCGACGCGGTACACCGGGTTGAGCGAATTCATCGCGCTCTGCGGCACCAGCGAGATTTCCTGCCAGAGGATCTGCTCGCGGAAGTCGCGGTCGGACATGGTTTGCAGATCGCGACCGTCGTAGTTCAGTGCCCCGGCCTCGGTCCGGCCGTTGCTGTGCAGCAGCCGCAGCAGGGCGCGGATCAGCGTCGATTTGCCGCAGCCGGATTCGCCGGCGATGCCGAATACCTCGTCGCGGCGGACCTCGAAGCTGACGTCGCTGACGGCGTGGATGTCGCCTTCGGCGGTGGCGTAGCGCACGTTCAGATCGCGCACTTCGAGCAGGGTCTGCGGCGCGTCGCTCATCGTTTTCTCAGCCTCGGGTTGGCGACTTCTTCGTAGGCCCGGCTGACGAACACCAGCGAGGTGACCAGCGCGATGATGCACAGCGACGGCGCGGCGAACCACCACCAGGCGACGCGGGTTTTGCCCGACAGCCACAGCTCGTAGAGCATGCCGCCCCAGCTGATGGTCTCGCCGTCGCCGAAGCCGAGGAAGCTGGCGCTGGCCTCGGTGATGATCGACCAGGCGATGTTGAACGAGGTGTAGAGCAGCACCAGCGGCAGCACGTTGGGCAGGATGTGGCGGTAGATGATGCGCAGATCGCCGGCGCCGCGGGCGCGCGCGGCGATGATGAACTGGCGCTGCTTGATGGCGATGGTCTGGGCGCGGATGACCCGCGCCGAGGTGCGCCAGATGATCAGCACAATGGCCAGAATCACGAACTCCAGTTTGCGCCCGAACAGTGCCACCAGCACGATGATGAAGGGCAGGAAGGGCATGCCGTAGAGGATGTCGGTAAAGCGCATCAGCAGCTCGTCGAGCTTGCCGCCGTAGTAGCCGGAGATCAGCCCGATGTTGGCGCCGATGACGATCGAGATGACCCCGGAGACGGCGCCGATGATGACCGTGGTGCGGGTCGCCAGAATCAGCTGCGAGAACAGGTCGTAGCCGAGGTGGGTGGTGCCCAGCGGGAATTCCAGCGAGGGGCTGCGCAGCGAGGCGAAACCGCCTTCGCTGTCGTATTGCATCTCCCACGGCGGGTGCGGTGCCAGCCAGGGGGCGAAGATCGCCACCAGCACGAAGGCGACGATGATCCAGAAGCCGATACGCCCCAGCGGGTTGGCGGTGATGATCCGGTAGTGCTCGGCCAGCGCCCCGCCCGCGGCGCCGATCCAGCTGCGCTCAATGGCCAGCGACATGGTATTCATCCTGCGTATAGGTGGCGATTTTGGCTGCGTCGATACGCACCCCGAGTCCGGCCCGGTCGGTGGGCAAATGGGCGCGACCGTCGCGGCACCAGTCGGAGAAATCGGTGACATCGTCGGCCATGCGCAGGGTGGACATGTAGGCGTGGCCGTGGTCGACCAGATTGTCGAGCACGCAGCCCGCGTGCAGCGCCGCGGCCTGGGTAATGCCCAGCTCGATCATGCTGTTGATCATGATTTTCACCCCGCCGGCGCGCGCCGTGCGGGCGATTTCCAGCGCCGGGCGCAGGCCGCCGTTTTTGGAGATCTTGACGCTGAACACGTCGGCCGCGCCGGCGTCGATGATGCGCTGCGCGTCGGCCGCGCGCTGCAGGCTCTCGTCCACCGAGATCGGTGTCGCGGTGGCGGCGCGCAGCTCGCTCAGCCCGGCGAGGTCGTCGGCGGCCAGCGGCTGCTCGATCAGCACCAGCGGCAGCCCGCGGCTGCCCTCGACGAAGGCCATCGCCTCCTCGCGGCTCCAGCCCTGGTTGGCGTCGACCATCAGCCGTGCACCTTCGGGCAGCTGGTCGAGCACCTGGCGCAGCCGCGCCAGCTCGTCGGCGATGGCGCGCTCGCCCATCTTCAGCATAAAGGTGTCGAAGCCGCGCGCCAGCCAGGGGCGGATGCTGTCCATGTCCTCTGCGGCGCTGCCGCTGGAGGTGGGCCAGAGGATCGGCAGACTGTCGTGCTGGCGCTCGCCGAGCAGCTGCCACAGCGGCTGGTTGCGGCTCTGCGCCACGGCGTCGTGGGCGGCGACATCGAAGGCCGCGCCGATCGAACCCTGCAGGCGATCGGCGATGGCTGCGGGAAGAGCCGCGTGCGGGCCACCGGTCGCGCCGCGGGTCACCCAGGCTTGCAGATCGGCACCGAGCAGCGCTTCGGCGAGGCCGTCGCGGATGCCGTCGAAGACTTCCGGCGCGGTGTCGCCGGTGAAGCGGTGGCCGCCGGGATCGGCCTCGCCCCAGCCGCAGAAATCGCCTGCGCTGATCTTCACCAGCACCGCGTTGCTGTGGGTCAGCGTGCCGTACACCCGCGACAGGTGGTAGGGGTTGCGCAGCGGCACCTGCACGCGCCAGGCGTCGATGCGGTCGATGGTCAGTCGGCTCATGCGCGCGCCCTCAGGTCAGCCCGGTGGAGGAAATCTTGATGCGCGGATCGAGGTAGCAATAGGCGACGTCGGTGAGGAAATTCAGGCTGATCACCAGAATCGCCAGCGTCAGGAAGGTGCCCTGGGCCACCGGGTAGTCGTGCGAGGCGGCGGATTCGACCATCAGCTGGCCCATCCCCGGCCAGGAGAACAGCGATTCGACCACCACCTGCCCGCCGACCGCGAAGCCGACCATGATCGAGGCGATGGTGACCACGCCGAGCAGCGCGTTGCGCGCCGCGTGGCGCAGCATCACCCGGCTGGGTTTGAGCCCTTTGGCTTTGGCCAGCTCGATGAAATCGCTGCCCAGCACTTCGAGCATGCTGTCGCGCATGATCAGCATCGGCGTGGCGATGTAATAGGCGCCGACGGTGATCGTCGGCAGCACGATGCGGTGCCAGAACTCGGGCATCGCCAGCAGCTCCAGCAAGCCCTCGGGGCGCATGCCCGGCGGGTACATGCCGCCGGTGGGGAAGATGCCGAGTCGATAGCTGAGCACGATCAGCAGCAGCAGGCCGGTGATGAACGGCGGCGCCGCCTGGAAGATCAGGCTGATCACTGTGCCACCCACATCCAGTGCGCTGTTGCGCTTCCACGCCATGATGATGCCGAAGCCGATGCCCAGCACCAGCGTCATGCACATCCCCGCGGCCATCAGCAAAATGGTGTTCCAGAAGCGGTAGGCGAGGATGTCGGTCACCTCCTGCGCGGAGACGAAGGAGCGCCCCCATTCGAGCGTGACCAGATTTTTCAGGTAGATGAAATACTGCTGCCAGAGCGGCTGGTCGAGGCCGAAGGCGGCGCGCATGCGCTCTTGCACAGCCTCGTCCATGGCCGGGCTGATGACCTGCAGGGTCGCCTCGCCGGGCAGCATGCGAAAGACGATGAACAGGATCGACGCCACGGCGAAGATCGTGATCAGCGTGTAGATCAGTCGACGCAGGATGTAGTCGCCCATGGCTCGCCTGTCGCTGCCTGTGTTTGCTGGAATTCGGGGGGCGGGCGACCGGCCGCCGCGGCAGCCGGTCGCCCTGCGGGATCAACCCGGGTAGTGCAACTTGCCGTCGCCGTCCCAGGTATAGCCGGCCGCGGCGAGCACATCCCTGGCCTTCTTGACGTTGTGGCTGCGCCCGACCACCGCCGGGTTGTGCCAGAACTCGTTGGCCGGGGCGATCACCGAGCCGCCGTTGGTGGCGAAGCCGGCCATCACCACGTCGCGGATCACATCGCGCGGGATCAGCAGATCGATGGCCTCGCGGAAGGCGCGATCCTGCAGCGGCCCGCGCAGGTGGTTGAACATGAAGCCGTACATGCCGTGGCTGGCATAGCCGCGTCCGGCGACGCCGGCGACCTTGTCCAGATCCTGCACCAGCGCCGGCTTGAGGATGTAGCGGGTGCGGTCGCACTCGCCGGCCTCGATGGCCGCGGCCATGGCGTCGTGGCTGCCGTAGGTGATGCGGATGATGCCGGCGCACTTCGGCGGCTGGAAGTGATCGGCGTTGGCCGACACCTTCAGCTCCTTGCCGCGATCCCAGTAGTCGAAGCGGAACGGGCCGCTGCCGACCGGGTTTTCATTGGCGAAGTTGAGCACGTCGTCGATGCCCGCCTTCTCCGGAATGTCCTGCCAGATGTGCTTGGGCAGGATGAAGATCTGCGCGAAGAAGTTGTTGATCAGCGGCGCGTGCGGCTCGCTGAGCACGATGCGCATCGAGTTGCTGCCGGTGATCTCCATGGAGGCGAACTTCTCCAGCGAGGAGATGAAGAACGGCGCCTTCCACTTGGTGCAGTACTCGAAGGTGAACTTCACATCCTCGATGGTCACCGGCTTGCCGTCGTGCCACTTCATGCCGTCGCGCAGCACGATATCCACCGTGGTGTCGTCCACCGTGGTCACCGACTTGGCCGCCCAGGGCACGATGCTGCCATCCGCACCGACCTGCAGCAGCCGGTCGTAGATCATCCGCAGCTCTTTGAATTCGTTGGAATCCGTGGCGGAAACCGGGTTGAGATTCTTGAGCGGCGAGGTCTGCCCGGTGCGCACGTAGCCATCGCCGCTTTTGGTCGAGACATGCATGTCCGACCAGAAGCTGCCGATCCCCTCACCCATCATCGGCACCAGGCCTTCGAGGCGATCTTCGCGGTAGGCGTTGGTCATGCTCGGGTAGACGATCGGGCAGGTGGCGACATCGTCGAACAGCACCTGCTGCGCCTCGTGGATCAGCTCGCGACGCTTGTTCGGGTCCATCGTCACCTGCTGCGCCTTGGCCAGCTCGTTGACCCGGGCGTTGTCGTAGCCCCATTTGTTATAGGAGCCATCGCGGCTGTGCATCATCGAGATGAAGGTCTCGGGATCGATGCGGTTGGCGCGCCCGGTCCAGCGCACGATGAACATGTCGAAGTCCTTTTCCTTGAACACCTTGCCGATGCCCAGGTTGTAGTCCTCGGCGGCCAGCTTGACGTCCCAACCGATGCTCTGACAGGCCTGGGTGATCAGGCGGCCCATCTCCGGTCGCACCGGATCGAAGCTGGCGTTGGCGGTCAACAGGTTCATGGATTCCACGGGCTTGCCCGCGGCGTGAGCGAAACCGGCGTAGCCGGAAAGGCCACCCACGGCGCCGGCGGCGCTGACGGCACCCGCCTGCTTCAGGAAACGGCGACGCGACAGGTCGGTCTTGCTGTCCATTTCCTCCCTCCTCGGTATTTGGCTGTTTGTAGTGGTCGAAGCGATATCCCGGTCGGGTCTGTGTCCACCTCGGGATTGCGCACACACGCTATGCCAAGCCACGGATATTCGGCAAATGGCTTTTTCGGATCGATCCATTCACTATTTGAATGGAAGATTGCAAACCAATCGACAGATCAGCCGGTAATGCGCCACTGACACAGCCGCTCCGGGCGGCGGGGGCAGGCATGAAAATTCGCGATATCGAACTGCTGCACCTGCTGTTCGGCACCGGCACCGTGTCCGGCGCCGCGCGCCGCCTGCACATGTCGCAGCCGAACGCCAGCAAAATGCTCAAACGCATCGAAGAGGAACTCGGCTTCGCCCTGTTCGAGCGCATCGGCGGCCGCCTGCACGCCACCCGCGAGGCGCGCGACCTGCTCGAACAGGCCGAGCGCACCCTGCACAGCGTGCAGCAGTTCGAGCGGCTGGCGCGCGACATCCGCGATATGCGCGGCGGCCGCCTGACCATCGGCAGCCTGCCGCTGCTGTCGCGCAACTGGCTGCCGGGCGTGCTCGGCGACTTTCTCAATCGCTACCCGGAAGTGGCCGCATCGTTCCACACCCGCAGCTCGCAGAAGCTCATCGAATGGATCGCCGAAGGCCAGCTCGATCTGGCCCTGACCATGCTCGAACTGGACGACCCGATGATCGACAGCGACATCCTCACCTCGGTGGAAATGGCCGTGGCGATGCCCCGCGAGCACCCGCTGGCGGCCTGCGAATGGATCGGCCCGGAGCAGTTGCACGGCGTCGATTACGTCTCGCTGGGGGTCACCGACCACGCCCGCGAAGCCCTCGACCGGCTGTTCCGCGAGCGCCGCGCAACGCCCCGCGAGCGCGCCGAGTGCGCCCTGCCGGCGGTGGCCATCAAACTGGCTGAATGCGGCGTCGGCGTGACCCTGATCGACCACCTCACCGCCGCCGAATATCGCCGCGAGCAGCTGGTCTTTCGCCCCTTCCGGCCGCGCACCAGCATGGATATCTGGCTGCTGCGGCCGCGCCTGCGGCCCAACTCGCGGCTCACCGACGGCTTCGTCCGCCACCTGCGCGAGTGCGTCGAGCGCGACGCGCTGGGGCAGCCGCCGGAGCAGCTGTTCGCGCCGTGAACGACTACCAGCGCGCGCCGCCGGGGCGCATGTCCGCGGGCGGCAGGCGGATCGGGAAGCGCCGGCGGATCCGGGCATCGAGCGCCGGCTCGATGTAGTCGGGGTAGTGCTCGGCGAGCAGCGCGCCGACTCGCTGCCGGGCGCGCTGGCGGATGTCGCTGGCGCCCTGTGCCTGCCACTGGTCCGGGCTGGCGCGATCGGCCAGCGCCGGGTAGAGGTACTCGCTCTCCATCACCGCAATCGTCTGCGGCGCGCCGAGAAAGTGGCCCGGTCCGCGCACCGCGTCATCGATCTGCTGCACCGCCAGGGTCTCGTCGCTGATCTCGATGCCGCGCACCGCGCGCAGCGCCGCGCCGATCAGCTCGTCGTCGATGGCGAAGGCTTCGAAGGAGCAACCCAGCAGGCTGCCCAGCATGCCGGCGGATTCGTAGATCAGGTTGGCGCCGGCCAGTCCGGCCAGCGCGTTGCTGATGCCCTTTTCGTAACCGGCCTGGGCATCCGGCAGCTTCGCGTCCGCCATGCCCGCGGCGACCCCGCCGGGCAGGCCGTAGAAATGATTCATCTGCGCCGCCGCGGCGCTGATCAGTGCCTCCTCGCCGCCGCCGCCGGAGAAGGCGCCGCTGCGCAGATCCGAGATCATCGGCCAGTTGCTGAAAATCATCGGATAGCCAGGCCGGAACAGATTGACGAAGACCAGCGCGGCCAGCGTTTCCGCAATCGTCTGCACCAGCGCCCCGGCCAGCGTCGCCGGCGCGGTGGCGCCGGCCTGGCCGGCGGTGATCGCGTTGATCGGCATGTTGTGGCGCATCGCCGCCAGCATGGTGTCGCAGGCGTCCTCGCCGTAGCGCAGCGGCGAGATCATCGGGCTGGCGTGCAGCTTGCAGATCGGCCGTTTGGCGAAGGCGCCCTCGCCGCCGAGCACCGCGTCGAACAGCGCGATCACCGGATCGACGTTTGCCGCGCAGGTGATCGCGGTGCCGAGATGCTTCTGCGTGCCGGCCAGGCAGGCGTAGACGGTGTTCAGATCCAGCGCCAGCCAATCCTCGATCTCGGTGGCGATGACGCAGCGGGTGAACCAGTGGACATTGTCCAGCCGATCGACCAGCCGGGCGAAATCGTAGAGATCGGTGAGCGTCGCGGCGCGGTAGCGGCCGCTGTGCCAGTCCAGCGTTTTCACCGCCGCGCCGCCGGTGCCGTAGTGCACCCGCTGGCCGCCCAGTTGGAGATCGTGGGCCGGATCGCGCGCGTGCAGCACAAATGATTGAGCCGCGCCGGCGAGCACCTCTTCGACCAGTGTCGGCGGCAGGCGCAGGCGGCCATCGTCGTCCAGCCAGGCGCCTTTTTGCTGCGCCAGCGCGACCAGTGCGGCGGGCGGCGTGCCGATGCCAGTGCGCTCCAGCACCTGCAACGCGGCGGCGTGGATGCGCTGCATGTCGGCGTCGGACAACGGCCGGTAGCGGCCGCCGATGAGGCCGGGCCGCACCGGCCGGGTGGCCGGGCCGGCGGCGCGCTGGGCGCGTTTGGCGGCACGGGCGTTGCCGCGGCGTTTGCTGGTGTCATTCATCGGAGCAGCCTCCCACAAGCTCGCGCAGAGGCCTTCATTTCGAGCGCGGCAGGCGGTTTTCCGGGTCGTACAGGCAGGGCTCGACGACTCTCGCCGAGTAGCGTTCGCCGAGAATGCCGATCTCCAGCTCGCTGCCAACTTGCGCCTGCTGCGGATCGACGAAAGCGTAGGCGATGTTTTTCTGCACCCGGTGCCCGTAGCCGCCGGAGGTGATGCTGCCGACCGGCGTGCCGCCCGCCTCACCCGGCAGATAGACCGGATCACCCGAGTGCGCCGGGGCGATCTGGCAATCCACCGCGAGCACCGCGAACAGCCGCCGCGGGCCGCGCTCGATCTGCGCCAGCAGCGCCTGTTTGCCGATGAAATCCGGCTTGTCCAATTTGACGAAGCGCTGCAGCCCGGATTCGATGGGGTTGTATTCGTAGATCAGATCGGCCTTCCAGTGGCGGTAGCCCTTTTCCAGCCGCATCGATTCGCTGGCGTAGAGGCCGAAGGGGCGCAGGCCGAAGTCCGCGCCGGCTGCGTCGATCAGCTTCCAGCACAGGTACAGCTGCTCGTTGGGCACGTGCAGCTCGTAGGCCAGCTCACCGGAGAAGCTGACGCTGATCGCCGTAACCTCGGCGTGGCCGATGAACATCTGCTGCGCGTGCATCCACGGCAAGGCCGCGGCCGACCAGTCGCAGCGCGGCGACAGCGATTGCAGCAGGGCGCGGGATTGCGGCCCGGCGACCACCAGAATGGTGTGCGTGCCGGTCATTTCGGTCAGCGTGACATCCTCCGGCATGTGCTGTTTCAGCCAGTCGCGGTCGTGCCACTCGGCGGCGGCGGCGGAGCCGTACCAGTAGCGATCCTCGCCGAGTTTGGCGATCGTCGCTTCGCACAGCACATGGCCCTTTTCGTTGAGCAGGTAGCAGAGATTCACCTTGCCGACCCGGTGCGGCAGCGCGCCGCAGATCATCCGGTCCAGGAAGGCTTCCGCGCCCGGCCCGGCGATCTCGTAGCGGTTGAAGCCGGAGACCTCCATCAGCCCCGCGCCGCTGCAGATCGCCGCCACTTCCCGGGCGATCAGGTCTTTTGTCGGCGTGAAACGATAGCCGGGCTGATCGACGAAATCCGCGTGCGGCTTGAAGAACAGCGCCCGCTCCCAGCCGTTGACCACCCCCCAGGCGCAGTGGCGCTGATCGAGCGCGGCGTACAGCGGGGTGGTGCGCGCCAGCCGCGCTGCCGGGCGCTGCTCGTGGGGTTCGTGGTAGTGGAACTCGTGCCGGTAGTCCTCGACGGCCTTCAGCGCGGTGTGTTCGGTGTTGGCGTATTGCGTGAAGCGGCGCGGGTCGAGGTACCAGGCGTCCCACTCGCACTCGCCGTGCACCATGATCTGCGCCAGCACTTTGCCGTGGCCACCGCCCTCGCCGATGCCGGCGCGCAGGCCGAGACAGGCGAAGGCGTTGCGCACGCCGGGGATCGGCCCGACCAGCGGCGCGCCGTCGATGGTGTAGGTGATCGGGCCGTTGATCACGGTGTGGATGCCGGTCTCGGTGAGGCAGGGCAGGCGCTGGAAGATGCGCTCCATATTGTCGAGGCAGCGATCCAGATCCGAGGGGCACAGCGCCTGGGTGAAGCCCGGATCGATGCCGTCCAGGCCGAAGGTTTTGCAGCCCTGCTCGTAGACGCCCACCAGCAGGCCGTGCTTTTCCTGGCGGCTGTAAAAGTCGTCGCCGGGATCGCGGATGATCGGCACTCGCTGGCCCAGCGCCTCCAGTTCCGGGATCGGATCGGTGAGGAAATACATGTGCTCCATCGATGTCACCGGGTGCGTGACACCGAGCATGCGGCCGACCTCGTTGACGCGATATCCCGTCGCGTTCACTACCATTTCGCAGCAGATGTCGCCATTTTTCGTGTGCACGACGAACTCGCCACTGGCCTTGCGGCTGATCTTTTCCACCGGGTTGTGGCGATAGACCTCGGCGCCGGCTTCGCGGGCTTTGCGCGCCAGCGCGAAGGTCAGCTGGGCCGGATCGATGTCGCCGTCGAGCGGATCCCACCAGGCACCGAGCAGGCCGTCGCTGCGCATCAGCGGATGGCGGCGCGCGGCCTCGGCGGCGTCGATCAGCTCGAAATCCACGCCCACCCCTCTCGCCATGCCGATGTAGTGGCGGTAGATGTCCAGCTGCGCCGGCGTGTGCGCCAGGCGCATGCCGCCGGTGATGTGATAATTGATCGGAAAATCTTCGTCGGCGGCCAGCTCGCGGTACAGATCGATGCTGTGCCGCTTCAGCGCCACCATCGTCTGGTTGCCGCCGAACTGGGTCACCTGCGCCGCCGCGTGCCAGGTGGAGCCGGAGGTCAGCTCGTCGCGCTCCACCAGCACCACGTCGCTCCAGCCCTCGCGGGTCAAATGGTAGAGCGTCGAACAGCCGGCGATGCCGCCGCCGATGACCACCACGCGCGCCTGTGATTTCATGAGCTGCCTCTTCCCCGCCGCTGATCAAAGCAGTCAGGTTGCACCGCGCGGCCTGTTGGCGACAAACGCAAATCGCCGCACAATGGTTCTAAATTATTGAACCGTTGTCAGGCGCCCATCATTCGTTTGCGGCGCTCGGCCATGCGCTGATTGGCTTCGACGGTGCCGTCGTGGAAGCTGCCGAAGAGTTCGTCCAGCGGCACCGCCGGCGAGCCGTAGTTGCACTCGAAATAGCGGTGGTGCATCTGGTGGTGAAAGTTGCCCAGATGCAGCCGCGGCCTGCCGTTCAATTGCAGCGCATCGAAGCCGCTGTGCGAGGTCGCCGCGGTCAGCGCGTAGTACTGCAGGTGGTTGATGATATGCACCGGATGCGCCGGCACCACCCAGTGGATCAGCACCGAGCCGAAGTACAGCAGGTGTTCCAGCGGGTGCATCGACAGGCCCGACCAGGGGCCGATGTTGACGTTGCGGTGATGCAGAATATGAATCCGCTTGTACAGCGGCGGCCAGTGCAGCAGGCGGTGAATCCAGTAGAAATAGAAGCTCTCCCACAGCGGCAGCAGCAGGAACAGGGCGACGAACAGCACCGGATTCTCCGCCCAGCTCAGCATCGGCAGCCAGCCGTTGCCCATGGCCCAGAACATCAGCACCTCGTAGCCGGTCCAGATGGTGACGCCGCTGGCCAGGGTCCAGAAGATGTTGTCCTTGACCTGATCGCCGAACTTGAACTGGCTGCCGCGGGTTTTCAGCGGGCGGGCGTCGAATTTCAGCTCATCGCCCTGCCGGCGCCAGCGGTAGAAATACAGATGCAGGCCGCCGGCCACCGCGGTCATCAGCACGAGATTGCGCAGCCAAATGCCGAGAATCCAATCCGGCGACAGGTTCGCGGTCACCGCCAGTGGTGGCTGTACCCAGGCCAGCGTGGCGAAGGCGATGGCGACCAGAATCAGTTTCTCGGAGATCGGCAGCCAGCTGCCCAGCAGCCATTTCAGCGCCGCGAGCGGATCGAAGGGCCAGCGGAACAGCGGCGCAGCGCGCAGCGGCAGCGCCGGCAGATAGTGCCAGCCGGAGAGGGTTTTGGGTTCGTCGTTGATCGTTCGGCCCTCGCTGGGGTGGGCAGGCATCATGTTGCGCGCCACTCGCTGGCAGACAGCATATTCATCAGCACCGCGGAGTGACAATGAAACATTCGCTGCCCCCGCTGGAAGCGCTGAAGGTGTTCGAATCCGCCGCGCGCCAGCTCAGTTTTACCCTCGCGGCACGGGAGCTGTGCATCACCAAAAGCGCGGTCAGCTACCAGATCCGCCGATTGGAGGAGCACATCGGCTGCCCGCTGTTCACCCGCGCGGTGCGCCAGATTGTGCTCACCGATGCCGGCCGCGAGCTGTACAAGACCACGCAGTGGATCTTCACCGAACTGGGCCGCACGCTGGTGCAGATCCGCCCCGATGCCGGCGATCACGACGTGCTGGTCGGCGCCAGCACCCACGTCGCCGCGCGCTGGCTGTCGCCGCGGGTGGCAGGCTTCGTCGAGCGGCACCCGCAAGTCTCTATCGTGCTGCAGCACGCGGTCAATTCCAGCGAGTTCAGACTCGATGCGGTGGATATCGCCATCCGCTGGGATCGCTGCGATGGTCGCGCCGAGCCGCAGCGATTGCGCGAGATGCCGGCGCCGCTGTTCGTCGCCTGCAGCCCGCAGTTCGCGCTGCGGCTGGGGGCGAATCCGCAGCCCTCGGCGATCATCGGCCTGCCGCTGCTGGGTGACGATCATCCGCAGGATTTGTGGCAGGAGTGGGCCGCGGTGGCCGGGATCAGGCTGGACAACCCGCGGCGGCGGATCGACGACGCCAACGTCCGCGCCCAGGCGGCCATCGACGGCCAGGGGCTGGTGCTGGCGGATCAGATGATGCGCAACGAACTGCGCAGCGGCGCGCTGGTGGCGCCGTTCGATATCGAACTGCGCGGCTACGGCTACGTGATCCTGCGTTCGCCGCAGCGTCGCCACAATGCGGAGGCCGCAGCGCTGTGCGACTGGCTATGTGGCGCCACAGAGTGACGCCCTATCTGGCTTTGCCCTTCATCACCGACTTGACCATCTTGCCGAAGGCCTTGTCCTTCCTGCGCTTCTCGACGTAGGACATCTCATTGTGCGCCGACTCGCGCTTGAGCTTCAGGTAATTCTCGAAGCGCTCCTCGGCCAGCTCGCCGCTGGCGATTGCCGCCTGCACGGCGCAGCCCTTTTCGTTGCTGTGCGAGCAGTCGCCGAAGCGGCAAGCCTGCGCCAGTTCGGTGACTTCTGAGAAGGTCTGATCGATGCCGGCGCCCACGGCCAGATTGCCCAGCTCGCGCATGCCCGGGGTGTCGATCAGCAGCGCGCCGTTGTCCAGCCGGATCAGCTCGCGGCTGGTGGTGGTGTGGCGGCCTTTGCTCTGCTTCTTGCTCACCGACTGGGTGCGGTATTCCCCGCCGCCGAGAATCTCGTTGGCCAGCGTGGTCTTGCCCACGCCGGATGAGCCGAGCAGGCAGCAGGTATCGCCGCTTGAGATGGCGCTTTTGATCCGCTCGATGTTCTCCCCGGTCACGCTGCTGAAGGCAATGACGGATGTCAGCGGCGTGACGTCGGCCACCACCTGCTTCAGCTCGTCGATCTCTTCCGGCGTGGCCAGATCACATTTGCTCAACAGCACCACCGGAGTGATGCCGGCCTCGTTGACCATCACCAGATAGCGCTCCAGGCGCCGCGGATTGAAGTTTTCGTCGGCCGACTGGACGATAAAGGCGATATCGATATTGGCCGCGATCAGCTGCAGATCGACGGATTTGCCGGCCGTTTTACGCTTCAGCAGCGTCTTTCGCGGCAGCAGACCATGGATGATGGCGTGGCTGTCGTCATCGTAGAAATCGGCGTAGACCCAGTCGCCGGTGGTGGGCAGGTCGGCGGGAGAGTCGGCGGTGTAGAAGAGATGGCCGGACAGTTCGGCATGCACCACGTGCTCGCCATTGTCGATGGTGAAGCGGTCCTTCTGTACCGAGATAACCCGTGCCAGTTGGTGGGCTTCGGCCTTGTCGGGATCGAGTCGATCCCGAAACCACGGGCTGAAGCCGATATCATCCAGTCTGTCCGTCAAATCAAAATCCCTCGATTCAGCGCCCTCCGCTCAGATCAAACTGCTCGTCGGGAAAAAACTTCTCCAGTCTAACGTCAGCCGTGCGCGCATGCCCCTCCATCCCTTCCATCCGTGAAATCCGCGCCGTCGCCTCGGCGATCGGCTTGCAGCCCTCGCGGGTGGCGCGCTGCCAGGTCACGGTCTTCATGAATTTGTGCACTGAGAGGCCGCCGGAATACTTGCCGGCGCCCTTGGTGGGCAGCACGTGGTTGGGGCCGGCGCACTTGTCGCCGAAGGCCACGGTGGTCTCTTCGCCGAGGAACAGCGAGCCGTAGTTGCTCAAGTTATCCAGCCACCAGTCCAGATCCGCGCACTGCACCTGCAGGTGCTCGGAGGCGTACTGGTCGGACAGCGCGACCGCCTCTTCGCGGCTGTCGACCACCGCCACTTCGGCGTAGTCGCGCCATGCCGCGTCGGCGTTTTTGCGGCTCAGTTCGGGCAGGCTGGGGATCAGCGTCGGCGCGAGTTCGATGACCTTCTCCGCCAGTGCGCGATCCAGCGAGATCAGCCACACCGGCGAGTTGTAGCCGTGCTCGGCCTGGCCGACCAGATCCCAGGCGACCACCTCCGGGTCGGCGGTGCCGTCGGCGATCACCATCGATTCGGTCGGCCCGGCGAACATGTCGATGCCGACGCGGCCGTAGAGGATGCGCTTGGCCTCGGCCACGTACTGGTTGCCGGGGCCGACGAGGATATCCGCCGCGGGCTGACCGAACAGGCCGAAGGCCATCGCCGCGATGCCCTGCACCCCGCCGAGGGCGAGGATCGAATCGGCGCCGCACAGATCCAGCGTGTACAGGATCGCCGGGTGCATGCCGCCGCTTTCGGCCGCGCTGCCGGCCGCCGGTGAGCAGGCGGTGATGTGTTTAACGCCGGCCACCCTGGCGGTGGTCACGGTCATGATCGCCGAGGCCACGTGGGCGTAGCGGCCGCCGGGCACGTAGCAGCCGGCGCCGTGTACCGGCAGCTGTTTCTGCCCGGCCCACAGCCCCGGCACCACTTCCAGCTCGGTGTCGGCAATCGTCGCGCGCTGGGCCTCGGCGAAGCGGCGCACATTGTCGTGGGCGAAGCGGATGTCGTCTTTGAGCTTCTGCGGGACGCGCGCCGCGGCGGCCGCGATGGCCTCGCGCGGCAGCAGAATCTCGCCCTCCCAGCCGTCGAACCGGCGTGCGTAGCGGCGCGCCGCGGCGTCGCCACCGGCTTCGATCTCATCGAGAATGCGCTGCACGGCATCGCGCACATCGGCCTCGCCGCTGGCGGCGGTTTTCTGCGCTTTTTTCAGATAGTTCACGGCCATCGGCCTGCCTCCGTAGTGGTGTCGAGAAGTGTGTGGATGGGCGCGGCCGGCGTGCTGCCCGTCAGTCGGCGAGCTGTGCAAAAGGCGGCGGTGATTCGCTCTGCGGCTCGCCGAGGGCGTTGATCAGCGCGTGCCAGACCGTCTCCTCGCGTGGCGCGTGGGGGGTGCGCAGGCGCAGCAGGGCGACGCGCATCGGCACCTCGCCGAGCGGCGCGGACAGATCCAGCAGCCGGCCGCTGTCGAGCGCCTCCCGGGCCATGGTCTGCGGCAGCCAGGCGACGCCCCAGCGGTTCAGCGCCAGCTCCAGCTGGGCCGGGGTCAGCGCGGTCTCGCAGGTTTCGGTGATGCGGTAGCGCTGGTGCAGCTGCGGCAGCAGTCGCGCGGCGAGAATGGCGCCGAAGTAAGCCTCGGTCGGGTAGCCGATCAGCGGCAGTGCCTCGCCCTCGCCGGGGCTGTCACCGGCGAATAGCCCGGGGGCGGCCACCGGCAGCAGCCGATCCTGCTGCAAGTAGATTTTCTCCAGCAGCAGTTCGTTGGGCGCGGCGGGGAAGTCGTGGGTGTCGTAGCTGGCCATGATCACTGCCTGGTGGGTCATCAGCAGCGAGTGGCACTCAGCGTGGTTGGCCGAGCGCAGGCGGATGTTGGCCGGGCGTATCTGCTCGCGGATGCGCGTCAGCGCGCGCGGGATCAGCGACACATTCAACGAGTGCTGGGCGGCGATCACGACCCGCCCGGGCTGGGCTTCGCTGGCCAGGCTGCGCTCCACGCTGTGCAGTCGCGAAACCACTTCGCGCAGCTCCGGCAGCCGGCGGCGCAGCGCCTCGGTGGCGCGTGCCGGGCGGCGCGTGCGGTTGAGCACGCTGAAGCCCAGGCGTTGTTCGATGTTCTGTACGCGCCGCGAAAATGCCGGCTGGGTGACGTGGCGGCGCAGCGCGGCTTCGGTGAGGCTGTCCGCCTCAGCCAGCGCGATCAGATCCTCCAGCCATTCCAGTCGCATGCCGTCTCCCGGCAGTGGCGCCGCCGGCGGCGCGGCCGCGGGCATCGGCAATGGCCGCGATGCTACTGCCCCTTGCGCCCACATTGCATGCAAACTTTGCATGACAAAAAGCAGGATGGGCATTGGAGCGGTGTATTATCGCTGGTTACTATCGATCGCAATATGCAGAACCGCGCCGGCCGTTCGACCTCCGCGTGCAGCGAGCCCGGCCCACATGGAGTCAATCGCGCAATGAACCTCGCCCGCTTCCCCCGCCTGCACCTCGCCCACCTGCCCACGCCGCTGGAATCCCTGCCGCGTTTGAGCCACGCCCTGGCCGGCGCCCGCGGCGGGCCGAATATCTGGATCAAGCGCGATGACTGCACCGGCATGTCCACCGGCGGCAACAAGACCCGCAAGCTGGAATT
>CBFCYW010000032.1:0-31780 GCA_965602395.1 uncultured Chromatiales bacterium
GGCTTGTCGCTCATTCGGGATACCTTTGGTTGTCGCCACTAAGCAAGCTCTGCAAAACTGCTGCGCCTAGCCGGCCAGCGTTGGAAACAGGCTCAAAATGCTCATTTACCCTGGGTAAACTGCGCTTTTTCGGTGGTCGCTCTGCAGACTCAGTCGTAACTGCGGATGTCGTCGATGACTTTGCCGTCGTTGGCCAGCGAGCCGGGGGCGACCAGGGCCACCTCGCCGCGCAGCTTGCAGATTTCGCGGATCGAGCCGGCGATGGCCGCGGCCAGCGCATCGTCGCCGGATTCGACCTCGCAGTGCAGGGTCATCACATCGCTGACGCCGTCGCGATCCACCACCAGCCGTGCCTTGCCCACTTGCGGGTGGCGGCCGATGACCTGCGCCACCTGCGAGGGATGCACGAACATGCCCTTGACCTTGGTGGTCTGGTCGGCGCGGCCCATCCAGCCCTTGATGCGCAGATTGGTGCGGCCGCAGGGGCTTTCGCCAGCCAGCACCGCGGACAGATCGCCGGTGGCGAAGCGCAGCAGCGGGTAGTGCCGGTTAAAGCTGGTGACGACCACTTCGCCGACCTCGCCCTCAGCGACCGGCTCGCCGGTGCCGGGGCGGACGATCTCGACGATCACCCCCTCATCGACGATCAGCCCCTCGCGGGCCTCGGATTCGTAGGCGATCACCCCCAGATCGGCGGTGGCGTAGCACTGCAGCACGGCGATGCCGCGCGCGGCGAAGCCATCGCGCAAGCTTGGCGGCAGCGCTTCGCCGGAGACCAGCGCCTTGCTCAGGCTGGAGACGTCGGCGCCCAGCTCGTCGGCCTTGTCGAGGATGATTTTCAAAAACGACGGCGTGCCCACGTAGCCGCTGGGCCTGAGATCTGCGATCACGCCGACCTGTTGCTCGGTCTGGCCGATGCCGGCCGGGAACACCGCGCAACCCAGTGCGTGGGCGCCGCTCTCCAGCATCGAGCCGGCCGGGGTGAAGTGGTAGGAAAAGGTGTTGTGCACCAGTTCGCCGGCGCGAAAACCGGCGGCGTAGAGGGCGCGCGCGGTGCGCCAGTAGTCGGCGCTGTCACCCTCCGGCTCGTTGATCGGGCCGGGCGACTGAAACACCCGACGCAACTGTCCGGCGCTGCCGGCGAGCAGCCCGCCGAAGGGCTTGTCGGCGGCCTGCATGGCCATCAGTTCGGACTTGCGGGTCACCGGCAACGCAGCCAGTGCGGCGCGGTCGGTGACCGCATCCAGATCGATGCCGGCGAGAATCCCGGCGTAAGCGGCAGTGTTGTCGCGGGCGTGGCGCAGCTGCGCCGGCAGCGCGGCGAACTGGGCGGCTTCGCGCTCGGCGGGGCTGCGCGTTTCCAGCGCGTCGTAGTATTTGTCTGCGGACATGGACGGACTCCTTGCGTGAAAACGCCCGCGGGCGCTGTGCGCGGCCGCGGGCGCCGGAATATTGCTGGCGCAGTGCGCGCGCAGGCCGGCGAGCGGCCCGCTCAGGCCAGCCAGCGCTTGCGGCGGCGGTAGTGTTTGACGTTGCGGAAGCTGCGCGCTTCGCCCTCGGAGACGCCGAGGTAGAACTCTTTGACGTCGGAATTCTCGCGCAGATCGGCGGCGGCGCCGTCCATCACCACGCGGCCACTCTCGAGGATATAGCCGTAATCGGCATAGCGCAGCGCAACGTTGGTGTTCTGCTCGGCGAGCAGAAAGCTGACGCCCTCGTTCTCATTCAGTCGCTTGACGATCTGGAAGATCTCTTCCACCAGCTGCGGCGCCAGGCCCATCGACGGCTCGTCGAGCAGGATCATCTTCGGCCGCGACATCAGCGCGCGGCCGATCGCCACCATCTGCTGCTCGCCGCCGGAGGTGTAGCCCGCCTGCGCCTTGCGGCGTTCCTTGAGGCGGGTGAAATATTCGTAGACCAGCTCCATGTCGCGAGCCACGGCGGCGCGGCCATCGCGGCGGGTGTAGGCGCCGGTGAGCAGATTTTCCTCGACGGTGAGATGCTCGAAGCAATGCCGTCCCTCCATCACCTGCACCACGCCGCGGCGCACCAGATCGGCCGGGGTGAGGCCGTCGATGCGCTGGCCTTCGTAGTTCACCGAGCCCTTGGTGACCTCGCCGCGCTCGGAGCGCAGCAGGTTGGAGATGGATTTCAAAGTAGTGGTCTTGCCTGCGCCGTTGCCCCCCAGCAGAGCGGCGATCTTGCCCTTGGGCACGCTCAGGCTGACCCCTTTGAGAACGAGGATCACGTGGTTGTAGATCACCTCGATGTTGTTGACTTCGAGCAGCGGTTTGTCGTCTTTGGATTGCTGCATGGCACCGGTTCCGGTTGTGGTTGGATCGCTCGGGAGCGGCCCCGGGCATTGCCGGGGCCGCCGGCTGCGCGCGATCCGGCGCGGTGCCGGATCGCGCGCGAGCTGCTGCCGATCAGTTGCAGCCCATGGAGATGTTGTTCTCCGCGGCGTAGGCGTTGCTGTCCTCTTCGATCAGCGCGCCGATGACTTCCTGATCACTGGGCTTGAAGTCACTGATCAGTTTCCACTCGCCGGCCTTGGCATCCCACTGCTGCACGGCAGCATCGCCGGGGCCGCCGTGGTTGGCGCAGCTGACCTTGAAGGAAGGACCGAAGTTGGGCATGCCCAGCTCAGTCATGCGCTCCTCGGTGATCTCCAGCGCTTCCATGCCGTCGCGCATCTGCGCGGCGGTGATCTGCTTGGTGTCGTGGAGCTCCTGTGCGGTGCGCGCGGCTTCCGCGGCCAGCATCGCAGCGTAGATGCCGCGGTTGTAGAGCACAGTGCCCATCTGATCGCCGGCGCCCGCTGCCTTGCCGGCATCGTAGACGTACTTCTTCAGGTCGGCGTAGACCGGGAAGTCGCTGCCGACATTGTGGAAGGTCATCGCCTTGTAGCCGTGCGCCGCTTCACCCACCGGCAGCACATCGTTTTCCGAGCCGGACCACCAGATGCCGATGAAATTCTCCATCGGGTAGCGGATGTTGGCCGCTTCCTGAATGGCGGTGGGGTTCATCACGCCCCAGCCCCACATGGTGACGTAGTCCGGGCGCTCGCGACGGATCTGCAGCCACTGGGATTTCTGCTCCTGCCCGGGGTGATCGACCGGCAGCAGCATCAGCTCAAAACCATGCTTTTTGGACAGCTCTTCGAGGGTGCGGATCGGCTCCTTGCCGTAGGCGGAGTTGTGATAGACCAGCGCCAGCTTCTTGCCTTTGATGTTGCCGTCGTTGATGTCCAGCAGGTGATTGACCACCCCGGAGGCACCGTTCCAGTAGTTGGCCGGGTAGTTGAAAGTGTGCGAGAAGACCTTGCCGTTGGCCGCCGAGGTGCGCCCGTAGCCCATGGTGTGCATCGGGATGCCGTCGGCGGTGGTCTTCGGAATCAGCTGGTAGGTGATGCCGGTGGACAACGGCTGGTAGACCAGCGCGCCACTGCCCTTGGTGGACTCGTAGCACTCGACACCCTTCTCGGTGTTGTAGCCGGTTTCGCATTCCGGCACCTGCGTCGGCACGCCGCCGATGCCACCGTCGCGCTCATTGAGCAGGGTGAAGTAATCGGCGTAGCCATCGGCGAAGGGGATACCGCCCGCGGCATAGGGCCCGGTGCGGTAGCTCAGCGACGGGAACACCAGATCGGCTTGCACCGGCATCGCGGTCGCCAGTGCGGCAGCCGCCAGTATGCCCAGATGGGTCTTTTTCATGGTCAATCCTCCAGAAGTACAGTCACGCGTGTCGCCGCTCGCGAGCGGCAATTTTTTGGCCGATCAGTGCGGGAACGGCCAGAGTCGGAGCTTTTCCTTAATGGTACGCCACAGCTGCGCGAGGCCGTGGGGCTCGACGATCAGGAAAAACAGGATCAGTCCGCCGACGATGACGAACTCAAAGTGTGCGGCGATATCGGTGGCCCAGCCCAGCTGGCCGACCAGCACATTTTTCAGCAGCACCGGCATCAGCACCATAAAGGCGGCGCCGAGGAAGGAGCCGAGAATCGATCCCAGCCCGCCGATGATGATCATAAACAGGATCAGGAAGGACTTCTGGATGCCGAAGGCCTCGCCCACCTCGACCGCGCCGAGGTAGACCGAGAACAGCAGCGCCCCGGCGATGCCGACATAAAATGAGCTGATGCTGAAAGCGGTAAGCTTGGCGACCAGCGGATTGACGCCGATGATTTCAGCGGCGATGTCCATGTCGCGGATGGCCATCCAGTTGCGGCCGGTGGCGCTGCGCGTCAGATTGCGTGCCAGCCAGGCCAGCGCCACCACGAAGATCAGGCAGAACAGGTAGACCGCCGCTGGCGAGCTGTTCGGCCCGGTGACGATGAAGCCGACAAACTCGCGCTCCGGGGCGTTGATTTGCCCGGAGGCCGAGTAGTTGTAGAACCACGACACCTTGTTGAACAGCCACACCAGGAAGAACTGCGCAGCCAGCGTCGCCACCGCCAGGTAGAAGCCCTTGATGCGCAGCGACGGCAGGCCAAAAAGCATGCCGACGATCGCCGTGATCCCGCCGGAGATCAGCACGCAGAGGAAGATGCTCAGCTCGGGGAAGGCGGTCATCAGCTTGTAACAGGAGTAGGCGCCGACCGCCATGAATCCCCCCGACCCCAGCGACACCTGGCCGCAGTAGCCGGTGAGGATATTCAGCCCCAGCGCGGCGATCGCGTAGATAAGGAAGGGAACCAGAACGGCGCTGGCCCAGTATTCGTTGATTACCAGCGGCACGACCAGAAAGGCCACCGCGAGCAGGCTGTAGTAGGCGCGCCGGTCCAGCTTGATGGCAAAGGTCTGCTGGTCGGCGGCGTAGCTGGTTTTGAAGTCTCCGGCTTCACGGTAGAACATGGTTCACACTCTCTCGATGATTTTTTCGCCAAACAGACCCTGCGGACGGAAGACCAGAAATAGCAGCGCCAACATGTAGGCGAACCAGTTCTCCGTGGCGCCACCGAGGAAGGGCGCGCCGATGAGGAATTCAAACAGCTTTTCGCCGACGCCGATGATCAGACCGCCGACGATCGCCCCGGGAATCGAGGTAAAGCCACCGAGCATCAGCACCGGCAGCGCTTTCAGCGCGATCAGCGAGAGCGAGAACTGCACCCCCGATTTGGAACCCCACATGATTCCGGCGACCAGCGCCACGAAGCCGGCGATGCTCCACACGATCACCCAGATGGTGCGCAGGCTGATCCCCACCGACAGTGCCGCCTGGTGGTCATCGGCCACCGCGCGCAGGGCGCGGCCGGTCTTGGTGTACTGGGAAAACAGCACCAGCGAGGTGACCAGGATCGCCGCCACCACGGTGGCGTAGATATCCAGGCTGTCCAGATAGAAGCCATAAAAACCATCGCCGCCGAGCGAAGCGGTGGACTGCTCGACCCAGACATTGCCGCCCTGCGGAATGCCGACATCCAGTTTCTTGATCTCCGAGCCCCACATCAGATCGCCGAAACCCTCCATGAAGTAAGCCAGCCCGATGGTGGCCATAAAGAGGATGATCGGCTCCTGATTGACCAGGTGCTTGAGCACCAGCTTCTCCACCAGAATGGCGAAGATCAGCATCACCCCCAGCGCCAGCAGGATGGCGACGAAGGCCGGCAGCGTCCAGCCGAAGTGGTGTACCTCGGTGCCGAAGATGGCGTTGATCAGATGCGCGAAGGGCACCTGGCCGTTCTGGAAGCCCACCAGCGTGAGCGCGGCGAACAGCGCCATCACCCCCTGGGCGTAGTTGAAGATGCCGGAGGCTTTGAAGATCAGCACGAAGCCGAGCGCCACCAGCGAGTACATCACCCCGGCCATCAGCCCGTTGAGCAGGACCTCGATGCCGTAATAGAAATCTGCAGACATGTTCCCCTCACTCAGTCGTGGCTGACGCCGAGATAGGCATCGATCACTTCCTGGTTGTTGCGCACCTCATCCGGGAGGCCGTCGGCGAGCTGCCGCCCGTAGTCGAGCACCAGCACCCGGTCGGAGAGATCCATCACCACGCCGATATCGTGTTCGATCAGCGCGATGGTGGTGCCGAAGGTGTCATTGGTATCGATGACGAAGCGGCTCATGTCCTCTTTTTCTTCCAGGTTCATGCCCGCCATGGGTTCATCGAGCAGCAGCAGATCCGGCTGCGCGGCCAGCGCGCGACCCAGCTCGACGCGCTTTTGCAGGCCATAGGGCAGACGCCCCACCGGGGTCTTGCGGATCGACTGGATCTCCAGAAAGTCGATGATGCGCTCGACGTATTCGCGGTGTTCAACCTCCTCGCGCTGGTACTTGCCCCAGTAGATGGCCTGCGACAGCAGCCCGCTGCGGATCTTCAGCAGACGCCCGGTCATGATGTTGTCGAGGGTCGACATGCCCTTGAACAGGGCGATGTTCTGGAAGGTTCTGGCGATCCCCTGGCGCGCCGCCTGATGCGGCTTCATGCTGGTTCGCTTGACGCCCTTGAAGGTGATGCTGCCGGCCTGTGGGTGATAGAAGCCATTGATGACGTTGATCATCGAGCTCTTGCCGGCACCGTTGGGGCCGATGATGGCGCGAATCTCGCCCTTGCGGATGTCGAAGTTGACGTCGTTGAGCGCCTTCACCCCACCGAAGGAGAGATTGACGTTTTCCGCCTTGAGCAGAACCTCGCCCAGCTCACGTTGCGGTTGACTGTTCATTGCTTAGTATTTCCTCGCTCTCCGGCAGCACCTGGCGCGGCGTGCTGGGTCATCTCGCTTTTTTTATCCGGCGATGTCGTCAGCCCGCGGCGCGCAGCGGTGCGTAGGTCTCGACATCGACGATTTTCAGATCGCCGGAAATCTTGCCCTTGCGGCCATCCTCGAAACTGACTTCGGTCTCGATGTGGCAGTGGTCGCGGCCATCGTAGAGGGCATCGATCAGCTCCCCGTAGCGCTCGGAGATGAACGGCCGGCGCACCTTGCGGGTGCGGGTCAGCTCGCCGTCGTCGGCGTCCAGCTCTTTGTGCAGGATCAGAAACCGGGTGATCTGCGAGTGGGCGAGCATCTCGTCGCCGGCGAGATCGCGATTCACCTGCTCGATGCTCTCCTTGACCATGGCGTACACCTGCGGGTGCGCCGCCAGCTCCTGGTAGGAGGCGTAGGCGATGTTGTTGCGCTCGGCCCAGTTGCCCACCGCGCCGAGATCGATGTTGATGAACGCGGTGCAGGTGTCGCGGCCATCGCCGAAGGTCACCGATTCGATGATGTGCGGGAAAAACTTCAGCTTGTTTTCGATGTACTTGGGCGCGAACAGCTTGCCGCTGGCAAACTTGCCGACATCCTTGGCGCGATCGATGATCTTCAAATGGCCGTCGGCGTCGAAGAAGCCGGCGTCGCCGGTGTACACCCAGCCATCCTCGGTCTTGGTCTTTCGGGTCGCCTCGTCATTCTTGTAATAGGACAGGAACACCCCGGGGCTGCGATACATGACCTCGCCGTCGTCGTTGATCTTCAGCTCCACGCCGGGCGCCGCGCGACCCACGGTATCCGCGCGCACCTCTCCGTTGGGCTGGATGGTGACGAACACCGCGGCCTCGGTCTGGCCGTAGATCTGCTTCATGTTGATGCCGAGCGAGCGGTAGAAGTCGAAGATTTCCGGGCCGATGGCCTCGCCGGCGGTGTAGGCCAGGCGCACGCGACCCATGCCCAGCGTGTCCTTGAGCGGACCGTAGACCAGCAGATCGCCCAACGCGTAGAGCAGCTTGTCGCCGGTGGAGAGCGTTTCGCCCTCCAGCTTGCGCACGCCGACGCGCTTGGCCACATCCATGAAGTAGTGGAACAGCTTCTGCTTGAAGGGCGCCGCATCCTGCATGCGGATCATCACCGAGGTGAGCAGCCCCTCGAACACCCGCGGCGGGGCGAAGTAATAGGTCGGGCCGATCTCGCGCAGATTCTGCTGCACCGTCTCGGTACTCTCCGGGCAGCAGACGCAGAAACCCGCCACCAGCGATTGGGCGTAGGAAAACAAATGGTCGCCGACCCAGGCCATGGGCAGGTAGGCGAGCACGATATCATTCTCGCTGAGCCCTTCCAGCTCCACGCTGCTGTGCGCGGTGAGCAGCATGTTGTCGTGGCTGAGTACCACACCCTTGGGCTTGCCGGTGGTGCCGGAGGTGTAGAGGAAAATGGCGACATCGCTGCCCTGCCCCGCATCGATCTCGCGCTGCAGAAAATCCGGGTGCTCGCGGGCGTATTCGCGGCCCATCTCCTGCACCTGTTCGAAATCGTGCAGTGCGCTGCGGTCGTAATCGCGCAGGCCGCGCGGCTCATCGAAGACGACGTGCTCGATACCGGGGTAGCGCTCGCCGATGTCGATCATCTTGTCGACCTGTTCCTGATTCTCGACGATCGCCACGCGCACCTCGGCGTGCTCCATCACATAGGTCATTTCCTCGGCCACCGAATCCTGATAGGTCGGCACCGGGATCGCCCCGAGGCACTGCACAGCGGCCATGCTCCAGTACAGCCGCGGGCGGTTGTCGCCGACGATGGCGATCTTGTCGCCGCGCTGCACGCCCAGTGCAGCCAGGCCGTTGGCCAGGGCGAAGACCTCATCGCGCACCTGCGACCAGCTCCAGGTCTGCCAGATGCCGAGATCCTTTTCGCGCATCGCGGGGCGCTCGGCGATGCGCCGGGCGTTATCGATGAGAAGCTTGGGAAAGGTGTCCAGCTCAGCCATCAGCGGAACCCGGACGAGCGGAGAAGGCGGTGTTGGCCATGGCATATCCCCCAGATCAAAGCTACACGACACCGCTGCGGTCCGAAGAGGACCACGACGCGAGACGCAGTACTTGTGATGCCCCCCAGTGGGCGTGAGTCGGCTTTGCCATCTTGCGTGGCGCTGTGCCGATCTGCAATGCAATTTGCGCAATTATTCTGACTGACGTTTACGTAAACGTCAACTTGCGCGAAAAGCGCTGATCAACTCTGAAAAACCAATTGCAAGTTAATGTATTTAAAAGAAAATTAACCGCCACTGACAGCGGGAACAAAGAGGGCCGAACAGCATGCGCATCGTCACCACCACCTGCTCCAACACCGAATTGGTCTGCGCCCTCGGCCACGCTGATTGGCTGGTCGGAGTCGACGATCACTCCGATTATCCACCACGGGTGGTCGCCGGTCTGCCCCGCGTCGGACCGGATCTTGGCGTCGACCCGGCGCGCATCGCCGCGCTGCGCCCGGACCTGGTACTCGCCTCGCTGACCGTGCCCGGCCACGAACAGGTCGTCGCCAGTCTGCGCGACGCTGGCCTGCCGGTGATCGCCACCGAACCCACCAGCCTCGCCGACGTCTACGCCGATCTGCGCCTGGTGGCAGGCGAGCTGGGCTGTGCCGAGCGCGGCGCGCGACTGGCCCGAGAAATGGCCGCCGCGATGCCGCAACGAACGCCGTCGCGCAAGCGCAAGCTGCTGGTGCAGTGGTGGCCGAAGCCGGTGATCGCCGCCGGGCAACTGAGCTGGGTGCAGCAATTGATCGAGCTGGCGGGCGCTGCCAATGCCCTGGGCCATCGCGCAGTAAAGAGCGAACCGCTGGATGACGCCGCGGTCGCCGCGCTGGACCCGGACGCCATCATCATCGCCTGGTGCGGCGTCAAGCCGGAAAAGTACCGCCCCGAAGTGATCTATCGCAACCCCGCCTTTGCCGGCATGCGCGCGTTGCGCCAGCGGCGCGTCTACTGCATCGCCGAGGGGCATCTCGGGCGCCCATCGACACGCCTGATCGACGGCTATCGCGACCTCTGCCGGGTGCTCGACGAGATCGGCGAAAACTAGCGGACGCGTGACAAACCCGGTCGCGGCGCCCGCGCTGGAGCAGTCGGCTTTACACCGCTGGCGCAGCTGCAGACAGCCACCGGCATGGCCGGCACCAGCCTCTGCCGGACAAACCGGCGGCAGCAGGCTGAAGCGCGCCTCGGCGAAGCTTTCTGTTTGCCATTCGATTGGGTAAAAAGGCGCGTCACCATCGCGCCACTCCGGCGCAAGCACTGGAACCGCCCATGACCCTCGCCACCTGGCTCTCCCTGTTGACCATCTGCTGCCTGGGCGCCATGTCGCCCGGCCCGAGTCTGGCCGTGGTGCTCAAGCAGACGGTGGGCAATGGCCGCGGCCACGGCGTCGCCGCGGCCTGGTTTCACGCCGCCGGGGTCGGCCTGTGGGCGCTGGCCACGGTATCCGGGCTGGCGATTCTGCTCACCCAATCGCCGCTGCTGTTCACCGCGATCACCTGGTGCGGCGCCGGCTATCTGCTGTGGATCGCCTGGAATGCGCTGCGCGCCGGCGCGGTGGACGCGCTGCAGATCGAGCGCGCGGCGCCGGCACCACTGCTCCACGCAGGTCTTGAAGGAGCGATGATCTCGCTGCTCAACCCGAAGCTGGCGGTGTTCTTTATCGCGCTGTTTTCGCAGTTTGTAACCGCCGACGCCTCCAGCGCGGATCAGGGCATCATGGTCGCCACGGCGACACTGGTAGATGGCCTGTGGTACACGCTGGTCGCGCTGGTGCTGTCCCACGGCCCGATTCTCGCCGCATTACAGCGCCACGGCCAATGGATCAACCGCCTCACCGGCGCGGTGCTGATCCTGCTCGCACTGCGCGTGGTGATGCTGTAGCGCGCCGCCTTTCGCCGGCCCGTTCAGGTCGGCAGCAGCGCTATCCCGGACAGCCAGGGATGGGCGAAACGCACCACCAGCGCGGCCACCACCAGCCCGGCGACGATCTGCAGCAGGGTTTTGCCGATCCCCGCCGGCGCGGGCTTCTCCCAGGCGCCGTCGCGGCGATTGATGAAAATCACCTCCAGCACCGCCCAGGCCAGCAACCCGGCGAACAGCACCAGCGAGCGCGTCTCGCCGTTGGCCAGCAGATGCGCCACCGCCCACAATTTGACCGCGATCATCTGTGGGTGGCGGACAAGGCGGCGGATATCCCCCGGCACCACCGAGGCGACAAACAGCACCAGCGACAGCGCTGCGAGCAGCATCGCCGGGTGGCGCAGGCCGCTCGGCGGCAGGTAGGCGTAAGCGACCGGAAACGCCTTCCAGCCAGCCACGATCAGCACCAGCGCGGCCACCAGTAGCAGCGAAATCAGCCCCTTGTAGGGCCCCTCGCCGAGGCGGCCGATGAGTCCGGCGCGCAATTGTGGCGTCGCCGCGACGCTGAGATGCAGCGCAGACCAAAGCAGCAGTCCGAGGATTAAAAGCATGTCCATTCACCGATTGCGAAGTAGCCGGGGATTCTGCCGGAAATCCGCCGCGAATTCCCGCAGTTGACGACAGCACCCGGCACTGCCGCCCATTCCGCGCAAGTGCGCGGCACGCATTGCGACCGGCCCTGCGCTCCCCGACAATAGCCGCCCCGATGGCAGCCCCCGAGACAAGCGATGATCCCCATGGTCGACCTGCGCGCCCAGTACCAGGCGTTAAAGCCCGAGATCGACGCCGCGTTAGCGCAGGTGCTGGAGAGCACCCAGTTTATCCTCGGCGCCAATGTGCAGGCCTTCGAGCGCGAAGCGGCGGATTACCTCGGCGTCGCCCACACCATCGCCTGCGCTTCGGGCACCGACGCCCTGCACCTGGCGCTGCGCGCGCTGGGCATCGGCCCGGGCGATGAAGTCATCACCCCGGCGTTCACCTTCATCGCCACCGCCGAAGCGATCGCCTACGTCGGCGCCACGCCGGTGTTCGCCGACGTCGACCCGGCCAGCTACAACCTCGACCCGGCGGCGGTGACAGCCGCGCTCAGCCCGCGCACCCGCGCCATCCTGCCGGTGCATCTGTTCGGCCAGCCGGCGGATATGGCCGCGCTCGGCGCCATCGCCGCACGGCACGAGCTGTTGCTGATCGAGGACTGCGCACAGAGCTTCGGCGCGCACATCGACGGCCGCCAGAGCGGCGCTTTCGGCGCCGCCGGCTGCTTCAGCTTCTTCCCCAGCAAAAATCTCGGCTGCTTCGGCGACGGCGGGCTGATCAGCACCAGCGACGACACCACCGCCGAGGAGCTGCGCGTGCTGCGCAACCACGGCATGCGGCTGCGCTACCACCACGAAATGATCGGCTACAACAGCCGCCTCGACGAAATGCAGGCGGCGATCCTGCGCTGCAAGCTGCCGCACATCGACGACTACAACACCAACCGCCGCCGGGTCGCCGCCGGCTATCGCGAGGGGCTGGCCGGCAGCGGCCTGACGATCCCGCACGAGGATGGCATCGGCCGCCACGTCTACCACCAGTACACGCTGCTGGCGGAATCCGGCGAGCAGCGCGAGCGGCTGATGGCCGCGCTGGCGGCCGCCGACATCGCCGCCGCCATCTACTACCCGATCCCGCTGCATCGCCAGCAGGCCTTCGGCGGCGCGCTGGACGACTGCCGCCTGCCGGTCGCCGAGGATCTCGCCGCGCGCTGTTTCTCGCTGCCGATCTACCCGGAGCTGACGGATCGGCAGGTGGCGCAGATCTGCGACGTGCTGCGCGGGGCGCTGTGAGTTGAGCGCGCGGCCGACGATCATGATCTCCGCCGGCGAGGCCTCCGGCGATCTGCACGCCGCGCACGCGATCGAAGCGCTGCGCGAACAACACCGCATCGACCCAAAGCTGCTGGGGATGGGTGGCCCGCAGCTCGAAGCGCTGGGCATGCAACTGGTGCTCGACGCCCGCGAATTGGCCGTGGTGGGCATCGTCGAAGTGCTGGTGCAGTACCGCAGCATCATGAAAAAGCTGGAGAAACTCCGCGATGCCCTGCGCCGGGAAAAACCCGATCTGCTGATCTGCGTGGATTACCCCGACTTCAACCTCAAGCTCTGCGAGACCGCCCGCGAATGCGGCGTGCCGGTGCTGTTTTACGTCAGCCCGCAGGTCTGGGCCTGGCGGCCGAAGCGCGTCGAGCGCATCGGTCGGCTGGTGGATGCGATGGCCGTGCTGTTCCCCTTCGAAGTGGATTTCTACCGCCGCGCCGGGGTGCCGGTGCGCTACGTCGGCCATCCGCTGCTCGATCAGGTCGAGAGACACCCGGATCGCGCCGCGCTGCGCGCCGAATTCGGCCTCGGCGAGCGCCCGGCGGTGGCCTTGCTGCCGGGTTCGCGACGCGGTGAAATCGCACGCATCCTGCCGCTGGCGCTGGACAGCGCGCGGCGCCTGACTGATGCAATCGGCGCGGTCGATTTCCTGCTGCCGGTGGCGTCCACCCTGCCCCGCGCGCTGATCGAGGAGCAGCTCGCCGAACAACCCGGCGGCGCCCTGCCCGGGCTGCAACTGCTCGATGGCCGCGCCCACGACGCGGTGGCCGCCGCCGATGCGGTGCTCTGCGCCTCCGGCACGGCGACCCTGGAAGTGGGCCTGATCGGCACCCCGCTGGCGATTGTCTACCGCGTCAATCCGATCACCTACGCGATCATGCGCCGGCTGATGACCATCGATGACATCGGTCTGGTGAACATCGTCGCCGGCCAGCGCATCGCGCAGGAGTTCGTCCAGCGCGACGCCCGCCCGCAGGCGATCGCCGACGAATTGCAGCGGCTGCTGCAGGATCGCGACTACGCCGACGGCATGCGCGCGGCGATGGCCGGGCTGCGCGAAAAAATGGGTGAAGGCGGTGGCGCGCAGCGGGTCGCGGCGCTGATCGCCGAGATGCTCGACGACCTGCCGGGCACGCTGGCGCGGCTGCGCGCCGGGAGCGATAGCGGGCCTGCAGAACTTCCCTAGCGCACCACGCCGCGCTGGCTGTCGCGGACAAAATCCACAAACTGCGCCACTTCAGGAAATTGCTCGGCCAGCGGCTGGACGCGGGCGAAGGCCTGCTCGCGGCTGCCGCGGGATTTGATCAGGCTGCGGAAGGCGCTGTGCAGGGCGCGGATGGTCTCGGCGGAGAAGTTGCGCCGCTTGAGGCCGTTTTTGTTGATGCCGATGGCTTCGGCGTGGTTGCCGGCGACCATTACGAAGGGCGGCACGTCGCGGTTGATGATCGTGCCCAGGCCGGCGAAGGCGTGCGCGCCGATGGCGCTGAACTGGTGCACGCTGGTGAAACCGCCGAGGATGGTGTGATCGCCCACCGAGACGTGCCCGGCCAGCGAGGCGGCGTTGGCGAATACGGTGTGGTTGCCCACGCTGCAGTCGTGGGCGACGTGGGCGTAGGCCATGAACAGATTGTCCGAGCCGATCTGCGTCAGCCCGCCGCCGCCAGCGGTGCCGCGGTTCATGGTCACGTACTCGCGGATGGTGTTGCCGTCGCCGATCTCCAGCCGGGTGTCTTCACCGGCGTATTTGAGATCCTGCGGGCTCTCGCCGATCGAGGCGAACTGGTAGATGCGGTTGTTGCGGCCGATCTGCGTCGGCCCGTTGAGCACCACGTGCGGGCCGATCCAGCTGCCTGAGCCGATCTCTACCCCGGCGCCGATGAGCGAGTACGCGCCGACGCAGACATCGCTGGCCAGACGTGCCTGCGGATCGATGATGGCGGTGGGATGAATCAATCTTTGATCTCTTGCAGCGAGGCTTTCAACTCGGCGCTACAGGCTATCACGCCGTCCACCGTGGCCCGCGCGTTGTAGCACCACAGACGGCTTTTCACCCTGGTGATCTCGACCTCCAGACGCAACTGGTCGCCGGGCGATACCTGGCGCTTGAAGCGCGCGTTGTCGATGCCGACGAACAGGTACAGGCTGTTGCCGTTGGGCTTTTCGCCCATGGTGCGAAAGGAGAGGATGCCGGTGGCCTGAGCCAGCGCTTCGAGAATCAGCACACCGGGGAACACCGGCCGCTGCGGGAAGTGCCCGGGAAAGAAGTTCTCGTTGTAACTGACATTCTTGATCGCCACCAGCCGCTCGCCCTCGACGCACTCCAGCACGCGATCGATGAGGAGGAAGGGGTAGCGGTGCGGGAGGTATTCGAGTACCTCGTGGATGCTCATCTCAGACAAGTCGGTAGTCCCAGCGGTTGTTCATTGGCGCCGTTTTTCCAGCCGGCCGAGGCGCCGCGCCAGCTGGTCGAGCTGCTTGAAGCGCACACTGTTGCGGCGCCAGCTGCGATTGTCCTCCAGCGGCGTCCCGGAGGAGTAGCGTCCGGGCTGCCGGAGCGAATGGCTCACCAGCGACATGGCGGTGACGTGGACATCATCGACCAGCTCCAGATGGCCGAGCACCACCGCCGCACCGGCGATGGTACAGCGCGCGCCGATCACCGCGCTGCCGGCGATGCCGACGCAGCCGGCGATCGCGGTGTGCTCGCCGATGCGCACGTTGTGCGCCACGTGCACCTGATTATCGATGATCACCCCATCGCCGATGACCGTGTCGCCGATGGCGCCGCGATCGATGGTGCTGTTGGCGCCGATCTCCACGCCATCGCCGATCAGCGCCCGGCCGACCTGGGGCACGTGCAACCAGCCATCCTCGTCGGCGGCGTAGCCGAAGCCGTCGCCACCGATGACCACGCCGGACTGGATCAGACAATTCCGGCCGATGCGGCAGTCGTGGTAAACGCTGACCCGCGAATGCAGGCGCGAGCCGGCACCGATCCGGCTGCCGGCGCCGACGAAGCAGCCGGCGCCGATCAGCGCGCCGGCACCGATCAGCGCGCCAGCCTCGATCACGGCCTGCGCGGCGATCTCGACACCCTCGCCAAGCACCGCGCCCGGTTCGACCACGGCGCTGGGGTGAATCCCGGGGCGCGCGGCGCGCGGTGGGTGCAAAAGCTTCGCGGCGCGCGCGTAGGCGCGGTGTGCATCAGCGGCCAGCAGCAGTGCGCAGGGCGCGTCATCGGCCAGCTCCGCGGGGGCGATCACCGCCGCCGCTGCGGTGGCGCGCAGCACCTCGCGGTAGCGTCCGTCGGTGGCGAAACTCAGGCTGTTCCCGTCGGCGTCATCCAGCGTTGCCACGCGCGTCAGCGGCCGCGCGCCGTCACCGCGGTAATCGAGGCCGAGCGTCTCGGCGAGCTGTGCCACGGAGATCGCCACCGCGCGCCGCCTCGCCGCTACTGGGCGGCGCCCTGCTCCCGCGCCAGTTCGCGCAGCTCTTCGAGAATGCCCTCGGTGAGATCGACGCGCTTGCTGGCGAACAGCACCCCTTCGCTGACCACCAGGTCGTAGCCATTGCTGCGCGAGTAGCGGTCGATGGCCTTCAGCACCACCACGCGAACCTTTTTGAACTCGTTGTTTTTCTGGATATTCAGCTCTTCGCGAAAGAACTGCTCGTCGCGCTGGATGCGGCGCTCCAGCTTGCGGATCTCGGTCTCCAGCTCACCGCGCTGGGTGTCGGTCATCACCAGCGCGTCGGTCTCCAGGCGCTCGCGCATTTCGCTGAGTCGCCTGCGCTGCAGGCGCAGCTCGTCCTGGCGCGGCGCGAACTGCTCTTCGAGGCGCAGCCCGGCAGCTTCCGCCTGCGGCGCCTTGTCGATCACGTAGGGGATGTCCACGAAGCCGATGCGCATTTCCTGGGCCGCCAGCGGCTGTGCGGCGAGCGCGATGAACGCGACCAGGGCGAGGACAGTGCTTCTCAAGGGTTTGGCTCCGACGCAGGGGTGGGTCGCAAGAGATGAGTTATTTGAATTCTATCCACATCGCGTAGCGGCTGCAGTCTCGTGAGCGGTCGCGTCCGCCTGCGCGGCAGCGGCCCGACGAGAGCCCGGGAGAGTGATTGACCGGACATTTGCCGCTAGAAAATGGAACCGATGGTGAACTGGAAGGACTCCAGATCGTCGCCGGGTTCATCATTAAACGCTTCCGCCAGACTGAATGTCAACGGTCCGACCGGAGACAACCAGACGAATGCGACACCGTATGAACCACGCAACACATCTGCATCCCAGTCATCCACATCGGCGAACACGTTGCCGACATCGACGAACAGGCTGAAGCGCGTCGAGCCGGGCTCATCGACAAACGGCGGCGGGAAGATCAGCTCCAGACTGCCCAGCGAGCGGAAGTCGCCACCGGCCGCATCGCCGGTGGAATCGCGCGGTCCCAGGCTGCCGCCGTCGTAGCCGCGCAGCGAGCGCACCCCACCGGCGAAATAGCGTTCGAAAAACGGCAGTTCGTCGAAATCGCCGTAGCCGTCGCCGTAATCCAGGCGCGCGTTGGTGGACAGCACCAGCCGCTCGCTGAGCGGCGTGTACCACTCGAAGCGGTAGCCGAGCTTGAAGAATTCCACATCGCTGCCAGGCACGCCGACCTGCAGATTGAGGCGGTTCAGGGTGCCGGTCTCGGCGAACACGGTGCGATTGCGCGTGTCGTGAGAGAGGCTCGATGTGAGCGAGAAGACGTCGAAGCGCGTGCCGTTGGCGGCCAGATAGTCCTTGATTTCGTCCGATGTGCCGGCGGTCTCGGTGACTTCCGTGCGATCGAAGGCGGCGCCGAGGCCGAGGTTGGCGAACTCGGTGATCGGCACATTGAAGCCGAGGCTGGCGCCATAGCTGTCGGAGATGTAGTCGGTGGTGCTGCTCACCTGCGAGGCATCGGTCTCGCGAACGTAGGCGCGCCAGGTGCGGCTGATGCCCTCCGGCGTGTAGTAGGGGTCGGTGAACGACGCCTCCAGCTGGTTGACCGACTCGCTGTTGTCAAAATTGAAAGACATCCGCTCGCCGCTGCCGAGCAGATTGTCCTGGGTCAGGCCGAGATTGAACAGGAAGCCATCGCTGCCATAGCCGGCGCCGATGGTGAAGGAGCCCGACGGCCCCTCGGTGATCGAGAAGATCACGTCGACCTGGTCGTCGCGGCCCGGCACCCGCGGCGTCTCCACCGTCACCGCCTGGACGAAGCGCAGGCGCTGCAGGCGCACCCGCGAGCGGCGCAGCAGTGCCGGGTCGAAGCGGCCGCCCTCCAGCAGCCGCATCTCGCGGCGGAAGACGCGATCCTCGGTGCCGCTGGCGCCGCGGAAACTGATCCGCCGCACGTAGGCGCGCTTGCCGGGATCGATAAAATAGGTCAGATCGACGCTGCGTTTCTCGTCGTCGATCTCCGGCACCACGTTGACATTGGCGAAGGCGTAGCCCTCCTCGCCGAGGCGCTCGGTGATGGCGTCGCTGCTGGCATTCATCAGCGCGCGCGAGAAATCCGCCCCCGGCGCCAGCTGCAGCAGGCCGCGCAACTGCTCCTCGGGCACCGCCAGATCACCGGCCAGGCGCGCGCCGCTGACCGTGTAGCGCTCGCCCTCGTCGATTTTGATGGTGACGAAGATGTCCTTTTTATCCGGCGAGATGCTCACCTGGGTGGATTCGATGTCGGCGCGGATGAAGCCGCGATCCTGATAGTACGACCGCAGGATCTCCAGATCACCGGCCAGCTTGGCGCGCGAATACTGATCCGCGGTGCTGAAGGGCACGCTGGTCAGCTCGCTGGATTCGAGCAGATCGAGCAGATCTTCCTCGCTGAAGTAGTTGTTGCCGACGATGTTGATCTGGCGGATGTGGGCGACCGAGCCCTCGGCGATATCGATGTTCACCGCCACCCGGTTGCGCGGCAGCTCCTCGACGCGCGACTCCAGCCGCAGGCCATAGTTGCCGGTGCTGAAATACAGCCGGCGCAGCTCGCGCTCGACGGTTTCCAGCGTGGAGCGGTTGTAGACCCGGCCGGTGGCGATGCCCAGTTGTTTGAGAGAATCGAGCATCTGCTCGTCGTCGAGCTTGTGGTTGCCCTCGATGTTGATCTCGCCGATCGCCGGGCGCTCGCTGACGCGCACCACCAGCGTATCGCCGCGGCGCAGCAGGGAAACATCATCGAACAGTCCGGTGGCGTAGAGCGATTTGATCACCCGGCCGGCATCGCGCTGGCTATCGAAATACTCGCCGACATCCACCGGCATATTGGCCAGCACCGTGCCGCGACCGAAGCGCTCGGTGCCCTGCACATCGATGTCCGCCACCGCGAACCTCTCGGCCCGGGCCGGCGTCGCGAAGAGCGCGGCGTTGAGGGCGAGCGCGGCGGCCAGCGCCAGGCTCACCGGGCGGCGGGCAAGCGGCAATCCGGCCAGGGGCCTGGCTCGGGATGGCACGCGGGCTGCGGGCGAGGGCGCTGCGAGCGGCGCGGAGGCGGTCAGCGATCGCCGCGGATTGTCTCTCTGCATGCGGAAAAGGTTCCGTGAAAGCCGGTTCGGCGGGTGGCCGTCGGAGTCGCGATGGTTGGCGCTCGCCGCCCGTCGGTCGAGGCCGCGGCGGGGAGCCCTGCGCGCTTGCCGATGGCCGCCCGGGACTGCGGCGCAGAGTGTACCAGAAGCCGCCGCCACGACGACCCCGGCCTCAGCCGAGCAGACGCGACAGATCGTTGTACAACGCCAGCCCCATCAGCGCCATGATCAGCAGCATGCCCAGCTGCTGGCCCCAGATCTGCGTCTGCTCGGAAACCGGTCTACCCTTGACCAGCTCGATACCGAAGTACAGCAGGTGGCCACCATCGAGCATCGGCACCGGCAACAGGTTGAGCACGCCGAGACTGATGCTGATCAGGGCGATGAAGTTCAGGTAGTGATCCAGACCGATGCTGGCGCTCTGCCCGGCGTACTGGGCGATGGTCAGCGGCCCGGAGATATTCGACAGCGCCGCCTCGCCGATCACCAGCTTGCCGAGCACGCGCAGCGTCAGGCTGCTCATCTCCCAGGTGCGCTCGACGGCGCGGGCGATACTCTCCAGCGGATCGTGGCGGACCACCGTGCGGATGCGCGCCAGCTGCGCCGCGGTCTGATCCTCCCAGGCGCCGATGTAGCCGATCTCGCCGCCATCGCTGTCGCGTCGCGCCGGGCGCAGGCTCAGCGCCAGCTGCGTGCCGTCGCGCTCGATCAGCAGGGCGATGTCGCTGTCCGGCCGCGCGCGGACGAAATCCACCCACTGCCGCCAGCTGTCGATGCGCTCGCCGTCGCCGCTGAGGATGCGATCCCCGGCGCGCAGCCCGGCGCGCGCCGCGGCGCCCTCCGGCTGCACGCCGGCGATGACCGGCTCCACCTGCGGCCACCAGGGGGTCAGGCCCAGCTTGCCGACCGCATCGCCCTCCTCCTTGAGCAGCTGGTTGCCGATATCCAGCAGGCGCGTCTGCGGCAAGCCGTAGGCATCCTCCACGTCGACAGCCACGCGCCCGGCGCCGCCAGCGTTGCCGTCGCCACCTTCCGCATCGGTATCCAGCGCCGCCTCCATGATCGCCAGCCGGGCGCTGTTCCAGGTCGGCGTCGATTGGCCGGCGACGCTGACGATGCGATCGCCTTCGACGAAACCGGCGGCGGCCGCCGGACTATCCGCAGGCACCGCGCCGACCAGCGGCAGCAAGCCGCTGATGCCGATCACGAAAGTCAGCCAGTAGGCGGCGATGGCGAGCAGGAAATTGGCCACCGGACCGGCGGCGACGATGGCGATGCGCGCCCACACGCTCTTGCGATTGAAGGCCCGGTGCCGCTCTTCGGCCGGCACCGGCGCCTCGCGCTCATCGAGCATCTTCACGTAGCCGCCCAGCGGGATCGCGGCGATCACGTATTCGGTGTCATCGACCTTGCCGCGGCGCATCCACAGCGGTTTGCCGAAGCCCACCGAAAAGCGCAGCACCTTGACGCCACAGCGCCGCGCCACCCAGAAGTGGCCGTATTCGTGGATCGTCACCAGCACGCCGAGGGCGACGATGAAAGCCAGCAGATTGAACAGTGCTCCACTCATCGCGCCGGCACCCGTTGCGGCGCGGCGCGACCGGCGGTGCCGGCCATCGCCGCGAGGCGCTCGCGGACTGCGGCACGCGCCGCGGCATCGGCGGCGAACAGTGCGTCGAGGCTGTCGCCAGCGCCGCCGGCGACGCGGCCGAGGGCATCTTCGATCAATTCGGGAATGCGCATGAATCCGATTCCTCCGCCGAGAAAGGCCGCCACCGCGACCTCGTTGGCGGCGTTGAGTACCGCGCTGGCGTCGCCGCCGGCGCGCAGTGCCTCGAAGGCGAGGCGCAAACAGGGAAAGCGCGCCGTATCCGGCGGCTCGAAATCGAGTCGGCCAGTGGCGCAGATGTCCAGCGCGGCGACGCCCGACTCGATGCGCTGCGGCCAGGCCAGGGCGTGGGCGATGGGCGTGCGCATGTCCGGATTGCCGAGCTGCGCCAGCACCGAGCCGTCGCGATAGGCGACCATCGAGTGCACCAGGCTCTGCGGGTGCACCACCACCTCGATGCGATCCACCGCGCAATCGAACAGCCAGCGGGCTTCGATGACCTCCAGCCCCTTGTTCATCAGCGTCGCCGAATCCACCGAGATCTTGCGCCCCATCTCCCAGTTGGGGTGGGCCACCGCCTGCTCGGGGCTGACCTGCGCCAGCTGCGCGGCGCTGAACTGGCGAAACGGCCCGCCGCTGGCGGTCAGCAGGATGCGCTCGACGCCGGCCAGTCGCGCGCCGGCCGCGGTCTGCGGCAGACACTGGAACAGGGCGTTGTGCTCGCTGTCGATGGGCAGCAGCGTGGCGCCGCCGGTGGCCACCGCGTCGGTGAACAGCGCGCCGGCCATTACCAGCGATTCCTTGTTGGCCAGCAGCAGGCGCTTGCCGGCGCGCGCCGCGGCCAGCGCCGGCAGCAATCCGGCGGCGCCGACGATGGCGGCCATCACGATCGGCGCCTCCGGGTCGGCGGCGATCTCCTCCAGCGCCGCCGCGCCACTGCGCACCCGGGTATCGCTGCCCGCCGCGCGCAGCCGCTGCGCCAGCTGATCGGCGGCGTCGGCATCGACCATCACCGCGATCCGCGGCGCGAAGCGGCAGACCTGCTCGAACAGGCGCTCGACGCCGGATTGCGCGCTCAGCGCGTGCACCCGGTAGCGATCCGGGTGGCGGGCGATCACGTCGAGGGTGCTGCGGCCGATGCTGCCGGTGGCGCCGAGCACGCTGACGCCGAGTGGGGTCGCGGTGCGCGCGACGGCATCGCTGGGCTTGTCGCCGGGGCTGGCGCTGTGGGGATCCGACATGCGCACCATTCTACACGCCGTCGAACCACAGCAGGCCGGCGGTGAACACCGGCAGCGCGGCCAGCAGGCTGTCGATGCGATCCAGCAGGCCGCCGTGGCCGGGCAGCAGCTGGCTGGTGTCCTTGACGCCGACGCTGCGCTTGCACCAGCTGATCAGCAGATCGCCGGGCACCGAGATGGCGCCGGCGCAGAGGCTGGCCGACAGCAGCAGCGCGGTGGGCAGTGCATCGCCGTGCCAGGCGAGGCCGAGCAGCGCCAGCGCGGCCACCGCGAGCAGGCCGCCGGCGACGCCCTCCCAGCTTTTGCCGGGGCTGATCGTCGGCGCCAGCTTGTGGCGCCCGAAGCGCCGCCCGGCGAAGTAGGCGCCGATGTCCGCGGCCCAGACCAGCATCATCGCGTACAGCAGCAGCGCGCCACCGCTGCCGCCGACATCCGGGCCGGCGTGCAGGGCGAGCATCGCCAACCAGGCCGGCAGCAGCAGGGCAAAGCCGCCGAGCAGGCGCAACGGCCGCGCGCCGGCGGCCGACATTGCCGGCGACGGCCCCAGCCACAGCCACAGGGTGAGCGCCAGCCAGGCGAGCGCGGCGGCGGCGATCAGCGGTGACTGCAGCACGTCGCGCCAACCGAACAATTCCATGCCGGCGAGCAGCGCGCCGAACAGCAGCGCGTAAGCGATGCGCGCCGCCGGCGCGGTCAACCCGGCCAGCCGCGCCCACTCCCAGGCGGCGAGGCAGAAAACCAATGTGCAGAGCAGCAGAAACGCCTGCGGCGGTGCCGCGAACAGCGCCCAGAGCACCACCACCAGCAGCACCACGGCGGTAATCACGCGCTGTTTAAGCATGTCTGTCGGGCTCCACCGCGCCCGCCACCGCGGCCTCTTGCAATTGTTCGCCGGTCTGCCCGAAGCGCCGCTGGCGACCGTGAAAATAGGCGATGGCGGTATCCAGCAGCTCGGCGTCGAAGTCCGGCCACAGCGAATCGCAGAAGTACAGTTCGGTGTAGGCCAGCTGCCAGAGCAGGTAGTTGCTGATGCGCCGCTCGCCGCCGCTGCGGATGAACAGATCCGGTTCGGGCAGGTCGGCGAGGCACAGCTCCCCGGCGAACTGCGCCTCGTCCAGCTGCACCGGGTCGAGCTGGCCGGCGGCGGCCCGCGCGGCGAGACGACGCGCCGCGGCGACGATGTCCCAACGGCCGCCGTAGTTGACCGCGATGGCCAGCTGCATGCCGCGATTGGCGGCGGTCTTGTGCTCGGCGGCGTCCATCTGCTCGCGCAGCTTGCCGGCGAAGGCGCTGCGCTCGCCGACGAAGCGGATGCGGATACCGTTGTCGTGCAGCCGGCCGACCTCGCTTTTCAGCGCGCGCAGGAACAGATCCATCAGCAGGCTGATTTCCTGCTCGGGACGGCGCCAGTTTTCGCTGGAGAAGGCGAACAGGGTGAGTGCGCCGACACCGCGCTGGGCGCAGGCTTCGACGGTGCGCCGGGTGGCCTTGAAGCCCGCCTGGTGCCCGGCGCTGCGCGGCTTGCCGCGCTGCCGCGCCCAGCGCCCGTTGCCGTCCATGATGATGGCGATGTGGCGCGGCGGCGGCTTGTCGCCGGGCGGCGCTGCGTGCGGTGCGCTCAAGCGGGCGGCCTCCGATTCAGACTTCCATCAGCTCCTGCTCCTTTTCGGTGAGCAGCTGATCGCACTCGGCGACGTACTTGTCGGTGAGTTTCTGGATTTCATCGGCGGCGCGGCGCTCGTCATCCTCGGAGATCTCCTTTTCCTTGAGCAGATCCTTGAGATCGGAGATCGCGTCGCGGCGGATGTTGCGGATCGCCACGCGGCCGTTCTCGGTCTCCTGGCGCACCACGCGCACCAGATCCTTGCGCCGCTCCTCGGTCAGTGGCGGCATGGGGATGCGGATCACCGTGCCGGCGGTGGCCGGGTTGAGGCCGAGATCGGAGTTGATGATGGCCTTTTCGATCGGCGCCACCATGGCCTTCTCCCAGGGGGTCACCGACAGGGTTCGGGCATCCTCGGCGCTGATGTTGGAGACCTGCGACAACGGCACCTCGGTGCCGTAGTACTCCACCGTGATGTGATCGAGCAGGCCGGCGTGCGCGCGCCCGGTGCGAATGCGCGAGAACTCGGTTTTCAGCGCGGCGACGCTCTTCTGCATGCGCTTTTTCGCACTGGATTTGATGTCATCGATCATTTCCCACCTCTCTCGACGACCGAGCCCACGTCCGTGCCAGTCACGGCGCGCACCAGATCGCCCTCTGTATTCATGTTGAACACCCGCAGCGGCATGTCATTGTCGCGGCACATCACCGTCGCGGTGGTATCCATCACCGCCAGATTGCGGGAGATCACTTCGTCGTAAGTGATGCGATCGAATTTCACCGCATCGGCGTTGCCCACCGGGTCCTTGTCGTAGATGCCGTCCACCTTGGTCGCCTTGAGCAGCGCATCGGCGCCGATCTCGATGGCGCGCAGCGAAGCGGCGGTATCGGTGGTGAAAAAGGGATTGCCGCTGCCCGCGGCGAAGATCACCACGCGCCCCTTCTGCAGATGGCGCACGGCGCGACGGCGGATATAGTCCTCGCACACCGCCTTGATTTCCAGCGCCGACATCACCCGGCAGAACACCCCCAGTTGCTCCAGCGCATCCTGCAGCGAGAGCGCGTTGATGACCGTCGCCAGCATGCCGATGTGGTCGCCGGTGATGCGGTCCATGCCGCCGTCGGCGAGGCGCGCGCCGCGGAAGATATTGCCACCACCGATGACGATCGCCAGCTCCACGCCCAACTGGTTGATCTCACGGATATCCGCGGCGAGACGGTCGAGAAATTCCGGATCGATACCGTACTCGTAGCGCCCCATCAGCGCCTCGCCGGAAAGCTTGAGGAGCACGCGATGGTAGATCGGCTTGGGCTCGTTCATCTGTGTGTAACCTGCCTTGGTTCGGGAGCCGCCACCGCGGCCCCGTTGCGAGAGATGTGGCTGGCGCAGGCCGCGCCGCGTCTCGATTGCGGTCTGCGCCGCGGCGCGCTGCGAGGCTTTCGCAGCGCGACAAAAAAGCCGGGATGATCCCGGCTTTCTCGCCAGTCGATCAGTTGCCCTTGACCTGGGCCATCACCTCTTCGGCGAAATTCTCTTCCTTTTTCTCGATGCCCTCGCCCACTTCGAGGCGGACGAAACCAGTGACGCTGGCACCGCTGCCCTTGAGCAGCTTGGCGACGGTCTGATCCGGGTCCTTGACGAAGGGCTGGCCGACCAGGGTGATCTCGGCAAGATACTTGCGCACCCGGCCGGCGACCATCTTTTCGATGATTTCCTCGGGCTTGCCGCTCTCGCGCGCCTCGGCGATCAGGATGGCCTTTTCCTTTTCCAGCACATCGGCGGGCACCTGCTCCTCGCTGACGCACAGCGGGCGGCTGGCGGCGATATGCATGGCGACGTCTTTGGCCAGTGCCTCGTCGCCGCCTTCGAGGGCGGTCAGCACACCGATGCGCGTGCCGTGCAGATAGCTGCCGATGAGGCCGGCGGATTCGATCCGCTGAAAGCGGCGCACCTGGATGTTTTCACCGATCTTGGCGATCAGCTCCTGGCGGGCCTGCTCGACGCTGCGGCCGTCGTCCATCGGCAGCGCGGCCAGCGCCTCGACATCGGCCGGGGCGTCGGCCAGCACTTTCGCGGCGATGCCCCTGGCGAAGTCGATGAAATCGTCACCCTTGGCGACGAAATCGGTTTCGCAGTTGACCTCGACCAGCACCGCGGACTTGCCGTCATCGGCGGTGGCCGCGGCGACGATACCCTCGGCGGCCACGCGGTCGGCCTTTTTGTCGGCCTTGGCGAGGCCTGCGATGCGCATCGCCTCGACTGCGGATTCCATATCGCCGGCGGCTTCCACCAGCGCCTTTTTGCACTCCATCATGCCGGCGCCGGTACGCTGGCGCAGCTCCTTAACCATTGCAGCACTGATCTGCATGTTCAATTACCTCGATTCTGCTTGCGATTGGGGCCGGGGACGCCATCGCGCCACCCGGCCCGCTGCGAATGTGTGCCCCGCGCCACGGCCCGCAGCAGCGAGCGGCGCGCGGGGTCGGCGAGGCCTTACTCGGCGGCGGCCTCGGCGCCGCCTTCGCTCTCGGCCACTTCGACGAATTCGTCATCACCACCGGCGCCGCCGGCGCTGGTCTTGGCATTCTGCACCGCTTCCGCGGCGGCGGTGGTGTAGAGCTGGATGGCGCGGATGGCGTCATCGTTGCCGGGGATAACGTAGTCGACGCCATCCGGACTGTTGTTGGAATCGACCACGCCGACCACCGGAATGCCGAGCTTGTTGGCTTCCTGAATGGCGATCTTTTCGTGGCCGACGTCGATCACGAACAGCGCATCGGGCAGGCGCTCCATGTCCTTGATGCCGCCGAGGCTGCGCTCGAGCTTGTCCATTTCGCGGCGCAGGGTCAGCGCTTCCTTTTTGTTCAGGCGCTCTTCGATACCCTCGGCGAACTGGCCTTCCAGCTCCTTGAGGCGACGGATCGATTGCTTGACGGTCTTGAAGTTGGTCATCATGCCGCCGAGCCAGCGACGATTGACGAAGGGCATGCCGCAAGCCTGGGCGGATTCGCGCACCGCGTCGCGGGCGGCGCGCTTGGTGCCGACGAACAGCACTTTGCCGTTCTTCGCCGCCAGCTTGCCCATGAAGTTCAGGCCATCATCCAGCGCCGGGACGGTGCTTTCCAGGTTGAAGATGTGGATCTTGTTGCGCTCGCCAAAGATGTAGGGAGCCATTTTGGGGCACCAGTAGCGGGTCTGGTGGCCGAAGTGCACGCCAGCTTCAAGCATCTGGCGCATGGAGACGTTTGCCATGCTCGTATGAAACCTCATTGTACGGGTTGGGCCTCCGCGCAACGCTCCGGACAACCCGTGCGCCTCGCTCTGCGATGCCACGGGCACCCGACCGGATGCTTGCTGTTGCGCGTGTGGATTTGCGCCCCTTGCGGGGCGGCGGCTTTATAACACAAAGCATCGGCGGCAACAATTGGCATGCCGTCGCAGCGCCGACGCCTCGGCCACCGGCGCGGCTGCCGATTGAGCTACAATGCGCCGCCTCGCGCCGCGCCAGAGCCGCGAGCACAGCGCCGCGAGCACAGCGCCGGCGGCAGCGAATCCCGCAGACTATCGCGCGCCAACGCCGGGCAAACGCAGACAACAGCACGAGCAGACGCATGAGAATCGCCATCAAGACGCCCGAAGAAATCGACAAGATGCGCACCGCCGGCCGCCTCGCCTCCGAGGTGCTGGACATGATCGGCCCCTTCGTCCAGCCGGGCGTGACCACCGACGAGCTGAACCGCATCTGCCACGATCACATCGTCAACACCCAGAACGCGATCCCGGCGCCGCTGGACTACCACGGCTTCCCGAAATCCATCTGCACCTCGATCAACCACGTGGTCTGCCACGGCATTCCCGGGCCGAAGGTGTTGAAGAAAGGCGACATCATCAACATCGACATCACCGTCATCAAAGACGGCTACCACGGCGACACCAGCCGCATGTTTCACGTCGGCGAGCCGACCATCAAAGGCCAGCGCATCTGCGACGTGGCCCACCAGGCGATGGTGCGCGGCATCCGCGCGGTGCGCCCCGGCGCCACCCTCGGCGACATCGGCCACGCGATTCAGAGCTACGCCGAGGCCGAGCGCTGCTCGATCGTCCGCGAGTACTGCGGCCACGGCATCGGCCGCGGCTTCCACGAAGACCCGCAGGTGCTGCACTACGGCCGCCCCGGACAGGGCCTGCAGCTACAGGCCGGGATGACCTTCACGGTCGAGCCGATGGTCAACCTCGGCAAGCGCCAGGTGAAGCTGCTCGGCGACGACTGGACGGTGGTCACCAAGGACCGCAGCCTGTCCGCGCAATGGGAACACACCCTGCTGGTCACCGACGACGGCTACGAGCTGCTCACCGTCAGCGACGGTGTACCCAAAACGTTCGACTGAGCCGCGCGATGGATACCCCGGCCACAGGCGAGCCCGCCCTCCCCGATCTGCAGCAACTGCTGACCACCCACGCCACCCCGCTGGCCGCCTGTCGCGCCGCGCTGCGCGATGGCGATGTGGCGATCCACGCCGCCTGGCAGCGCGGCGTCGGCGTGCGCCAGCTGGTCTCCTGGCGCACCCTGCTGGTGGATGGCGTGCTGCAACACCTGTGGCGCAGCCTGCTCGCCGATCAGCTCGACTGCGGCGCCGCGCTGATCGCCGTCGGCGGCTACGGTCGCGGCGAGCTGCACCCGCACTCCGACGTCGACATCATGCTGCTGCTGGCCGCCGAGCCGGACGAAACCACCGGCGCCCGTCTCGGCGAATTCATCACCGCGCTGTGGGATCTGGGTCTGGACATCGGCCACAGCGTGCGCAGCCTCGACGCCTGCGTCGCCGAAGCCGCCGCCGACGTCACCGTGATCAGCAATCTCATCGAAGCGCGCCTGCTCGACGGCGACACCGCGCTGTTCGGCGAAATGCTGCTGCGCACCGGGCCGGAGCACATCTGGCCATCGAACGAATTCTTCCGCGCCAAGCTGCAGGAGCAGCACCGCCGACACAAGAAATTCCACGACACCGGCTACAAGCTGGAGCCGAATATCAAAGAGAGCCGCGGCGGCCTGCGCGATATCCAGATGATCGGCTGGGTGGCCAAGCGCCACTTCGGCGCCGCCAATCTCGACGAGCTGGTCGCCCACGGCTTTCTCACCGAGACCGAGCTGGCGCAGCTGCTCGAAGGCCAGGATCTGCTCTGGTCGATCCGCTATCTGCTGCACCACAAAACCGGCCGCCGCGAAGATCGCCTGCTGTTCGACCACCAGCGCGATCTGGCCCGCGAATTCGGCTACACCGAGGACGCCGGCAACCAGGCCATCGAGCAGTTCATGCAGCGCTACTACCGCACGGTGATGGCGCTGGAGCGACACAACGAGCTGCTCCTGCAACTGTTCCGCGAGGTTATCCTCGAAGCCGATCAGCCGGCCGAAGTCGAAGAGCTGCACAAGCGCTTCCAGCTGCGCAACGGCGCACTGGAGGTCAAGTCCGCGGATGTTTTCGAGCGCTACCCGCCGGCGCTGCTGGAGTGCTTTCTGGTGCTCGCCCGGCGCCCGGAGGTGAAGGGCATCCGCGCCGACACCATCCGCCTGATCCGCCGCAGCCTGCCGCTGATCGACGAGCGCTTTCGCGATGACATCATCAACCGCCAGCTGTTTATGGAGATCCTGCGCCAGCCGCAGGGCATCATCCGCCAGCTGCGGCGCATGAACCGCTACGGGGTGATGGCCGCCTACCTGCCGGCCTTCGAGCAGATCGTCGGCCGCATGCAGTACGACCTGTTCCACATCTACACGGTCGACGAGCACACCATCCGCGTGATCCGCAACCTGCGCACCTTCTTCATCGGCAAGCACCGCGAGGAACACCCGCACTGCCACGCCATCGCGCCGCGCATCAACAAGCCGGAACTACTGTTCCTCGCCGGCCTGTTCCACGACATCGCCAAGGGTCGCGGCGGCGACCACTCCGCCCTCGGCGCCGCCGACGCCGCCTATTTCTGCCGCAGCCACGGCCTGCACACGGCGGACGCCCGACTGGTCGCCTGGCTGGTCTCCAACCACCTGCTGATGAGCCAGACCGCCCAGCGCCGCGACATCAGCGATCCGCAGGTAATCTACGATTTCGCCCGCACCGTCAGCTCCACCCGCCACCTCCACCACCTCTATCTGCTCACCGTGGCGGACATCTGCGGCACCAACCCGGAGCTGTGGAACAGCTGGAAGGAAAGCCTGCTGCGCAATCTCTACGAGAGCACCGCCGCGGTGCTGCGCCGCGGCCTCGACAACCCGCTGGACAAGCGCGACGTGATCGCCATGAAAATGCGCGATGCGCGCCAGCTGCTGCGCGAGCGCAAGGTCGATGGCCGCGCGGTGCGCCGCGCCTGGCGCGAGTTCGGCGAGCGCTACTTTCTGCGCTACCACCCGGACGAGATCTGCTGGCACACCCAGGCCATCCTGCGCCACCACCAGCGCGATATCCCGCTGGTGCTGCTGCGCCGCGAAACGCAGATGGGCTCGACCGAAATCTTCGTCTACGTGCAGGATCACCAGCAGCTGTTCGCGCTGATCACCGCGGCGCTGGATCGGCTCGGCCTGAGCGTGGTCAGCGCGCGCATCGTCACCAGCAACTCCGGCCACGCGCTGGACACCTTTCTGGTGCTGGAGGCGGACGGCTCGACGATCCTCGATCCGGCGCGCCTGAGAGAGATCCGCACCACCCTGGAGCGCGCCCTGGCGGCGCCGGATCAGCCGCCGGACAGCGCCGCGCCGCGGCCGCTGCCGCGCCAGCTGCGGATGATGGCCCGCGAAGCGCGCATCGATTTCGACATCGACCACAGCCACAGCCTGACCTCGGTATCGGTGTTCACCAGCGATCAGCCCGGCCTGCTGGCCAAGATCGCGCACGCCTTTGCCGACTGCGGGCTCAACGTGCACGCGGCGAAGATCGCCACCCTCGGCGACAAGGTCGAGGATTTCTTCTTCGTCAGCGACGCCAGCGGCCGGCCCATCGAAGACCCGGTGCAGCTGGCGCAGATCAAGCAGACCCTGCAAAAACGCCTGGAGCCACCCGAGCCAGCATGAGCGCCACCCTCGACCTCGCCCGCGAACTGATCCGCCGCCGCTCGGTGACCCCCGAAGACGCCGGCTGCCAGGCGCTGATGTGCCAGCGGCTGGCGGCCATCGGCTTCGCAATCGAGCCCCTGCCCTTCGGCGCGGTGAGCAACTTCTGGGCGCGCCGCGGCAGCGAATCGCCACTGCTGTGCTTCGCCGGCCACACCGATGTGGTGCCCAGCGGCCCGGAGGCCGACTGGAGCAGCCCGCCGTTCGAGCCGAGCATCCGCGACGGCAGGCTGTACGGCCGCGGCGCGGCGGACATGAAAGGCTCGCTGGCGGCGATGATCACCGCGGTCGAGGCCTTCGTCGCCGAACACCCGCAGCAGCGCGGCTCGATCGCCTTTCTGATCACCTCCGACGAGGAGGGGCCGGCGAAGGACGGCACCGCCCGGGTGGTCGAACGGCTGCAAGCGCGCGGCGAGAAGATCGACTGGTGTCTGGTCGGCGAACCCTCCAGCAGCGCGCTGCTCGGCGACGTGATCAAAAACGGCCGGCGCGGCTCGCTCAACGCCCATCTGCGGGTCGACGGCCGGCAGGGCCACGTCGCCTACCCGCAGCTGGCCGACAACCCGATCCACCGCGCCGCGCCGGCGCTGGCGGCGCTGGCGGCGCAGCAGTGGGATGCCGGCAACGAATTCTTCCCGCCGACCAGCTTTCAGATTTCCAATCTCAACAGCGGCACCGGCGCGACCAACGTGATCCCCGGCCGGCTGGAGGCGCTGTTCAACTTCCGCTTTTCCACCGAGGTCGCGGCGCCGCAACTGCAGGCGGCGGTCGAGGGCATCTTCGCCGCCCAGGGGCTGGACTGCGACATCGCCTGGCGGCTGTCCGGCGAGCCGTTTATCACCGCGCCGGGCGAGCTGACCGCGGCGGCGATCGCCGCGGTCGAAGCCAGCTGCGGGCTGACGCCGAAACTGTCCACCAGCGGCGGCACTTCGGACGGGCGCTTTATCGCCCCGACCGGCGCGCAGGTGATCGAACTGGGGCCGATCAACGCCAGCATCCACCAGCTGGATGAGCACGTAAATATCGCCGACCTCGACGCTTTGTCCGCGATTTATCAACGGATTCTGGCGAACCTGCTCGGCTGACCGCCGCCACCCGCCTCTCTCGCAGCGCGCCTCAGGGCTGGTCCTGGCCCATCTTTTTCGCCAGCGCTTCCCAGCCATCCAGCCC
>CBFCYW010000033.1:0-30578 GCA_965602395.1 uncultured Chromatiales bacterium
CGCTTCCAGGCCATGTCGGTGATGTGCAGCAGACCGTCGATGCCGCCGAGATCGAGGAAGGCGCCGTAGTCGGTGAGATTCTTGACGATGCCGTCGATCTCCATGCCTTCCTGCAGGTTCTTGAGCAGCTCTTCGCGCTCGGCGCTGTATTCCTTTTCCACCACTGCGCGACGCGAAACCACAACGTTGTTGCGGCGCTGATCGAGCTTGATGACCTTGAATTCGAGATCCTTGCCTTCGAGGTACGCGGTGTCGCGCACCGGGCGGATGTCCACCAGCGAGCCGGGCAGAAACGCGCGGATGCCGGTGATATCGACCGTGAAACCGCCCTTGACCTTACCTGTGATTTTGCCGGTGCAGACCTCATCGCCCTCATGGGCTTCTTCGAGCATGGTCCAGACGCGCGCGCGACGGGCCTTTTCTCGCGACAGACGGGTCTCGCCAAAGCCGTCCTCGACGGCGTCCAGCGCGACTTCGACAGCGTCGCCGATTTCGACTTCCAGTTCGCCTGTGTCGTTACGGAACTGCTCGACGGGGATCACACCCTCGGACTTGAGGCCGGCGTTGACCATCACGTAACCGCCGGAGATATCGACCACGGTACCCATCAGCAGGGCGCCGGGTTTCATCTGCGTCTTGGCAAGGCTTTCTTCAAAAAGCTCGGCAAAGGATTCAGACATGGATTGAGTTGACCTTCAGGTAGGAAAAATAACGCCGTGGCCGTGGGGCTTCCTGCTGGCTCACGCGGTTATTGAACATCGCCCGCCCCGCTATCCCGCGGGTTGGGCCGTTAACGCGGAAAATCGCTGCCGAGGCGCTGGCGCGCCAGTTCCAGCAGCTTCTCCCGCACCGCTTCGACGGACATCGAAGTGGAGTCGACGACCACCGCATCGGCGGCCGCCTGCAGTGGCGAGACGGTGCGGCTGCTATCCCGCTCGTCGCGCGCACGAATCTCCTGCAAAAGGGCGGGGAGGCTAGCATCCAAGCCCTTGTTTTGCAACTGGGCGAAGCGCCGACGGGCGCGTTCCTCGGCACTGGCGGTGAGAAAAACCTTCAGTTCGGCATCGACAAAAACCACTGTGCCCATATCGCGGCCATCCGCGACCAACCCCGGCGGGCGGCGAAAGCTGCGCTGCACCGCGAGCAACGCGTGGCGCAGCGCCGGCAGCGCGGCGACCTGCGAAGCCAGCTCGCCGGTCTGTTCGGTGCGCAACTCCAGACTCACGTCGGCGTCGTCGAGATAGGTGGCCAGGCCCTGCCCCGGGCGCGGCTCGAAGCGGATGCGCATCGCCGTGGCAATCGCCGCCAGCGCATCACCGTCATCCAGCGCCACCCCGGCGCGGCGCGCCGCCAGCGCGCTGAGGCGGTACAGCGCGCCCGAGTCGAGCAGGTGAAAACCCAGCGCCTCAGCCAGCTGCTGGGCGATGGTGCCCTTGCCCGAACCGACCGGACCATCGATGGTGATCACCGGCGCGGTCATGGCGCCAGCTCCTCGGCGATGGCGCCGAAAGCGTCGAAAAAGCCGGGGAAGGTCTTCGCCGTGCAGCCCGGGTCGAGAATCGTCAGCGGCAGCCCGGCGAGGGTCGCCAGCGCAAAGCTCATGGCGATGCGGTGGTCGTCGTAGGTGTGGATCGCGGTGTGCGCGCGCAGCCGCGCAGCCGGGCTCACTGCCAGCCAGTCATCGCCCTGTTCGGCGACGGCACCCAGGCGCAGCAGCTCGCTGTGCATCGCGGCGATGCGGTCGGTCTCCTTGACCCGCCAGGAGGCGATGTTGCGCAGCCGGCAGGGGCCGGCGCAGAACAGCGCGGTCACCGCCAGGGTCATCGCCGCATCCGGAATGTGGTTGAAATCCGCATCGAAAGCAGCCAGTCGCCCGCTCGCCGGGCGCTCCGCCTCGATCCAGTCGTCGCCCCATTCGATGCGCGCACCGATCGCCGCCAGCGCATCGGCGAAGCGCACGTCGCCCTGCACGCTGCGGCGGCCGACGCCCTCGACGCGGACCCGCCCACCGATCGCCCCGGCGGCGAGAAAATACGAGGCACTGGAGGCATCCGCCTCGATGCGCAGCCGCCCCGGGCTGCGGTAGCGCTGCGCGCCGTCGAAGCGAAAAGCGGCGTAGCCATCGCGTTCGGCGAGCACGCCAAAGCGCGCCATCAGATCCAGCGTCATGTCCACATAGGGTTTGGAGATCAGCTCGCCGGCGACCTCCAGCGCCACCGGCCGGCCGAGCAGCGGCAGGGCGATCAGCAAGCCGGTCAGGTACTGCGATGACACGTCGCCACGCACCGCGACACGCGCCGCGCCGCTATCGGCAAAGGCGCCGATGCGCAGTGGCAGAAAGCCCTCGTCCGCCGCGCAGTCGATCTGCGCGCCGAGCGGCCGCAGGGCGTCGAGCAGATCGCCGATGGGCCGTTCGCGCATGCGCGCCACGCCGTCGATGCGGTAATCGCCGCCGAGCACGCCGAGCACCGCGGTCAGCGTGCGCACCGCGGTGCCGGCGTTGCCGAGTGAAAGCTTTGCCGCCGGCACCGCGAAACGCCCGCCGCAGCCGCGCACCCGCAAGCCGCGGTCCGGATCGCCGTCGATGGCCACGCCCAGCGCGTCCAGCGCGCGGCGCATGTGGCGGGTATCGTCGGATTCGAGCAGCGCGTCGATGCGCGTCTCGCCCTCGGCCAGCGCGGCGAGCAGCAGCGCGCGGTTGGAGAGGCTCTTCGAGCCGGGCAGCGCCACCCTGCCGTGGCAGGCGGCCAGCGCCGGCAGCGCCAGTTGGGGCATATCGCTCATGGCTTACTCGGCACGGTGATTACTCGGCACGCTGGCTGAACTTGTCGAGGTGCGCGTCGCGCGCCGCCTTGGCGCGCGCGAAGGTCTCGTGAATGGCCGCCACATCGCCGCGCTCGATGGCGTCGTGCAACTGCTGAAAGTGCTCGATCAGCTCTTCGACCACCTCCAGCAGGGCGTCGCGATTGGCGACGCAGATGTCGCGCCACATCACCGGGTCACTCGACGCGATGCGGGTGAAATCGCGAAAGCCGCCGGCGGCGTAGCGAAAGATCTCGTCGCGGCTCTGCATGGTCGCCAGGGTGTCGACCAGGCTGAAGGCGAGCATGTGCGGTAGATGGCTGGTGGCGGCCAGCACGCGGTCGTGCCGGGCCACCGACAGGCACTCGACCTCGGCGCCGCACAGCCGCCACAGCTCGGCGACCACAGCGGTCGCCGCCGGATCGGTCTCGGCCAGCGGAGTGAGGATCACCCGGCGCTGGCGGTAGAGGCTGGCGAAGGCGGCTTCGACGCCACTGTTTTCGGTGCCGGCGATGGGATGGCCGGGCACCACCCGATGCAGGCTGTCGCCGAGCACCGCGCGGGCATCGGCGGCGAAGCTGCCCTTGACGCTGCCGGCATCGCTGACGATGGCATCCGCGCGCAGCGCCGGGGCGGCCCGCTCCAGCAGCGCGCGCATCGCCCCCATCGGCACCGCCAGCAGCAGCAGATCGGCACCCGCCACGGCCGCGGCCGGATCGGTGTCGTAGCGATCGATGACACCCAGTTCCACGCCGCGGGCCAGATTGTCCGCGCTGCGCCCGCTGCCGACGATCTCGCCATCGAAACCGGCAGCGCGCAGGCCGAGGGCGAAGGAGCCGCCGATCAGGCCGACGCCGAAGATGCAGATGCGCCGGATCTTCACCGGTGCGCGCGCGGTCGATGCCGACACCGCTAGTACGCCGCCTTCGGATAGGCGCCGAGCACGCGGTACAGCGCCGCCTCGTGACGCAGTGCGCTGAGCGCATCGGCCACCCCGGGGGTGTCCTTGTGGCCCTCGATATCGATGAAGAAAACGTACTCCCAGAGGCCGCCGCGCGAGGGTCGCGACTCGATGCGCGTCATGCTCAGGCCGTTCTCCGCCAGCGGCACCAGCATCTTGTACAGCGAGCCGGGCTTGTTCTGCGCGGAGATCAGCAGCGAGGTCTTGTCGGCGCCGGAGGCCGGCACCTCGTCGTGGCCGATGACCAGAAAGCGGGTGCTGTTGTCCGGCTCGTCCTCGATGTTCTGCACCAGTGCGGTGAGCTGGTAGATCTCCGCCGCGGCCGACCCGGCGATGGCCGCCGCGCTGGCGTCGCCGGCGACCTGTCGAGCGGCTTCGGCGTTGCTCGGCGCGGCGATCCGCTGCGCCCGCGGCAGGTTGTGATCGAGCCAGTTGCGGCACTGCGCCAGCGCCTGCGGGTGGGCGAAGACGCGCTCGATGTCATCCAGCTGGCGGGCGTCGCCGAGCAGGTTGTGGTGGATGCGCACGACCACCTCGCCGCAGATCTTCAGCGGCGAGCGGATGAACATGTCGAGGGTGTGATTGACCACGCCCTCGGTGGAGTTTTCCACCGGCACCACGCCGTACTGCGCCTGGCCGGATTCGACCTCGCGGAAGACCTCGTCGATGGCTCCCAGCGGCGCCTGCACGGCGCCGTGGCCAAAGTGCTTTTGCACCGCGGATTGGGTGAAGGTGCCCTGCGGGCCGAGATAGGCCACCCGCAGCGGTTTCTCCAGCGCCAGACAGGCGGACATGATCTCGCGAAACAGGGTCGCCATCGCCGCCTTCGGCAGCGGCCCCTCGTTGCGCGACATGATCTCGCGCAGCACCTGCGCCTCGCGCTCCGGGCGGTAGAACACGGCGTTGTCATCGTGCGCCAGCTTGACCTCGGCGACCCGCTGGGCGCAGCGCGCGCGGCGGCTGATCAGGCTCTGGATCTGCCGGTCGATGTCGTCGATCTCGTTGCGGATCGCCTTGAGCTGTTCTTCTTCTCTATTCGCCATCGCTGTCTCTGTGCCGCACTTCAGGCGTGGCGGCGCTCGAACTCGGCCATGAATCCGACCAGTGCATCGACGCCCTCCTCAGGCATCGCGTTGTAAATGCTGGCGCGCATCCCGCCCGCCGCGGCGTGGCCCTTGAGCGCGACCAGACCAGCGCTCTCGGCCTCGGCGAGGAAGCGCGCGTCCAGCTCCGGACGCGCCAGAGTGAACGGCACGTTCATCCGCGAGCGGCAGGCCGGATCGACCGGATTGTGGTAGAAATCGCTCCCGTCGATGGCGGCGTAGAGCTTGTCCGCCTTGCGCCGGTTGATGCGCTCGATGGCCGCCAGCCCGCCCTGCTCCAGCAGCCACTGAAAGACCCGCCCGGCCAGGTACCAGGCAAAGGTCGGCGGGGTGTTGAGCATCGAATCCCTGGCTGCCTGGCGGGCGTAATCGAAAATATTCGGCGTGCCCGGCAGCGGCGCGCCGAGCAGATCCTCGCGCACGATCACCAGCGCCAGCCCGGCGGGGCCGATGTTCTTCTGTGCGCCGGCGTAGATCAAGCCGAAGCGCGACACATCGATGGGTTTGGAGAGGATATCCGAGGACATGTCGGCGACCAGCGGCAGATCGCCGACTTCGGGCGGCTGGTGCAGCTGCAGGCCACCGATGGTTTCGTTGCTGGCGTAGTGAAAATAGGCGGCATCGGCGTCGATGCGCCAGCTGTCGCGCGGCGGCAGTGCGGTGTAGCCGGATTGGCTGCCGCTGGCCACCAGCAGCGGCTCGCAGTAGTGGCGCGCCATCTCGATGGCCTGCGATGACCAGTGGCCGGTATCCAGATAGCAGGCGCGCTCGCGGCCGCGCAGCAGGTTCATGGGGACCAGCGCGAACTGCTGGCGGGCGCCGCCCTGCAGAAACAGCACGCGGTAGTTGTCCGGCACGCCGAGCAGCGCGCGCAGATCGGCCTCGGCCTGCGCCGCCACCGCCATGAACAGCTCGCCGCGGTGGCTGATCTCCATCACCGAAGCGCCGCAGCCGCGAAAATCCAGCAGCTCGTCGCGGGCGCGCTCCAGGACCGTCTCGGGCAGCGTCGCCGGGCCGGCGCTGAAGTTGAACACGCGCGCCATCAGGCGTCTCCGCCGTCACCCGCCGGGTCATCCCCGGGCCGGTCTCCGGAGTCGCCCCCCGGATCGGTCGCGGAATGCGCCGCCGGCGCCGCGCCCGAATCGCCACCGGGCAGCTCGACGGCGTCTTCGCCATCGAGCGCCGCGACGCGCTCCACCTCGACCAGCTGCTCGCCCTCGACCAGCCGGATCAGGCGCACGCCCTGGGTGTTGCGGCCCAGCTGGGAGACTTCGGCGACCGCGGTGCGCACCAGCGTGCCACCGTTGGAGATGAGCATGATTTCGTCGTCGTCGACCACCTGCACGGCACCGACTACGCCGCCGTTGCGGGCGCTGGTTTTGATGTCGATAACCCCCTGGATGCCGCGCCCCTTGCGCGGGTACTCGTCGATGGCGGTGCGCTTGCCGTAGCCGTGCTCGGTGGCGGTGAGGATGTCGCCAGCGCTGTCCACCGCCGGGTTGTGTGCGATCAGCGCCACGACCTCGCCGTCCTCGGGCATGCGGATGCCGCGCACGCCGGCAGCGGCGCGACCCATTTTGCGCACCTCGCCCTCGTCAAAGCGCACCGTGCGCCCGCCGGAGGAGAACAGCAGGATGTCGCTGCCGCCATCGGTCAGCGCCACATCGACCAGATAGTCATCGACGCGCAGGTCGATGGCGATGATGCCGATAGAGCGCGGCCGGGAGAAATCCGACAGCGGGGTCTTTTTGACCACGCCCTTGCGCGTGGCGAAGAACACGAAGCGGTCCTCGGGGAATTCGCGCACCGGCAGCACCGCGTTGATGCGCTCATCCGGCTGCAGCGGCAGCAGGTTGACGATCGGCCGCCCGCGCGAGCCGCGCGAGGCCAGCGGCAGCTCGTAGACCTTCTTCCAGAACACCCGACCGTGGCTGGTGAAACACAGCAGGGTGTCGTGGGTGCTGGCGACGAACAGCTTGTCGATGAAGTCTTCCTGTTTCATCGCCGTGGCCGATTTGCCGCGCCCGCCGCGGCGCTGGGTGGCGTAATCGGAGAGCGGCTGAGCCTTGGCGTAACCGGCGTGGGAGAGGGTCACGACCACGTCTTCCTCGGTGATCAGATCCTCGACGGTGAGATCGGAAAAATCGGTCAGGATCTCGGTGCGGCGCTGGTCGCCGAAAGTCTCGGTGATCAGCTCCAGCTCCTCGCGCACCACCGCGCGCAGGCGATCGGGGTTTTCGAGGATTTCGATCAACTCGGCGATCTTGAGCAGAATTTCCTCGTACTCGGCGAGGATTTTGTCCTGCTCCAGACCGGTGAGGCGGTGCAGGCGCAGTTCGAGGATCGCCTGTGCCTGCGCCTCGGAGAGGTGGTAGCCGTCGTCGTGCAGGCCGCAGCGCGCCTCCAGGCCGTCGGGGCGCGAGGCCTCGGCGCCGGCGCGCTCCAGCATGCCGCTGACCATGCCCGGCGCCCAGGCGCGAGCGACCAGTCCGGCGCGTGCCTCGGCGGGGTTGGACGATTCCTTGATCAGCTGGATCACCGGGTCGATGTTGGCCAGCGCCACCGCCAGCCCCTCCAGCACGTGGCCGCGCTCGCGGGCCTTGCGCAGCTCGAAGACGGTGCGCCGGGTGACCACCTCACGGCGATGGCGGATGAACGCTTCGAGGATATCCTTGAGATTCATCAGCTGCGGCTGACCGCCGGAGAGGGCGACCATATTGATGCCGAACACCGTCTGCATCTGCGTCTGCTGATAGAGGTTGTTGAGCACCACGTCCGGCACCTCGCCGCGACGCAGCTCGATGACCATGCGCATGCCGTCCTTGTCGGATTCGTCGCGCAGCTCGCTGATGCCCTCGATGCGCTTTTCCTTGACCAGCGTGGCGATCTTCTCCAGCAGCCGCGCCTTGTTGACCTGATAGGGCAGCTCGGTGACCACGATGCGCTCGCGGCGACCCTTGTCGTACTCCTCAAACTCGCAGCGCGCACGCACGTGGACGCGGCCGCGGCCGGTGCGATAGGCCTCGCGCACACCGCGCACGCCGTTGATGATGCCGGCGGTGGGGAAATCCGGGCCGGGCAGGTATTCCATCAGCTGGTTGATGTCCAGCGACGGGTCGTCGAGCAGGGCGATGGTCGCGGCGACCACTTCGCCGAGATTGTGCGGCGGGATGTTGGTCGCCATACCCACGGCGATGCCGGTGGAGCCGTTGACCAGCAGGTTCGGCACCCGCGTCGGCAGCACCGTCGGCTCGCTCTCGGAGCCGTCGTAGTTTTCCTGAAAGTCGACGGTCTGCTTTTCGATATCGGCCAGCAGCTGATGGGCCAGCCTGGCCATGCGCACCTCGGTGTAGCGCATCGCCGCCGGGGCGTCGCCGTCCACCGAACCGAAGTTGCCCTGCCCGTCCACCAGCAGGTAGCGCATGGAAAAGGGCTGCGCCATGCGCACCATGGTGTCGTAGATCGCCGAATCACCGTGTGGGTGGTACTTACCCATCACGTCACCGACGATGCGCGCCGATTTCTTGTACGACTTGTTCCAGTCGTTGCCCTGCTCGTGCATGGCGTAGAGCACGCGGCGGTGCACCGGCTTGAGGCCGTCGCGCACGTCCGGCAGGGCGCGGCCGACGATCACGCTCATGGCGTAATCGAGGTAGGACCGACGCATCTCGTCTTCGAGATTGACGGGCAGGACTTCTTTCGCGAATTCGCTCATCTGGCGGAGATTCCCGACGTTGAGGGTAAGACCGGATAAAAACGGCACATATTATCACAGGAAGCCGGCCGCTCTGCGATTCGCGCAGCGCGGCATCATACCGGCAGGCAGGAAAAGGCCGGGGCTGTAAACCCCGGCGATATGGCAGTCGGAATGGAGGCGCAAGCCGAGCGCCACCCCTGGTAGTGCCCCCTTGGCAGCGACCGGTGACCGCGACCGGGCCAGCCCCCCTGGGCGGCGCCCCGGGCCGCAGCAACCAGCGCGCGGCGGGACGACTACTTGAGTGCCAGGGGCTCGCCGCCGGTGACGGCCTTGATCAGATCCTGCGCCGGGCGGTAGCCGGGGATCGAGCTGCCGTCGTCAACGAAAATCAACGGCGTGCCGCGCAAGCCGACTTCACGCGACAGGGCCACGTGCTGGTCGATGGGGTTGTCGCAGCTACGCTCGGGCACATCGCGACCGGCCTTGGCATCGGTCATCGCCTGCTGCGGATCGTCGGCACACCAAACGGACTCCATCACCGCGCGCGAGCCGCGCAGCGGCACCATCAGGTAGCGCACGCTGATGCCGGCCTCCAGCAGGCTGTCGATCTCGCGGTGCAGCTTCTGGCAGAAGCCGCAGTTGGTGTCGGTGAAGACGGTGATGCTGCGCCCGCTGCCGCCGTCCTCCGGGCGGAAAATCAGCATGTTTTCCTCACCGACGGCCTCGATGGCGGCGTACTGGACGCGGCCGCGGGTCTGCGCGGTGAGGTTCTCGCGGCTGTCCAGATCGATGATGCTGCCGTCGATCATGTATTTCGCATCCGGTGTGAGGTACAGCACGCGCGCGCCGGAGATCAGCTCCAGCACACCCGGCAGCGGGCTCTCGCTGATACTGGTGATGGGCAGCTGGGGCATATCGCGCTCGAGCTTGGCGCGCAGCGCGGCGACCTGCTCACTGTCCGCCTCCTCGGCGGCCAGCTGGGGGGCGGCGAACAGGGCGCCGAGCAGGGCAAGTACAGCAGCGAGAGATATCGGGGCTTTCATCGGCAAATCCGTAGCTATCGGGCGTAGCTGGTTGAGCGTGGCTGATTGATCGGTAGCCGCGCGGCGAAACGGGCGGCGGCGCAAAGGCTGCGCGGTTGAAGTCGGACAAGCGGCGCGGCGAATAATTCCAGCGCATCGCACAGCGGCCGCCAGCGGCCCGCAAGTGCCGCCGCCGTAGCGGCATTGTCCACGAATGCGCCGCTGACACCATCGCCGTTTCGACAGATTGACACCAGCGTCGCGCGCCGTTCAGCCGCGCGGATGGTGCTCGGCGTGCAGCGCCTGCAGGCGCTCGCGAGCGACGTGGGTGTAGATCTGCGTGGTCGACAGATCGCTGTGGCCGAGCAGCATCTGCACCACCCGCAGGTCGGCGTCGTGGTTGACCAGATGGGTGGCGAAGGCGTGTCGCAGGGTGTGCGGCGAGAGCGCCGCGGCGATCTGCGCGCGGCGGGCGTAATCCTTGATGCGATACCAGAAGTTGACCCGCGTCATCGGCCCGCCGCGGCGGGTGACGAACACCGCATCGCTGCCCTCGACCCCGGCCAGCAGCTGCGGGCGGGCCTCGTCGAGGTAGCGCGCCAGCCACTCGCAAGCCTCCTCGCCCACCGGCAGCAGGCGCTCCTTGCCGCCCTTGCCGAAGACCCGCAGCACACCCTGGCGCAGGCCCACCTGGGCCAGGCTCAGAGCGACCAGCTCGGAGACCCGCAGGCCGCAGGCGTAGAGCATTTCGAGCATTGCCCGGTCGCGCAGACCCAGCGTGGTGCCGACATCCGGCGCCGCCAGCAGGCGCTCGACGTCCGCCTCCGAGAGCGACCCGGGCAGCGGCCGGCCGATGCGCGGCGCGTCGATCAGCGACGCCGGGTCGTCGCGGCGCAGCCCCTCGCGCAGCAGCCAGGCGTAGAAGCGGCGCAGGCTGGAGAGCAGCCGCGCGGTGCTGCGCGGCTTGCGCCCGGTGGCGATCAGCGCAGCGAGATATGCTTGTATGTCCGCGGCGCCGGCCGCACTCAGGCGCGCCTCATCGCCCGGTGAGGCCTCGCCCAGCCAGCGGGCGAAGCCGTGCAGGTCGCTGGCGTAGGCGGCGAGGGTGTTGGCCGACAGGCCGCGCTCCACCCACAGGGCATCGCAGAAGCGCTCGACCAGCGCCGCATCGGCCGCTGTCACGGCGCCGCGCACCGCGCGCCGCGCAGGCGTCGGCGCGGCATCCCTGCGAGGTATTCAGCGGCGCGGCGGATGGCATAGAATGCGCCGGCCACAGCCGCCGCCAGCGCAGCTGCGGCCGCTGCCGCCACCACTCCCGGACCCATTGCACGCATGATCGAATCGTCCCTCCCGCTGATCGGATTCGCCGCCTGGAGCGGCACCGGCAAGACTACCCTGATCAGCGCACTGATCCCATTGCTGGCGGCGCGCGGCCTGCGCGTGGCGGTGGTCAAACACGCCCATCACGCGGTCGAATTCGATCGCCCCGGCAAGGACAGCCACCGCCTGCGCTGCGCCGGCGCCGAGCGCGTGCTGGTGGCCTCGGCGCGGCGCTGGGCGATGTTCGCCGAACGCCGCGAAGCACGCGAGCCGGAGCTGGTCGCGGAGCTGGCGCGGCTCGACCCGAGCGACCTGGATCTGGTGCTGGTGGAAGGCTTCAAAAGCGCCGAGATCAGCAAAATCGAGCTGCATCGCCCGTCCCTCGGCCGACCGCTGCTCTATCCGCAGGACGCGCGCATCGCCGCCGTCGCCTGCGATGCGCCACTGCCGGCCGGGGCGCCGCAGCCGCCGGCACTGCTCGACCTCAACGATCCGGCGGCCATCGCCGATTTCGTCGTCGCGCTGATCGACGGCGCCAGCAGCGCTGGCAGCAGCGAAGGCGACAACGGAAACGGCAGCGACGCCACAGCCGCCAGCGCCAGCTGCATGAGCGATTTCGATCCCGATTCGCTGACCGTCGCCGAGGCCCGCCAGCGGGTGCTGGAGCAGGTCGTGCGGCGCACCGCGGTGGCGCGCGTGACCATCGCCGAGGCGCTCGACCGGGTGCTCGCCGAAGACCAGCACGCGCCGATCGACGTGCCGCCGCACTGCTGCTCGGCGATGGATGGCTACGCGCTGCGCAGCGCCGATCTGCCGGCGACTGGCGATGGCTCGATCGAGCTGCGCGTGGTTGGCAAATCGCTGGCCGGCCACCCCTTTGCCGGCGAGTTGCAGCCGGGCGAGGCGGTGCGCATCACCACCGGCGCGGTAGTGCCGGCGGGTGCCGGACTGGTGGCGATGCAGGAAAACGTGCGCCGCGACGGCGAGCGGCTGTTCGTCGGCGGCGGCGAAAAGCCCGGCCAGCACCTGCGCGCCGCCGGCAGCGATATCCGGCGCGGCGCGCAGGTGCTGGCCGCCGGCTGCCGACTCGGCCCGGCCGAGCTGGGCCTGCTGGCCTCGCTGGGCATCGCCGAAGTGGCCGTACACCGCCGTCCGGTGGTGGCGTTTTTCTCCACCGGCGACGAACTGACCCCGCTCGGCAAACCGCTGGCACCGGGGCAGATCCACGACAGCAATCGCTACACCCTGCTCGGCATGCTGCAGCGCTGCGGCGCCGAGCCGCTGGATCTGGGCGCGGTGGCCGACGACCGCGCCGCGCTGGCGGCAACCCTGGAAGAGGCCGCGGCGCGCGCCGATGCGGTGCTCACCTCCGGCGGCGTCTCGGTGGGCGAGGCCGACTACATCCGCGAGCTGCTCGCCGCCCACGGTGAGCTGAGCTTCTGGAAGATCGCCATGAAACCCGGCCGGCCGCTGACCCTCGGCCGCCTGCCCGGCAGGCGGGGCGAAGTGCCGTTTTTCGGCCTGCCCGGCAACCCGGTGTCGGTGATGGCCACCTTTTACCAGTTCGTGCGCCCGGCGCTGCTGGCGATGGCCGGCGAGGACTGGCAACCGCCGCTGGCGATCCGCGCCCGCGCCCGCCAGGCGCTGAAAAAGGCGCCCGGGCGCATCGAGTACCAGCGCGGCGTGCTGACCCGCGACGCCGACGGCGAGTGGGCGGTGGACAGCACCGGCCTGCAGGATTCCCACGTGCTCAGCTCGATGAGCCGGGCCAACTGCTTCGTCGTGCTGCCGCTGGCCTCGGCCGGCTGTGCGGCGGGTGACTGGGTCGATGTGGAGCCCTTTGCCGGGCTGATCTGAAATCGCCGGACCGATGCCCGGACGCCGCTGCTCGCCGGCCGCTGGCCAGCCCCGGCGGCTGCGCTAAAATGATGCCGCCCGACATATCGCCCGCGCCGCCCACGAGTAGCCACCACCATGTCCGACAGCCCCAGCAACCAGCCCGTGCCCGCCGGCCTGTTCCGGCGCCTGTTCGCCGCCCTCTACGACGGTCTGCTGCTGCTCGCGGTGAATTTTGTGGTCGGCGCCATCGCGGTCGGCATCAACGTGCAGATCAGCGGCCATCACCTGCTGCCGCGACCGCTGGGCTTCGCCCTGCTATTGACTACCTGCTTTGTGTTTTACGGCTGGTTCTGGACCCACGGCGGGCAAACGCTGGGCATGCGCACCTGGCGGCTGCAGGTGCTCGACGCCGAGGGCCGCTGCATCGGCTGGCGCAGCGCCGCGCTGCGCTTCATCGGTGGCCTGCTCTCGTGGCTGGCGCTGGGGCTGGGCTGGCTGTGGATTCTGTTCGACGCCGAACGCGCCGCCTGGCACGACAAGCTCTCCGCCAGCCGGGTGGTCTACTACCCGCGCTGAGCGGTGCTCAGCGCTGGCGACGCAATGCCTCCAGCGCCACCGCGGCAAACAGCGCCATCGGCAAAAAGGCGGAGACCAGCGGCGGCAGGCCGTAGACCAGGCCGAGGTGGGCGAACAGCTTTTCCGCCAGCAGGTAGCCGATGCCGATCAGCGCGCCGAAGAAGATCCGCTGCCCGGCACCGCTGGCGCGCAGCGAGCCGAACACCATCGGCAGCGCCAGCAGCATCATCACCAGCGCCGAGAGCGGCGTCGCCAGCTTGCGCCACAGCGCCAGCTCGTAGCGTTCGGTATCCAGTCCGTTGCGCGTCAGATAGCGGATGTGCTCGTAGAGATCGCGACCGCTGAGGGTCTCCGCGTCCACCGCCAGCACCTGGATCACCTCGCGGCTGACCAGCCCGCTCCAGATCTCGCGCTCGGCGCCTTCGACGCTGACCCCGTCGACGGCGAAACGGGTGCGCCGCAGGTCGCGCAGCTCCCAGCCGCCGCCGGCCACCGGCAGCGCGGCCTCGGCGGCGACCGCTTCGCGCAGGGCGCCGTCGGCGGCGTATTCGTAGACCGTGAGGCGGCGCAGGGTGAGATCCGGCAGCACGCTGCGCGCGTTGATGTAGCGCTCGCCCTCGCGCGCCCAGAGACCGCCGCGCGAACCCACCGAGACCTGTTTGGAGAGCGCCGCCATGCGCATCTGCCGCGCTTCGACCTCGGCCAGCGGGGAGACGAATTCACCGAGCGCCGCCACCAGCAGCATCAACAGCAACCCGGCCTGCAAAGTGGCACGAATGATGCGCTGGATCGACATGCCGGCGGCGCGCATCACGATCAGCTCGCTGTGCGAGGCCATCGCGCCGAGGCCGAGCAGGCTGCCCAGCAGCACCGAGGTGGAAAACATCTGCACCGCGTTATCCGGCAGGCGCAGCGCCACATAGGCCAGCGCATCGGCGAAGCCGTAGTTGCCCTGGCCGATGTCGTCGAGCTGGCGGATGAAACTGATCACCGCATTCAGCGAGACCAGCACCAGCAGCACCAGCATGCTGGCGGCGAGGATCGCGGCGGCGATGTAGCGATCGATCAGCTTCATGCCGAGTCCGCACCCCTGGCCGGATCCGCGACCGAATCGGGGGCCGATTGCGACACCGCTGGCCGGGTCGCGGCAGCGGACCGCGGCCGGCGCAGGCGACCGCTGCGCTGCGCCAGCAACACCAGCACCAGCAGCACGATCAGCGCGTGCACCCACCACAGCCCCAGCGCCGGCGGCACCTGCCCGGCCTCGACCGCTTTGCGCGCCACCACCAGCAGATTGGCGTAGGGGATGTACACCAGAATCGCCACGGCGATCCGCGAGTAGCGCCCGCTGCGCGGCGAGGTGTGCGCCAGCGGCACCGCGAGCAGCGCCAGCAGCAGGGTCGACAGCGGCATCGACAGGCGCCACTGCAGCTCGGCGATGATGCGCGGATCATCGCTGCCAAACAGTGTTCCGGTGGGCTGCGCCTCCAGCTCGGTGCTGCCGCCGGCCGGTGGCGGGCGCGGCAACAGCAGGCCGTGACGGGTGAATTCGATGACCCGGTAATGCGGCTCCCCGGGGCTGCCCTCGTGGCGCTGGCCATCGACGAAGACGAGAAATTCGTCGCCGCTTTCGGCATCGCGCTGGTGCTCGGCGCTGGTCGCCACCTCGACCGCCAGAGTGCCGTCGTCGAGGCGGTTGTGGACGAAGATGTCGGTCAATCGCCGGCGGTCGCTGGAGAGACCGCGGGCGTAGAGCACGTCGTCGCCACTGCTGGAGCTGGCGAAGGTGCCGGCGGAAAGCGCCGCCAGACTGCTGCGCCGCGCCGCCTCGCGCTCCAATTTTTCCTCCAGCCCGGCCGCCCAGGGCGAGACCCAAACGGTCAGCGCGCTGACCAGCAACACGCCGAGCAGACCGCTGCCGAGCACCGGTCGATAGAGCTGTCGCGTGCCGACGCCACAGGCGGTGAGCGCGGCCATTTCGCTGTCGCGATAGAGCCGGCCGAGGCCGAGCAGAATGCCCAGATACAGGCCCAGCGGCACCAGCGTCACCAGCAGCCGCACCACCGTGGCGCCAAGCAGTGGAAAGACCACGTCGGCGCCGATCCGGCCCTCGCTGGCCTGCACCAGAATCCGCCCCAGACTGTGGCTGACCATAATCGCCAGCAACACCAGCGTGACCGCCGCCCAGGTGAGCAGGATCTCACGCAGCAGGTAGCGATCGATGATGCTGATCCGCCAGGCGCGGCGCGGCGGCAGGATCTGCTGAAAAGTGGTCTGGCGCGGGGTGGTCAGGCGCATCGGCTGCTGTGCTAAAGTTGATTGTCGCCCGGGCGGTGCCACTGGCGCCGCTCCGGTCGCTGGTCGAAAGGCCGGCAGTATAAACGCCCGCGCGGCGCGCCGCCGGGATTCAACCAGCGCCGCGCCCGCGCACCCGCCCGGGAAGCATTCACGCTACGCCATCCACCCGGATGGCGGCGCCGGCAGCGGCACACTTTCGCCAATCAGCAGCCCGGTCGCGGCCGGAGAGGACGATTCATGCAAATTACCCTGAAGAGTGGCGCCGCAGAAAAACAGCGCGCCGCCTGTGTCGCCGTTGGCCTGTGGGCGGACGGCAGCCTGAGCGATGCCGCCAGCGCGCTGGACGCGGCCAGCGGCGGCCAGCTGGTGGAGATCGCCAGCGCCGGCGATATCAATGGCAAACTCGGCCAGAGCCTGATGCTGCACCGCCTGCCCGGGGTCGCCGCAAAGCGCGTGCTGCTGGTCGGCCTCGGCGCCGCCGAAGATTTCGACAGGCGCGCCTTCCGCACGGCGCAGGCGGCCGCCGCCGCGGCTCTGGTCGGCGCCAGAATCCGCGACGCGGTGAGCTATCTGGCGGATATCGAATGCCGCGGCGGCCAGCTCGCCTGGCGCGTGCGCAGCGCTGCCGAAGAGGCTTTCGCCGCCGCCTATCGCTTCGACGCTTTCAAAAGCAGCGGTGGCAAAAGCAAGGTCAAGCGGCTCAAAAAACTGACCCTGGCCAGCACCAGCCGCAGCCGCCGGGCCAAGGCCAAGGCCGGCCTGGCGCGCGCCCGGGCAGTCGCTGCCGGCCGCAATCTGGCGCGCGATCTGGGCAATACGCCGCCCAACGTCTGCCACCCCAGCTATCTCGCCAAACAGGCCAAAGCGCTGAAGAAGCAGTTCAAATCGCTCAAGGTGGAGGTACTCGACGAGGCCGGGATGGGGAAGCTGGGCATGGGCTCGCTGCTCGCCGTGTCGCGCGGCAGCCGCCAGCCGGCAAAGCTGATCGCCATGCAGCACCGCGGGGGCAAGAAGCGCGACAAGCCGGTCGTACTGGTCGGCAAGGGGGTGACCTTCGATACCGGCGGCATCTCTATCAAACCGGCCGCCACGATGGATGAGATGAAATTCGACATGTGCGGCGCGGCCAGCGTGTTCGGGGTGATGCGCGCGGTCTGCGAGCTCGACCTGCCGATCAATGTCGTCGGCGTGGTGCCGGCGGTGGAGAACATGCCCGGCGGCGACGCCACGCGCCCCGGCGACGTGGTCACCAGCATGTCCGGCAAGACTATCGAAATCCTCAACACCGATGCCGAGGGCCGGCTGATCCTCTGCGATGCACTGACCTGGGCCGGCAAATTCAAGCCGGGCGTGGTGATCGACATCGCCACCCTCACCGGCGCCTGCATCGTCGCCCTGGGTCACGAAAACGCCGCCGTGCTGGGCAACGATGATGCCCTGATCGACGCCCTGCGCAGCGCCGGCGACAGCAGCGGCGACACCTGCTGGCCGCTGCCCATGAGCGACGCCTACGATAAAGACCTGGAAAGCAATTTCGCCGATGTCGCCAACATCGGCGGGCGCGCTGGCACCATCACCGCTGGCTGCTTCCTCGGCCGCTTCACCGCTGACTACCGCTGGGCGCATCTGGACATCGCCGGGGTGGCCTGGAAGTCCGGCAAGGTGAAAGGCGCCACCGGACGGCCGGTGCCGTTGCTGATGCAGTATCTGTTTGATCGCGTCGACGCCGGCTGAGTGGGTCGGGCGCGGTGACGCAGGTCGATTTCTACATTATCGACGGGGCCGACGCAGCGGATCGCGCACAGTTCGCCTGTCGTCTGGCAGAGCGCGCCTGCGACGCCGGCCAGCGCGTCTACCTGCATACCGCTGACGCGGCACAGACGCGCTGGCTGGACGAACTACTGTGGACCTTCCGCGCCGACAGCTTCGTCGCCCACGCCGCCGCCAGTGATGGCGGCGGCAATGGCGACGCGGCCACGCCGCTGCTGCTCGGCCACGACGCCGAGCCGGCAGCCGATCGCGAGGTGCTGATCAACCTGGCCAGCGAGGTGCCGGCCTTCTTCAGCCGCTTTCCGCGCCTGCTGGAAATCATCGCAGACGTTCCGTCGCTGCGCGCCGCCGGCCGCGCGCGCTACGCTTACTACAAGGAGCGCGGCTATCCGCTGCGCCATCACCACATGGAAAGCCAGCCGAATCCTGACCGGAAGTAAGCAGTCATCGGCGGCGATCAGCAGGCACGTCAGCGATAGTAAGCGGCAATAAACTGCTTTATCTCCTGCATGCCGAGCGCATCGACGGCGCGCTGCCGATCAGTTGAGATGAGCAATGGCCCATTGTCCGGGTCATTCAACAGGCGCCCGTGACTGCCACGTATCAAACCTGGGTCCAAGGGTATGAGGTCCATCAGCATACGCATACCCAGCTTCTTTTGAGCCAATCTGAAATAAGCCTTGAGCTTGGGAAAACGTATGTTCGGATCAATAAACAACTCCACTGGATCGAAGCCGGGTTTACGGTGGATATCCACTGTTCGCGCAAAGTCCGGCGCTTTTGATTCATCCAGCCAATAGTAATAGTTGAACCAGCAACCAGGTTCCGCGACCAGCACCAATTCACCGCTACGTGCGTGATCGATACCCCAATCAGCCTGCTGATCACGCCCCAGAACGTGGGCGATGCCGGGGACATCAGAAAGCACTCGCCGAACCTTCTCTATATCAGCCGGGTCCTTGACGTACACATGCGCGGCCTGATGATCGCTAACAGCGAAGGCTCTGGATGCGCCGGGGTCGAGAAGCTCCCAAGTGACGGATTCCCTTACCCGAACAAACCCATGTTCGCGCAGAATCCTGTTTAACGCGATCGACTGACTAACCGCCTCTATTCCATATTCAGAAACAACCATCACATCCGCACCCTGGGCGCGCACCGCATCGATCAATCGACCGGCCTCTCTGTCGACCGCCCTCACATCTTCCGCGATGCGTGGATCGTTCGGCCCCAAACGTTGCAGGTTATAATCGAGATGCGGAAGATAGACCAACTGTAGATTAGAATGATTTATAGAAAATTCTTCGATCGCGGCAGAGACTATCCAGCGTGTCGCTTCTATACCAGAAAGCGGCCCCCAAAAATTGAAGAACGGAAAAACTCCAACTCTTCGCTCAACTTCAGCCTGCAAATCAGGCGGATCCGAATAAAGACCCATTATCTTCCTGCCATCCGCAGGGTAATGAGGCCTGGGTGTAATTGAGTGATCAACGCTGGCGTACATGTTGTACCACCAGAACAGCTTGGAAGTCTTGAATCCTGGCTCACGCTCTCTCATTAGCTGCCAAATCCGCTGGCCTTGCACGAGATGATTAGATTGCAACCAAAATCGAACCTCTGCCTGATCTCTAAAATACCATCCATTTCCAACGATACCGTGCTCACAGGGCAAGAGCCCGGTAAGCATCGATGTCTGGGCTGTAGCGGTAACTGCGGGAAACACCTCATGCAGAGGGCAAGCAAAGCCCTCTTTCACAAGACTGTTCAAATTTGGAGTTTCCGAGCCCAGCATCGAGGGTGTGAGCCCAACGACATTGATAACAACCAAGCGTTTTTGTTTAGTACTCATAATTTCTGCAGGCCCTGGTCACGCAACAACAGGCCATGGCTATCAAGCATAGACTCGACCCAGAATAGTTCTTCACATAAGCCTGCAATAAGCTCGTCGTCATTCATTGGTCGATAGGCTTCCGGCAATACGTGCCAGGAATAGGTCTCAACCTCCAGATCCGGCCTGATCTCAGGGTGACGAGAAAGAAATTCGAAAACACCGCCCACCTCGCACTGGGTAGTCTTCAGTGAGCTGTCATGCAGAGATTCCCGATGCAGGGGAACATGAAAGTGAATTCTCCAATCATCTACAGTTGGAATACCCCCGTGCAGCGCAAGCTCCAAATCACTAGATTCAAGCAATTTACCGCTCGAATCCAGGCTACGCACCTGATGAAGATACTTAGGCTCGGCATAGCGATGGAGAAGGTCTGTCGCCCGCTTTATATCAGCAAATCCAACCTCCAATGCGTTGGATATCTGAATTTTACCAATGGGAATTCCTGCCCCTGCCAATTGAGTCAAGCTATCAAAGCTGTCCTCAAACATCACTGCCTGGTGACACACATCGTAGCAAACACCCAGGTACTCACTACCCGGCATCCTTTGCACAGTGTCACTGAAAAACTGCAACACCTGGCGTGTCGACTCCAATACGCAACCAGGCTCCATTTCGATACAGACTAAAATTTTTTTTCCGGTTCGCTGAGCAATCCTGTCCAGAAATACAAGCAGATCCCTTATATTTTTTTCAGCCTGCTGTTGCTCCAGATCACCCCAGTGTTGCGAATACCCAAGAGGTAGCGTAGATATAGTCCCAGAATCCGCCTGCTCCGGAAGGGAAGAAACGAGTATTTCCGCCAGGCGGCATGTATAGCTCAAGCGCTCTACCGTTTGCCATCCCGGCGTATAAACATCCGCCTTCACCACATTTTTGTGGAAACTTCCATAGGGAAATCCGTTCAGGGTTTTCAGGTCGATACCACTATCGCGAAGGACGAATTGCAATTCCCTCATTGCATCTTCATTCTGACTATAGTGCGCGGCTGCGCGTGCACTTAACCATATTCCTGCATGCATCCGGTTGAGCTCTCTACGGGATCGGACACCATTCAAGTAGCGAGAAATGTTTGCTTCTACCGCAGAAGCACTATCACCCGGATGGACATTGCTGCAATAAGAGATCTCACTGGCCCGCCAGCCTGCCAATGCAGTATTGACCAATCTTTCCTGCTGCCCCACAAGCCTAGGTCCGCTCGCCGTCTTCTATCACTGGCTCCTGCCCCCTCAGAGCAGAATTATTTTCCCATAATCTGGTTTGATCAATCACCACACCCCGCCCAACATCCTCGCGAGATATCCGGCCACTCTGCGAAAAGAAATCAATCGGATTATTATAAAGCACGAGACTAATGTCTTCTTCAGAGTATCCGGAAGACCTCATCGCCGCCGCTGTTTTCGGAACTTTCAACGGGTCGCTGCAGCCCCAGTCAGCAGCACTATTTACCACCATTTTTTGAAGACCATATTCATCTAATAGCTTGACCATGCGATCTTCTGACATCTTCGTTTTAGGGTAGACTGAGTGCCCACGCCAACACTCTGTTTCCAGCACCAAGGGCAGCGTCTGCTCATTCAAGTGATCGATAATCACCATGTTTTCATCAATACCCAACTCTCGAATCAGAGAAATCGTACGCTTCGTACCATTCAATTTATCCCTATGCGGCGTGTGTATCAACACCGGCAATTCCAGCTTTATAGCCAGCTCTATCTGCTCAGCCATAAACTTATCTTCCTGCGGGGTCATATCGTCATAGCCGATTTCACCAATCCCTACAACCCCGTCTTTAGCGCAATAACGAGGGAGTAATTTCATAACCTCCTCAGCCAAGCTTAAGTCATTAGCCTCCTTAGGATTGAGACCAATGGTGCAATAATGCAGGATGCCAAACTGGCTGGCTCGGAACCGCTCCCAACCCAGCAGCATATCGAAATAGTCCACAAAGCTGCCTACGGAAGTTCTTGGCTGTCCCTGCCAAAACGCAGGCTCGATCACGCCAACCACCCCTGCGGACGCCATGTTCTCGTAATCATCCGTGGTCCGGGATATCATGTGAATATGTGGATCGAAGTATTTCATTTCTCTGTCCTCTCGCTTTTATTTCTAAATAAGAAACTCTCACATGCGTGGCAGCAGACGCTGGCAACCACACTATCTCCCACCAACATCTCCGAGGCATTGCAGATACAAACCCCTGTCTTCTGTATTCAGCTCACAGAGTTCCATGGCCATCCAGATTGAATTCGGAATGCTCCTGCCGGCGGCCAGGCGCTCCTTTAAATAATCCATACACATAGTCGTGAGAGTAACGTTTTTCCTTCTCTGCAAATTGACGATACAACCGACATCAAAGCCTAAAAACAATGCTTTAAGGACCATTTGATTAAATGCTGAATCCGTATAATTAAGGGCCGGATAAGGGTTGTTTTCAGCAATAGCGGAGAACAACAAGAAACTATTTGTTCGACAAGAGCTAACAGCAAGCTCAACTAACTCGCCCTCTTCATCGTGCAAATATAACCCCTTCAAGATGGCGGCTTTTTCGAGCTCATCGCCATAGCGATAGGCTTCACGGACACACGCGACCAAGTCTTCTTTAACCAAGACTTTTTGCAGCAAGAAAAAACGTGCCGCATCAGCGCACGTCCAATGGGGAAGCTGTTTAGCAAATGCGCCATCACCCACTTTTCTACGAGCAACAGCTGATAGTTTCAGATAGGAATCAAATTTATCGCTGGATTGCTCAAGCTCTCTCATAGCGCAGCTCAACCACTGATATCCCTCAGCACTCAGTACGGCTGGAAGAGTTTCCGGATCAGGCCATGGCATATAGCTACTCACTTCCCTTCCCCATCATCAAGCCCCCTTCAAGTCCCCGCGATTTGGCGATGGAATATCGGAATCATAAAAAACAATGCGACACAGAATAATGCTGGAAAAATCGCTTCCTGACTCACCATAAACATAGCATCCAGTAGAGGAATGATGGCCAACAGCCCCCCTACACCAGCTTTCACGTCTCGCTCATCTGAGAAGAAATATTTCTTCAACTGCCAGGACATCCACAGCAGCAGCACAACCGCCACGATCGCAGAAAGAGAAACATCAAGGCTTATAGCTAAACTGACCAGCAATGGGGTCGACAAAATAAAAAGCGCCCCAGCTAATGGCAAGCCTAATTGATTTATTGAATTTAAATGCTCAGCTCTGGCGAGCGCAGTGAGGCCCGTGATATAAGCAGCCAGCGAAAGTGACGCGACAACAACCGGCAATGAAATATCGCCAAGTGCAGCGGCTGTCGTGATATACACCATTGCCCGACAAAACCCCATTACCACGCTAGCGTAACGGAATTTTTTATGAATCCAGTTGTATAGAGCAACGAGCCCAATCAAGATGAAACATGATATTAAGGCCAAACCTTCGTTGACTTGCGGGCCTTCTTCTAAAAATGACAACGCCAACAGTGAAATCACAAAACATAATGCTGCCATCTTAAAGACAGTTCTACTGTTCGCCTCACCACAGGCAATCGGCCGAGGGATCGAGTTTTTTTTATCCCACTCCGCATCAATTGCATCGTTCATGAACATTCCGCCAACATAGACTAGCGACATGGACAACAACACCAGGATCACGTTGATGTAACCAGGCGCCGCCTGGGAGAGCACCAATGCAGCCATCACATTGGTCCACACGGTTGGCAGATTGGATATGCGACCCAGCTTACAGACAGTCTTCAGCTGCATCAGCTTTCAAACACTCTTTACTAAGCAGCACGAGCTTCGGCTTCATCTCATTGACATCAACCGATTTTCCAATACCGACCAATTGCGTGACACACAGGCTCCCTCCCAAGTGCTGGCGAAACTCCTCCAAGCCTTTCAGCAGGGCCGGCTGCCCATCGCTATCGAATGAATCCATAACCTCGTGCCAAAGTTCAAAGCCAAGGGTCTTCAATAGCGTCACCAAACGATCTCTCTCCTCCTCCTTAAGTAGTCCTGTGTAACAGGCATAGTGTGCATCCAGCGCCATACCTATGGCTACAGCCTCGCCATGCCTTAGCTCATTCCCCGACAAGCTTTCTAACTTATGCGCTGACCAGTGGCCATAATCCAGCGGTCTCGCACTGCCTCGCTCGAAGGGATCTCCACCTTTGGCTATTTGGGAAATGTGCAATTCAGCACAACGATAAATCATGTATCGTATTGCTTTTAGTTCAAACCTTGCCAGCGCATCAGCCTGATCTTCAAGCCAGCCGAAGAATTCGGCATCCCTGATCACAGCTACTTTCACAGCCTCTGCCATTCCTGCGCGCTGATCCCGCTCTGCCAGCGTCGACAGCCAGGCGATATCATTAATTACTGCTTCGGGAGGAGAAAAGCTACCGATGAGATTTTTTACCCCATAATCATTGACACCGTTTTTTACTCCAATTCCGGCGTCGTTTTGGGCCAAAACAGTACTCGGCAAGCGGACGACCTTCAAACCTCGATGAAATGTTGCCGCGGCATATCCCACTGCGTCGAGCACGGCACCGCCACCAATGATCACGACGAATGAGTGCCGATCCAGCCCTGCGTCAAGCATTCGCTTTTGAACTACTTCTATCAGGGCAGGAGTCTTTACAGGCTCACCGCCGGGGACAACCACACACTCTCCAGCCAGTGACAACCTGGAGCTATGAGCATTGAAATAGGCGGTTATTTTTTCGGGGAGATCAGAAGTCGCATCACAAAGACCACGATCCAGAAACACCTGAACCCGTGCCGGATCGCGAGCTTCTTCCCGAGCCGTCCGAACACCGTCCAATGTTTCCACAAGGCAGGGATTGCGCGGATCGAACACATTTTCTGTAAATACCACGGAATAGTTGTAGTCAACTTTGAATCCGACATTGATCTCACCGCCCGGCAACGCGCCAGCGCCGATTGCATCTTCTTTCATAAACGAACTACCGCTGGGCATGAGCATCAAAACTCCCTCGATGCGGAAAAATGCCGCAACTGAAAAGCCGCGGGACAATATGCTTTTTTAACACGACCTTTATCAGTAATTTTGCGAAGTGTGACAAGCTTTACAGAGCCTGTTTTTTGACGGGACAGTCAATTAATCTAGTAAAGTAGCACTTTCCTTTTACGAAGAGAAAATCAGGCTACACCGAAAACTTCGACACGGCCAACCTGACAAATCCATGAAAACAGACAGCCTCTTAATTACATCGACCAGCAAGCAAATTTCATAATTTCATTCGCTGCGTCAGATTGATTTGTGTCCCCATTCACAGCGAGCAATCAAACCACCCACCCCGAATTACATGGCAGTACTCAACTCTTAATGACGCTCCGCAAAACTGCTGCGCTTGCCCGGGGCCGGCGTTGGAAAAAGGCTCAAAATGCTCTTTCACCCCGCGTAAACTGCGCCTTTTCGCCTGTTTCCGCCTTGGTCGGGCTACGCTCGCTACATTTTGCAGAGAAAAATCGACGCCCGGCTCACTACGGACTACAGTCCACCAGGCTCTTTCCGCCAATATTTTGACCCGCACTCAACCCAGTCAATACCCAAGCGCTGGATTAATAATCAGACACTGGTTCTTGAGCGCGTCCCGTCGTGGCTGCCCCTCAGGCGTCCAACCATGATCGGCCCGGGGATCGCTCCAGAGTGCGCAAGCGGTGGCGAAAGAGCGGCCAGCACATTCGGACCAGGCTGCGCCGGATCAGCGTGCTTTTCAGACCTTGTCCGGGGAGCGCGCCAGGTCACATTGGTGCTGATATTATGTGCACATTGGTGCTGATATTATGCGTCTCCCGTCAGCTCCCGCGCGCTGTCGCACCGAAGCCTGTGGCGCCAGCGCCCGGCTCAGTGGTAAAACAGATTCATGAGCAACGACAACCTCGACGAAACCCAGGAATTCCCCATCCTCGACAAGGTGGTGATCCCCGGCGACGAGACGGTCATCAAGACCGCTCAGCTGGCTCGCGAGCTGCAGCGCCAGATCGAGGAACTGGACGACAATCGCTCCTTTCTTTCACCGGCGGATATCAGTCGCGCGATCACCGGCCAACAGGTGGAGAAACTCATCAACGATATCGTCGACCACCACACCGAGGCGCTGCGCCGCGACCTGCTGCGCGTCGTCTCACGGGCGGTGCGCGAGCGGTAAAGGCACCGCAGATCGGGCCGTTACAGGTCGGGGAGTGGTGCACGCTGCGCCGCGCTTCAGATCAACCCGTGACCACCGGCCGATGATGACCAGTAAAATGCTCCACAAACCGCTGCCGACCCTGCTGCTTGCCGCTGCCTGCGCACTCGCCATGCTCGCCAGCAACCCGCTGGCAGCGGAAGATACTGAAGACGGCATGCCGCTGCTGAAGAAGAAGCCTATCTACGTGAGCATGCTGCCGCACTTCACCGTCAACCTGCAGGGTGGCGGGGTGCGCTTCATGCGTCTCAAAGCCAATACCCTGGTGGCCAACGATGACACCAAGGCAGCGCTCAAGCTGCACATGCCAGCGGTGCGCCACAATGTGCTGATGAAACTGGCCCACCTCAGCGGCGCGGATCTGGACAGCGGCGAGGAAAAAGACGCCCTGCGCGAGGAGATCGCCGACATCATCCGCGACACCCTGCGCGAAGCCGAAGCAGCGGACGACGTGCGCGGCTTTTTCATCACCAGCCTGGTCATCCAGTAGCCTCTCAGCCCGGCGCCGCCGCCGGCGGCCCCTGCGCACACCTCAGCGACACTGCCAACGGCCGGCGCAGCAGGCCCGCGGGGCGATCCGTTGCGCGCCGGCCACCCCGCTGCGACCCGCCCGCTCGCTTTATCGCTCCGCGCAAAAACGGTAAAGTCGTCGGCTTTGCCCGATCCCGCGCGCGCCACAGCGCCCATCGCGCCGCCTCGGGACTCCCCTCCAACAGACCCGAGCCGTGACGCCATGGAAAAGACCTACGATCCGCACCAGATCGAGCAGCGCTGGTACGCCGACTGGGAGCGCAACGGCCGCTTCGCCCCCGGCGGCAGCGGCGATCCCTACTGCATCATGATCCCGCCGCCCAACGTCACCGGCACGCTGCACATGGGGCACGGCCTGACCATGACCGTTCAGGACACGCTGACCCGCTACCACCGCATGCTCGGCGACAACACCCTCTGGCAGCCGGGTTGCGACCACGCCGGCATCGCCACGCAGATGGTCGTCGAGCGCCAGCTCAACGCCGAGGGCAAAAACCGCCACGATCTCGGCCGCGAGGAATTCCTCAAACGCGTGTGGGCCTGGAAGGAACAATCCGGCGGCGCCATAACCCAGCAGCTGCGCCGCCTCGGCGCCTCGGCCGACTGGTCACGCGAGCGCTTCACCATGGACGACGGCCTCTCCGACGCGGTCACCGAAGTCTTCGTCCAATTATTCGACAAGGGCCTGATCTACCGCGGCAAGCGACTGGTCAACTGGGACCCGGTGCTGCATACCGCGCTGTCGGATCTCGAAGTGCTCTCCGAGGAAGAGAACGGCAAGCTCTGGCATCTGCGCTACCCGCTGAGCGACGGCTCCGGTCAACTCGTCGTCGCCACCACCCGCCCGGAAACCATGCTCGGCGATACCGCCGTGGCGGTGAACCCGGACGACGAGCGCTATGCGCACCTGGTCGGCAAGACGATTACTTTGCCGCTGGTTGGGCGCGAGATCCCGATCGTTGCCGATGATTACGTGGATGCCGAATTCGGCTCCGGCTGCGTGAAGATCACCCCGGCGCACGACTTCAACGATTACGCCATTGGCCAGCGCCACAAGCTGCCACTGGTCAACATCTTCACCAACGACGCGGCAATCAACGACAACGCGCCCGAGAAATACCGCGGCATGGACCGATTCGCCGCGCGCAAGGCCGTGGTCGCCGACCTCGAAGCGCTGGATCTGATGGAAAAGATCGACGACCACAAGCTGATGGTGCCGCGCGGCGACCGCTCCGGCGCGGTGGTCGAGCCCTACCTCACCGATCAGTGGTACGTCGATCTGACCCGCGATGCCCAGGACGATGGCCGCCCCGGCGGCAAGGCCGCGATCACCGACCCGGCGATTCAATCAGTACGCGACGGGCGCATCGAGTTCGTGCCGGAGAACTGGTCGAAAACCTATTTTCAGTGGCTGGAAAATATCGAGGACTGGTGCATCTCGCGGCAGATCTGGTGGGGGCACCGCATCCCGGCGTGGTACGACGCCGACGGCAATATCTACGTCGCCCGCTCCGAAGCCGAAGCCCGCGACAAGTACCAACTGGCCGCCGAGTTGCCGCTGTCGCAGGACGAAGACGTGCTCGACACCTGGTTCAGCTCGGCGCTGTGGCCGTTTTCCACGCTGGGTTGGCCGGAGCAGACCGACGCACTGAAAACCTGGTATCCGACCAGTGTGCTGGTCACCGGTTTCGACATCATCTTTTTCTGGGTCGCCCGGATGATCATGTTCGGGCAGACATTCATGGATGGCGAAGTGCCGTTCAAGCAGGTTTACATCCACGGCCTGGTGCGCGACGCCCACGGCGCGAAAATGTCCAAATCCAAGGGCAATGTGCTCGACCCGCTGGATATCATCGATGGCATCGAGCTGGAAGCGCTGGTGGAAAAGCGCACCGGCAACATGATGCAGCCGCATCTGGCGGAAAAAATCGCCAGTCAGACACGCAAGGAATTCCCCGACGGCATCCCCAGCTATGGCACAGATGCCCTGCGCTTCACCTTTTGCTCGCTGGCCTCCACCGGGCGCGACGTAAACTTTGATTTGAAGCGCGTCGAAGGCTACCGCAATTTCTGCAACAAGCTATGGAATGCCTGTCGCTACGTGCTGATGAATACCGAAGGCTTTGATGTCGGCCTCGGCGATGCGCCCTACGAGCAATCACTGGCGGATAAATGGATCGTCTCGCGCATCCAGCAGACCGAAGGCGAAATCGCCGAACACATGGCCGAATACAGATTCGATCTGGCCGCGCAGGCGATGTACGACTTCACCTGGAACGAATACTGCGACTGGTATCTGGAGCTGTGCAAACCGGTACTGACCGGCGACGCCAGCGACGAACAGAAACGCGGCACCCGACGCACGATGGTGCGCGTGTTCGGCGCGGTGCTGCGCATGCTGCACCCGATGATGCCGTATATCACCGAAGAGCTGTGGACCAAAATCGCGCCGCTGGCCGGCCGCACGGAAGACAGCATTATGTTTGCGCCCTACCCGCTGCGCGAAGACTACAAAATGGATGCCGCAGCGACCGCCGAGATCGAGTGGGTCAAGCGGTTCATCATGGGCGTGCGCCGGATTCGCTCGGAGATGGATATAGCGCCGGGCAAGCCGCTGCCGATTCTGTTGACCCGGGGTGGCGATGAGGATCGCGCGCGAGCTGAACAGCACGGCACGCTGTTGTCTTCGCTGGCGCGTCTCGAATCCATCGAGTGGGTGGCGGAAGATGCTGCGCCGGAATCAGCCACCGCGCTGGTGGGTGATCTGCAGATCCTGATTCCGCTGGCCGGTTTGATCGATGTGGGCGCGGAAATCGCCCGCCTTGAGAAGGAAATGGCCAAGCTGGAGAAGGAGATCGGTCGCCTGAACGGCAAGCTGGGGAATGAGCAGTTTGTCAGCAAAGCACCGGCGGCGGTGATTGAGAAGGAGCGGGCCAAGTTGGCTGAGGCGGAGAGTGCCTTTGGGCAGCTTGGGGAGCAGTTGGAGAAAATCCGAGCGCTGTAATGGATTAGTTGCCGTAGCCAGCAATTGCCGCTTTACCACGCCGCTGGCGGGGCCAGTGGCAATAAAAGCCTGCGCTGGCAGCCGCTACCAAGGCTGCGCACTACGCTGAGCAACCGCGTTCAGGATTGCCCCATGCGCTTGCCTTCATAACTCCGGGGGCAGAGAATTTTTTATCTGACCCGAATAAATTTGGACGATATGCTGGGCTACGCCCGGCAGGATCAGAGTCTTGGTAGTCTGGGCATATCACTTCCTTGCGATCTTGCTAGGTATCAGGGAACAGTTTATCCAGGCTACGGGGCCTGGGATTTTGCGCAGCACCAGCGAAGCAAAATGTCCAGTGCAGCTGATTGTTAGGCGCTGGTTGTTGCATGATTCACCAGCTCTTTGAAATCACTTTCTTTCAGTATTCGGATGCTTTGGCCACTATTAATAAGCTGCTCTGCTTTTATATGTTTAGAACTTTTATCTTTTCCTGCCAATCTTGAAATATCTTGATCGCCGACCACCAATAATGTTGTTTTCTTTGTGACACTAGCTACGACAGAACACCCGATACCTGAAGCCAAATCAGCAGCTTCTCTTCGAGGTATTTCCAGAGCACCCGTAAACACCAATATCTCTCCGTATAATTCACCTTCAGGGTTCCCATCTCTTTTTATGGCAGCACCAGCAGATGCATTGTTTGGATCGATTGGCTGATTGACGCGCTTTAACCAAGCTGAAACATCTAGACCGGTTCGCTCAATAGCAGCCAAGAGCACACGGCCAGATGCTTTTGCATCCTCCAAGGCATCGTGATGTTTAAACTCATAGCCAATCTTGTCGCAGACATTGGCAAGACCATAGCCACCCCATGAAAATTCCTCCCAAGCTCTTCTGGCTACTCTGGCAGAATCTAACCACGTAGCATTAAAGTCCGGCAGTTTATATTTTTCTATAGCGCGGGCAATTGAGACTCGATCAAAATGAGTATGACTGACGCAAACAGACCCATTCAATAAACCACCTAATTGACCTACTAATTCTGGGAACGTTGGCTTTCCCGACACATCTTCTTCGGTTATTCCATGTATATCGATATTTATAAAGTCAAAACAGTCTTCAGGATCGACAAGTGAAGACCATTCTTCAATCAGATTTCCATCGCTATATTTAGCCACACCAATTTGGCATATTGAAGCCATATCTACATTTGCGGTTTCTACATCAATAGCTACGAAGTCCATTTTAAGCGTTACCATATTTTTCCATATTTCCGGTATAGATGACCCGCATACCGGTTCTGGAACAAATCATCTCCGGCTCTTGGGAAAAATCAATATCGAGATCACCACCCCGCAGACCTTGCCACTGCGCCAAATAGAACAGCGTCCCGTACTTTTCGCCTTTCTTTGTTTTCTTTTCGACGCCTCCTTTCCATCCCAATACTGGAAGTTCACCGTTCTCTGCTTGGATGGCAAGAGCTGAATCCTTTTCTCGTATTTCACGCCCAACTTCCCAGCACGTGATCAAACCTTTGTCTTCACCTTTCCAACGCTCATCCCAAGAAAGACCTT
>CBFCYW010000034.1:0-30126 GCA_965602395.1 uncultured Chromatiales bacterium
CCCGGCAGCTATCCCGGCAGCTATCCCGGCTGCCCGAACGGTTACAAAATCCGCCGCCGGGCAGCGCTCACTGCCCGGCAGCTGCGCCACCTCAGCTCACCGGCGCCGCCCCACCCCGGCGCTCACCATCGGCGATGTAATCAGCAATCCGCGCCGCGGCCTCATCCCCGCCCGGCGGCCCTTCAAACTCAGCCAGCAAGCGCTGCCAGATCCCCGTCGCCCGCTCGCTGGCGCTCAGCGCGCCGGCCTCCAGCCAGCTGCCGTGGTTGCGCAGATCGGCGACCAGCGGCTGGTAAAACGCCTGGCTGAAGCGCTCGATGGTGTGCGCGGTGGAAAAGAAATGCCCGCCCGGTTCGACATCGGCGATGGCATCGAAAGCCAGACCGGCCTGGTCCTCACCCGGTGCCGCGCACAATTCAGCGAGGATCTGCAAGGCCTCGATATCATTGATAAATTTCTCGTAACCGAAGGCCAGCCCGCCCTCCAGCCAGCCGGCGGCGTGCACGACCATCGTGGTGTTGGCCAGCATCTGCGCCCACAGCCCCATGTGGTTTTCGCCGGCGCTTTGCATATCCGCAGCGTTGCCCGCGGCGCCGGCCGCGCCGCGAAAGGGCATGCCGATGTGTCGCGCCAACTGCCCGGAGCCGATCGACAGCTTGATATGCTCCGGCGTGCCGAAGGCCGGGGCGCCGGATTTCATATCCACATTGGAGGCAAAACCGCCGTAGCTGACCGGCGCGCCGGCCCGGCTGAGCTGCGCCAAAGTGATACCGGCCAGCGCTTCGGCGTGTTGCAGCACCAGCGCCCCGGCGAGCGTCACCGGGGCCATCGCCCCGGCCAGGCAGAAAGGTGTGATCACGGTCATCTGCCCGGCGCGGGCGAAATCGATGATCGCCTCGGCCATGGGCGCATCGAGCTGGCGCGGTGAGTTGCTGTTGATGATCGAGTTGGCCCAGAAGCCATCGACAAATTCATCGTCGGACAGCCCCAGCGCCAGCTGGATCATCTCGAAGCACTCCTGCACCTGGCGCCGGCCGCGCGAGTAGATGAACAGCGGCTTGTCGCCGTAGCGCAGCTGGGCGCGCATCATCGCGTAGTGGCGCAGCGGCAGCGGCACGTCCTGCGGCTCGGCGCTGGGGCCGTGCTTGTGGATCACGTCGAAGCTCTGCTGCAGCTTGATCGCCTCCTCGAAATCGCGCAGCGAGCCGGGCCGCCGGCCGCGCAGCAGATCGCTGGCGTTGGGGCAGCCGCCGGCGGGCGAAAACAGCAGTGCGCCCGGCTCGTAGCGGCGCTCGCGGGCCGGATTGCGCGCGCGCATGCGCATCGAGCGCGGCGCGCTGTGCAATGCCGCGGCGACGATATCGCGGCCGATGCGCAGCATCTGCTCGCGCTCATCGAGCAGCGCACCGGCGGCGGCGAAGATCTGCCGCGCCTCGGCGTGCAGCACGCGCAGGCCCAGCTGTTCGAGCACGCGCAGCGCGCTGTCGTGAATCCGCGCGATGTAGTCGTCGGAGAACAGCCGCTGCGGCGCGAAGGGGTGGCGCAGCTGGCGGTAGTCGGGGCGCCGCGCGGCGGGGCTGGCGGCGCGCGCGGCGCGGCCGCGGCGGCCGCTCCTGCCCGTTCGATTGCCGTCGCGGCCGCCGGCCCGGCGATCAGTCATCGCCACTCTCCGGTGCCGCCGGGCCACCGGGGCGGGCGGCGAATCGGTCGATCTCCGCCTGCGGCGCGCGCCGCCCGGTGAGCGCCAGCAGATAGTGCGGCAGATAGCCGAAGCGGGTGTGCAGATCCTCGTCGCGCTCGACCGCGTGGTAGCCGACCTGGGTCAGATACAGCACCCGTGCGCGGATGAAATCCTCCCCCGGCGGGTAGCCGTAGCGAGCGAACATGGCGCGCAGCGCTTCGATGCGCTCGCCATCGGCGGCGCGCATCGCGGCATCGACGGCGCTGTCGTTGCGCGCCCAGTCGCGGATCGCGCTGTCCAGACGCACGTCGAAAACGGCGTCATCGATCGCGCACTCGAAGACGCCCATCACCGCCGCGGTGATGCTCGGCGCCGGGCGCTGCGCGCGCGCCAGCAGCGCGCCGGTGTTTTTCTGCCGCCAGTGGTCGAGCAGCTGGGCGAGCAGGTCGTCGCGATTTTTGAAGAACCAGTAGAAACTGGAGCGCGAGGCGCCGAGGCGCTGCGTCAGGCCGAGCACTTTGACGCGCTCGACGCCGTCGGCGATCAGCACCTGCAGCGCAGCGCGGAACCAGTCCTCGCGGCTGGTGCCGCCGGCTTCGCGCGGCTGGCGCTGCGGCCGCCCGCTCACCCCAGCACCGAGAAGCTGCTGTCGGCGTTGATCCGCCGGCGGCGCGAGAAGAAGCCGACGTTCAGCGCGTACCCGCTGCGCGGCAGAGGCAACTGCAGCGGCTCGGCGTCGTGATCGTTGCCGGCCTCGCAGTAGTCGACCAGCGCGGCCATCATGCGCCCGGCCACCGGCGCGTTCTTGTACTGGTTGCCGCTGCTGCCGCAGGCCATGTAAAAACCGGGCAGGCAGGATTTGTCGTAGATCGGAATCCAGTCGTCGGCGACGTCGTACAGATCGACCACCCCGCGCGGCCGGTTGGGCACGCCGAGACCGGGCGCGCGCTGCGCCATGCGCATGGCTTGCACGCGCGCCTGCTCGCTGAACTGGCGCCAGCCGTCGCCATCCGGGTCATCGACCCAGACCTGCGGATCACAGGGCGGATCCTCGCTGCCGATCAGCAAATGGTCGCCGCCCTCCGGCCGACAGTAGACGGCGATGTCGCCATCCGAGACCACCAGCCCGCCGCCGGCGAAGTGCCCCGGCGGCGCCGGCACGTGCACCACCTCCTGGCGCAGCGCGCGGGTGTTGATATTCATGCCGCCGGTGACCCCGGCCAGCTCGTTGAGCTGGCGCGAAGCGGGCCCGGCGACGTTGATCACCACCGGCGCGGCGATCTCGCTGCCATCGGCCAGCCGCACCCCGGCGGCGCGAGCGTCGCGGCGCAGGATCTCGACCACGCGGGCGTTGAACAGGAACTCGCCGCCGTGCGCCTCGGCGGCGCGCTGCAGATTGTGCGCGGATAGCGCCGGATCGCTGACGTAGCCGGCGGTGGGGAAAAATATCGCGCCCTCGATGCGCCCGCTGCCGGGCTCGCCGAAGCCCTCGTCCTGCGGTCGCCGCGGCGGGTAAAAGCTGTCCAGCCGGTAGTTGGGCAGGCGGGCGAGAATCTGCGCCGCATCCCAGTCCTCGCAGGGGATGCCGAGCTGTGCGCAGATCGCCGCATGCTTCTGCATGTAGCCGTTCTGCGCGGTCTTCATCACCAGGCAGCCCAGCTCGCGGTATTCGGCCAGGCCGCGCTCGTCGGCGACGCCCAGATAGCCCGGCCAGTCGCGCCAGTCGTGGTAGGCCTCCCAGGCCAGTGCGGTGCCGTCGACGGTCGAATAGTGGACGCGGATGATGGCGCAGGAACCGGAAGTCGAGCCGTGACCGGCCTCGGCGTTGGCGTCCACATTGAGCGTGCGATAGCCCTTTTTCGCCAGCTCGAAGGCGGTGGCGGCGCCGATCACCCCGGCGCCGATGATGATCGCATCTTTGCTTTGCATAGCGGCATTCCCCAAGTGCGCATCCGCGCTCGACCGGCAGACCTCGGCGGTCTCGACCGCGCGGCGAAGAGCTTAAAGCGCTGTGGACAGGATTGTCCAGACCGATCGCTGCAGGCGCCTCGGTGCGCTGCCGGAGAGCCCGCTATTGCGGCTGCATGGCCACCACCGGCGCCACGCCCGGCACGCAGATGCCACCGCGCGGCAGGCCGCCGCGAATCGGCCCGTAGCGCTCTTCAAAAGCCGCCGGCAGCGGCCGCGGCCGCTGCGGCGACAGCCACAGGCGCAGCAGGTGGCGACGCCGCGCCGGCTCGGGGAAATCCTCGTAGGCTTCGCGCGAGTGCAGCAGCACGTGGTTGTGCAGCAGCTGGATGTCGCCGGGCCGGAAGTCGATGCGGATGTGGAATTCGGGGCTCTGGGCGAGCTGTTCGAGCAGATCCAGTGCCTCGCACTGCGCCTCGCTCAAGCGCGGAATGTCGGCGAAGCGCGCCTGCGCCGAGTCGATGAAATCGCGCGCGAAATACACCGAGTGCTTGTCGCCGCAACGATGCCAGATCGGCATCGGGTAGTGGGCGTGCTTACCGGCCGGGATCTCGCCCTTGCGGTCGTAGATAAACGGCTGCGCCAGTACCGCGGCCAGATCCGGCCGCCGCTCGGCGATCGCCTGCACAATCGCCAGTGAGCTGCACAGCGCGCTGGCGCCGCCGGATTTCGCACGCTGCAGGCACAGCAGGCCGACCACATCGCAGCTGTCGACGTGAAAGCGCTGGCGGCCGCTGGTGCGGTAGATCCGCGTTCGTGGGTCAGACGGGTCTTCGCCGAGGTCGGTGACGTGGCCGATCAGGTGCCCGGCGCGGTTCTGCGGTCGCGGCGTGCCGATGTGGCTGCCGATGCCGAAATAAGCGCGCATCACCTGCTCGCGGTCGAGCCGCTCCACGGCCAGGCCGCGCAGCAGGGCGAAGCCGCGACCATCGATCAAGCGATCGCGCAGGCGCGCCAGCAGCGGGCCGAGACCGGGCAGTTTGAAGCTATCGCGGGAGATGTCGTGGATCGGCTGGCCGGCGGCGGCACTGGCGGCAACCGCGGCTTCGATCTCGCGCTGCTGGGCCGGGGTCAGATCGAAAGAGCCGCTGTGATCGCCGCGCAGATCGGCCGCGCGCCAGTTGGCCGGATCGGACTTGAGGGATTCCAGTTCCACCAGCTTCGCCCCCGATAAGCAGCTATCCGGCAACGTATCCGGCAGCAGCACCAGCCGATGAGCGCGGCCGTGCAGCAGCCTGCGCCCAAACGGCTGATTCGCAGAAGTGTTTGGTGGTGGGCCGTATAGGATTCGAACCTATGACCACCTGATTAAAAGTCAGATGCTCTACCAACTGAGCTAACGGCCCCGAAAGAAGCGCGGATAATACACCAGTCGCTTCGGCCTGCAAAGCGAGCTGGGCGGCCGGCTCCGGCTGTGCAGCGCGGCGCTCGGGCTCACCTCACAGCGAATCGAGGCGGCGCAGGCCAGCGGGCAGCAGATGCAGATCGGCGAGGCTGGTGAGCGCGGCATCGAAGCGGCTGGATTCCTCGTAGAGCAGCCGATAGTAGCGGTACTTCATGGCCAGTGCGGCGCCGAGCATGATCGCCAGCACGGTCAATATCGAGCCCAGCGCCAGCGTGGATACGCCACTGATGCCCTGGCCTACGGTGCAGCCGAGACCGAGCACGCCGCCGATGCCCATCAGCAGGCCGCCGATGACGTGATTGGCGAAATCGCCGACATCGCGAAACCACTCGAAGCGGAAGCTGCGCGACAGCAAAGCGTACAGCAGCGATCCGGCAAAGGTGCCCAGCAGCAGCATCAGCGAGAGGGTCAGATAGCCGGGTGAGAAGCCCTCCAGCAGATATTGCGCGCCGTGCGCGGTGGGGGCGATGAAGGTGAACGACTGAGCGCCGGTGGCGTAGGGGCGCTGGTCGGCAAAATCCAGCTCTTCGAGCAACTCCAGCCCACCCGGCCCGGCGGTCAGATACCACAAGCCGGCGACCATGGCGCCAATCGCCAGCCCGGCGAACAGCAGCAGACCCTCGCCGCGAAAATCCGCGCTGCGCAGCACCCAGTAGAGCAGCAATGCGGCGAGTAGCGCGCCTATGCCCAGGTGCAGTGCATCGCCGGAGTCACTGCCCAGAAGCATCGCCAGCACCGCGCCGGCCTCCTGCGAATCAGCGCCACGGCTGGCCAGATCGATGGCCAGCGGCTCCATCCAGCGCAGAAAGACCCAGTGATCGAAGCTGGTGAAAATCATCAGCCAGCTGGCGCCGGCGAGTGCGATGAGCACCACCAGGGATTTGCCGTTGCCGCCGCCGAGTCGAACCATGGTTTTGCTGCCGCAGCCGCTGGCCAGGGTCATGCCGATACCGAACAGCAGCCCGCCGAGCAGGTATCGCGGCCAGTTGAACAGCGGCGCGCGATAGGGCGGCGAGGCGCTGTCATTGCTGCTGGTCAGGCCCATCTCGACCACGCCGAGATACTCCATCGCCAGCACGCCGAGCAGTGCGGTGGCCATCGCCAGCACCCAGGCACGCATGCGGTTGTGGTCGCCCATATTGACCCAGTCGGAGACCGCGCCCATGGTGCAGAAATTGCTCGCGTTGCTGATCGCGCCAAACAGCACGGCGATGCCGAAGCCCCAGTAGAGCAGCGTCGTATAGAGTTCGATGGACATGCCTTGAATTCCTGCCTGCCCGGCCCGATCAGCACGCCCGCTGAGGGACGCCCGAATCGCTGCCGCGCCACCACGACAAAAAAAGCGAACCACTCGGATTCGCTCGAAAACATACCGTAAAACCACAGGTTTTGACACGGCCGGGCCGGCCGGCGACGGCGCTAGCGACGGTCAATCCGATCAACGCCAAAGCCGCTCACTCGCACAGCCGGCGCCAATTTGGTGGGCAACCGTCCGGCTAGTGGCCCTCGCTGCGCATGCGCTGCAGGCGCTTGTCGGCCAGCCGCGCCACGGCGGTGCCGGGGAAGTCATCGACCAGCCGCTGCAAAGTGGCGCGAGCCGGCCCCCACTGGCTCAGCTCGTAGTGGGCGTAGCCGAGTTTGAGGCGCGCATCGGCCAGCTTGGGGCTGTTCGGGTAGCTCTGCAACACGTTCTGAAAGGCGGTGACGGCCTGCTCGAAGCGCCGCGAGACGTAGTAGGCCTCGCCCTGCCAGTACTGCGCGTGGCCGGCATAGCTGCCCCGCGGATAGCGCTGCAAAAATGCGCCGAAGGCCTCCACCGCCTCGTCGTAGGCGCCCTCTTCGAGGTATTTGAAGGCCTGCTCGTAAGCGCGTTTCTCGCGCGACGGATCATTCGCCGCGCCACCCTCACCAGCACTGCCGGTGGTGGCTGCAGCGGCCGCCGAGGCGGCGTCAGCGCCGGCGATACCCGCCGCACCGCTGCCGCGGCTGGCCGCCGGCGCACCCAGCTCCAGCTCGCGCAGGCGGCGATCGGTATCCAGATACAGCTCGCGCTGACGCTTCTTCAGCGCCTGCTGCTCAAAGCCCTGGGCCTCGATCTCACCGCGCAGCTCGCGGATCTCCACCTGTAGCGATTCGACCCGCTGCAGCAGATCGAGCAGCACCTTGTTATCCATCACCCGCTCGATGCGCGACAGGCGCTGATCCAGCTGGTGCAGGGTCAGCGGTTGCGCCGGCGCGGCAGCCTCGGCCGCCAGCGCGCTGCCGGCGGGCAGCAGCAGCGCGGCGAGCAGCAGGGCAAGCGGCGGCACGGAGGCCGGATGGCGGACGATCAGCTTGCGCATGGCTATCCCCTACTGCAGCTCGTAGACCAGCTCGACGCGGCGGTTCTGGGTCCAGGCTTCTTCGTTGTGGCCCAGCGCGGCGGGCAGCTCCTCACCATAACTAACCAGCGATAGTTGCTCGGCGCGCACTCCGGCGAGCAGCAGAATGTTCTCCACCGAGCGCGCACGGCGTTCGCCGAGAGCGATGTTGTACTCGCGCGAACCGCGCTCATCGGTGTGCCCTTCGAGGCGCACGCGCACGTCGCCGTAGGTGGCGAGATAGCTGGCGTGGGCGTTGAGCACGTCGATGAATTCGCTGCGCACGCGGTCGCTGTCGAACTCGAAGAAGATGACCTTCTGCGCCAGCGGGCTGTCCGGGTCATTCACCGCGCCGCGGGAAAAATCGCCATTGGCCAGGTAGATACCCTCCGGCTCCGGCTCGATCAACGGCTCCAGTTCGGCCGGCTGTTCGACCTGCGGCAGCACCGGCTCCGGCGGCGGTGCTGGCTGCTCGACCGGCTCTGGCGTCGAGCTGCAGGCATACAGGGACATCGCCAGCAGGCAGGTCCCGGTGAATTTGAGCATGCGCTTCATGAGCGTCTCCTTAATTGGCAATGTCTGCGCGTTGTCGATGCCGCGCTGGCGTCAGTTCAGTTGAGAAAGGGCGACCAGACCGGCTCGCGCACATCACCCTCGCTGAGGGTGAAGCGTTGCTTCATGCGGCCGTCTACGGAAACCGCGCCGAGCACACCGCGACCGCTGCCCTCGGTGGCGTAGAGGATCATGCTGCCGTTGGGCGCGAAACTGGGGGATTCATCCAGTTTGCCATCGGTGAGCACGCGCACCGTGTTGTTGCTGCGATCCAGCACCGCGATGCGGTAGCGACCGCGCTCGCCCTGCACCATGGCCACCAGACGGCCGTCCGGAGACACCGCCGGACTGGCGTTGTAACGACCCTGGAAGCTGATTCGCTCGGCGCGCCCGCCGCTGGCAGAAATCTGGTAGATCTGCGGCGAACCGCTGCGATCAGATGTGAACAGCAGCCGCTGGCCATCCGGCTCCCAGGTCGGTTCGGTGTCGATGGCGCGGTTGTTGGTGAGCTGGGTGAGGTCGCCGCTGGCCAGATCCATCACGTAGATATCCGGATTGCCGCGATGCGAGAGCACCAGCGCCAGCCGCTTGCCATCCGGCGAGAAAACCGGGGCGCCGTTGATGCCGGGCACCGAGGAGACCTTCTTGCGCTGTCCGGTGCGCAGATCCTGCACGAAAATCGCCGAACGACTCGGATCTTCGAAGGAAACGTAGGCCAGCCGCTGGGCATCCGGCGACCAGGCCGGCGACATCAGCGGGCGTTTCGAGGTCAGCACCGTCTCCGGCGCGTGGCCATCGGCGTCGGAGACCTCGAGCACGAAGAGCCGCTCGTTGGCGGCGTCGTGCTGGGTGGAGATGTAGGCCACGTGGGTGTTGAAAGCACCGCGCTGGCCGGTGATCTTTTCGTAGATGATGTCGGCCATCTCGTGGGCCAGCTGGCGCAGCTGGCCGCCGCGCACCGGGAAGCTGTAGCCGACCATCTGCTGCTGGCGGAAGACATCGAACAGCTGGAACTGGGCGACGTAGCTGTCCGGTCCCATGGCGCGTAGCCGGCCGACCACCAGGTTATCCACCCCGGCGGCCTTCCAGTTGCCGTAGCGCACCTCTGCACCACTGGTCGGCCGGGCGACCAGATCGTTGCGCGCCAGCGGAGCGAAAGTGCCGCTGCGCGCCAGATCGTCGGCGATGATCTGCGCCAGATCCGCTGGTGCGGCACCACCGCCCTCCCAGCCAAAGGGCACCACGGCGATGGGCGTCGCGCCCTCGGTGCCCTGGGTGATCTCGATGCGCAGAATGGCCTGCGCGGCGGCGGCGTGGGCAAACAGGACGACGGCCAGCAACGGCCGCAACAGGCGCAGCAGCGGGCTGTGCGGCTGCGTGCTGTGCGGCTTCGAACGGTGGCGCAGGCCGTGCCACGGGATGCGGGGAGCCTTGGGTGCGATTGCGGACATAGCGGGTCTTCTTGGCTTTATTCGGGCTTGAAGATGAACACCAGCTCGCGATCGAACAATGCCGGATCGGGCGGGGGCGGGAGCGGCTCAGACTTCAGTACGGCCGATTCTACAGAGCGCCGGAAAGCTTCACCACCGCCACTGCACCGACTCACATCGATACCGGTGATGAAACCGCCGGGCGCCTGGGTCGCGGTGACCTCACATTCGGCGCCGTCCTCGGCCACCGTCGGGCGGATCCAGTTGCGTTCCACGTGCTGGCGGATCAGTTCCGCATATTGGGCGCGCAGGCCGGCGAGGCGACGCTCTTCGGCGCGCGAGGCGACAGCTGCCTCCTCGGCGGCGCGCTCGGCCTCGATGGCCGCGGCCAGCTCGGCTTCGGCGCGTTGCCGCGCCTCTTCCTCGCGACGCTGCTTTTCGGCCTCGGCCTTTTTGCGCGCCTCTTCCTCTTTGCGCTGCTTTTCGGCCTCGGCCTGTTTGCGGGCCTCTTCTTCCTTGCGCTGCTTTTCTGCCTCGGCCTTTTGACGGGCCTCTTCCTCTTTGCGCTGCTTTTCGGCCTCGGCCTGTTTGCGCGCCTCTTCTTCCTTGCGCTGTTTTTCCGCCTCGGCCTGTTTGCGTGCCTCTTCTTCTTTGCGCTGTTCTTCGGCCTCGGCCTGTTTGCGGGCCTCTTCTTCCTTACGCTGCTTTTCGGCCTCGGCCTGTTGCTGCGCTTCTTCTTCCTCTTTGCGCTGCTGCTCGGCTTCCTTGTCCTGCTGCTCGCTCTGGGCGCGCTGGAGTTTTTCCTCCTCCTCGCGCAGCAGCTGCTTATCGACCACTACGGCCTTCACCGGCTCTTCATCGCCGGCCAGCTGGGCCGGCTCGTCGGGAAAGCGGAAACCGATGATAAAGGCGATCAGCAGCGCCAGGTGGCCGAGCACCGAGACGCCGACCGCGATCGGGTGACGGCGGATCAGATCCCACATGCTCAGTTGTCCTCCGGTGGATCGGTGAGCAGGCCCACCTGCGGAACCCCGGCGGCCTGCAGCGCCGCCATCGCGCGCACCACCTCGCCGTAATCGACGCGCGCGTCACCGGCGACCAGCACTGGCGGTTTGCGCCCCTGCTCGCGCGCCAGGCGCAGCAGAGCGCCGATGCGCTCCTGCAGCTGCACGGTATCCAGCGGCGTTTCGTCGTCGCCCAGGTAGAGCAGGCCGTCGCGATCGACGGTGACGATCACCGGCGTCTCATCCTGCTCGCTATCGACGGTTTCGGCATCCGCCGCCGGCAGCTCCACCTCGACGCCGGTCTTCAGCAGCGGCGCGGTGATCATAAAAATCACCAGCAGCACCAGCATCACGTCGATGTACGGGACTACGTTGATCTCCGCCATCGGCTTTCTGCGTGGGGTGACTCCGGGCATGGCCGCCTCAGCCGCGCTCGCCGCGGCCGTGCACCTGGCGGTGCAGCAGGCTGGTGAACTCTTCGAGGAAGTTCTCGTAGCGATTGAGCAGGCGGTCGGTGTCGTGGGCGAAGCGGTTGTAGGCGATCACCGCGGGGATCGCCGCGAACAGGCCGATAGCGGTGGCGATCAGCGCCTCGGCGATGCCCGGCGCGACCATCGCGATGGTCGCCTGCTGCACATTGCCCAGCGCGCGGAAGGAATTCATGATCCCCCACACCGTGCCGAACAGGCCGACGTAGGGACTGGTCGAGCCGACCGTGGCGAGAAAGCTCATGTTGGTCTCGATGCTGTCCTGCTCGCGCGACAGGGCGATGCGCATAGCGCGCTGCGCGCCGTCGATGATCATCTCGCCGTTGCCGGTCTGCTTGTGCAGGCGACCGTACTCGGCGAAGCCGGCCTCGAAGATCCGCTCCAGCCCGCCGAGCCGCCCGCCGCGGGCCTGCAGATCTTTGTACAGGCTGATGGCGTCGCCGCCGGACCAGAAGCGATCCTCAAAGGCGAGGGCGCTGCGCCGCGCCAGTTTCAGCTGCCGCGCCTTGCTGACGATCAGCGCCCAGGAGAGCACCGAGGCCAGCAGCAGCGCGGCCATCACCGCCTGCACAACCGGGCTGGCCTCGGCGATCAGGTGTGCGAAGGACAGATCAGCACTCACCGTCGAGCACCTCTTTCAAATGTTGCGGGATGGCTTTGGGGCGGAGCGAATCGGCATCGACACAGGCGATCTGCACGCTGGCGGCGACCAGCGGCCGGCCCTCGCGGCTCACCGTCTGCTCGAACTCCAGGCTGGCGCGGCGCCGCGCGGCAATCCGCGCACTGACCGTCAGCAGCTGTTCGAAGCGCGCCGCGACGCGAAAATCGAGACTGGCGCGACGCACCACAAAGGCGACGCCGTGCTGGCGACGCAGGGCATTCTGCTCGAAGCCCAGATGGCGCAGATAATCGCTGCGCGCACGCTCCATGAATTTCAGATAATTCGCGTAGTAGACCACCCCCGCGGCGTCCGTGTCCTCATAGTAAACACGCACCGGGATACTGAACTCAGCCACGTGGGCAGATCCTTACGCGGCGGTCAAATCGCTGAAAAACCGTGAAAAAAAGGCACAAATGCCGCGCTCCGAAATGTGACGGGGCGCATTGTACCGGGCGCACCCCATGGCACAACAGGCTTTTCCGGGCAGTAATCAGCAACTTGCGCGCTGCAACCGCCGCCGGGCCGGTCGCCCATCCGGGCCGCTGGCCCGTCATCCGTCGGGCCACAGATCATCCGTCGCTTCGCCGGCCGTCGCAGCGGGCAAGCCGAAGTGCCGCCAGGTACTGCGGGTCACCACGCGACCACGCGGCGTGCGCATCAGCAGACCCTGCTGGATCAGATAGGGCTCGATCACTTCCTCGATGGTGCCGGCCTCTTCGCCGATCGCCGCGGCGAGGTTGTCGACGCCCACCGGCCCGCCGTCGAACTTCTGCATGATCGCCAGCAGCAGCCTGCGATCCATCGGGTCGAGTCCGTGGTGGTCGACATCGAGCAGGTCCAGCGCGGCGCGCGCCACCGGCTCATCGACGCGGCCCTCGGCGCGCACCTCGGCGAAATCGCGCACCCGGCGCAGCAGGCGATTGGCGATGCGCGGCGTGCCGCGTGCGCGGCGGGCGATCTCATGCGCGCCGCCATCATCGATGGCCACGCCGAGCAACCCGGCGGAACGATGCACGATGCCGGCCAGATCGTCGACGGCGTAAAACTCCAGCCGCTGGACGATGCCGAAGCGGTCGCGCAGCGGCGAGGTCAGCAGCCCGGCGCGGGTGGTGGCACCGACCAGCGTGAACGGCGGCAGCTCCAGTTTGATGGCGCGCGCCGCCGGCCCCTCACCGATCATGATATCGAGCTGGCAGTCCTCCATCGCCGGGTAGAGCACCTCCTCGACCACCGGGCTGAGGCGGTGGATCTCGTCGATGAACAGCACGTCGCGGGCTTGCAGATTGGTCAGCAGCGCGGCCAGATCGCCGGGGCGCTCCAGCACCGGCCCGGAGGTGTGACGAATGTCCACGCCCATCTCCGCGGCGACGATATTCGCCAACGTGGTTTTGCCCAGCCCGGGCGGGCCGAAGATCAACAGGTGGTCGAGCGCCTCGCTGCGTCGCCGCGCCGCGGTGACGAAGATTTCCATCTGTTCGCTGACCCGCGGCTGGCCGTGGTAGTCGGCCAGCCGGCGCGGCCGCAAAGCGCGCTCGGCGGCGGCTTCAGCGCTGCTGACAGTGGGGGAAATGATGCTGTCCGGGTCGCGCATGGCAAGCCTCGCGGTGATGGTCGACGAGCATAACAGGCAGCCGCGTAGAGGCATACGCCGCTGGCGACGCCGGTTTGACGCGTCGCGCCAACCCCGGCCACGCTAACAAATGCGATCCACACCGCAAAAGCGCACGCCGTCATCCCCGGCTGTGATCCGCTTCCACCTGCGTCGCGCGGGGTTTCGGCATGCTTGGCGAATCCCGTGGCCAGACACCCGACGAGCAATGCAAACGACGCCCCATAAGACGACGCTGGAACAATGGCGAGTACTGCAGGCCGTGATCGATTACGGCGGTTTCGTACCCGCTGCGGAAGCCCTCCACCGCAGTCACTCGACCCTCAGCCACGCGGTCAACAAACTGCAGGAGCAGCTCGGCGTGCGCCTGCTCACCATCCGCGGCCGCAAAGCCCAGCTGACCCCGGAGGGCGAGCTGCTGCTGCGCCACTCGCGCGCCCTGACCCGCGTCGCCCGCTCGCTGGAAAACATGGCCGGCGACATCGGTGAGTGCCCACCGCAGGCGCTGAGTCTGCTGGTCGACCACAGCTACCCCATGGAGTGGCTGGCCGCGGTGCTCGCCGGGCTGGACGCGCAGACCGCCGGCGCCATCCGCTGGCGCGCCGCCTCACCCGCCGAATGCCGCGCCGCCATCGAAGACGCCAGCGCGGATCTGATCATCACCTCCTCGGGTGTCGAGCACGTGCCCGGCGAACCCTGCGCCCAGGTTCAGCTGCTGCCGGTGGCCACCCCGGCGCTGGCCGCAGTGCTCGCCGAGCAGGGTGCCACAGCGCGTCTGGCCGTGCTGTGGCAGGAATCGGAACTGGAGCGCGAAGCGCGCTGGCAGGTCGCCAGTCCGGAGGCCGCGCTGGCGCTGGTGCGCCAGGGTGCTGGCTGGGCGCAGCTGCCCGAGCATCTGGTCGAGTACCTGGTCGCCAGCGGCGAGCTGCAACAGCTGCCGGCACCGGACTTTCGCCAGAACTGCCTCGCCCTGCAACTGTTCGCACCGAGCCGCAACGCGCAGAGCGATGCCGGTCGGGCGCTGCGCGGGATGCTGCTCGACGGCCCCGGCCTGGACAGCGAGGCGATACGCAGCCAGGGCTGCACCGCTTAACCCGGCACACCGGGCCGATCTCAGCCCGCGGCGCCGCGCAGCGCCAGTCGGATCAGCTCCTCGGTGGTCTGCGCCTGCCCGCCGACCGCACCGATCAGCCGCGCCGCCTCCGCCGGCTTGTAGCCCAGCGCGATCAGCGCCGCCTGCGCCTCATCGCCGGCACAGGCCGCAGCGGCCGGCGACGCCGTATTCGGCAGGCTCACATCCCCGCCCGCCAAGGCTTTATCCAGCCGGTCGCGCATCTCAACGATCAATCGCTCGGCGGTCTTTTTGCCGATCCCCGGCATGCGGGTCAGCGCCTTCACGTCCCCGGCCTGCACACAGGTGGCGAACTCGCTGGCGCTCATCCCGGAGAGGATCGCCAACGCGACTTTCGCGCCGACGCCGCTGATTTTGATCAGCTCGCGGAACAGCCGGCGCTCGGCGTCGCTGGCAAAGCCGAACAGCAGATGGGCGTCCTCGCGCACCGCCAGATGGGTGTACAGCACCAGCGGCTCGCCGGTCTGCGGCAGGTCGTAGAAGGTCGACAGCGGCGCTTCGACCTCGTAGCCGACGCCGCCCACATCGATCAGCAAAAACGGTGGGCGCTTTTCCAGCAGCACCCCGGCCAGTCGTCCAATCATCGCCTGCGCGACCTCCTGCGGCGGGTGGCCACGCGCATTTCCGGCGCAACGCCGCGCAGATGAGCGTGACAGAGGGCGATGGCCAGGCCGTCGGCGGCGTCCGCCTGCAGCCGGCCATCGAGATTGAGCAGCACGCCAACCATGTGCTGCACCTGCTGCTTGCTGGCCGCGCCGCTGCCGACGATGGCCTGCTTGACCAGCCGCGGCTCGTACTCGGCCACCGGCAGGTCGCGCGCGGCGGCGGCGCAGATCGCCGCACCACGGGCCTGGCCAAGCTTCAGCGCAGACATGGCGTTGTGCGCGACGAACACCTGCTCGATGCCCAATTCAGCCGGTTGGTGTTGCTCGATCAGCGCACCGACCTCGGCGAAAATGCAGCCCAGCTTCTGCGGCAGCGATTCGCCGCGCACGCGGATGTGGCCGTGGGCGAGATGCAGACTGCGCGCGCCGTCACTCTCCAGCAGCCCCCAGCCGGTGACCACCGAGCCCGGATCGATGCCGAGAATGCGGATCACGAGTCAGTCGTACGCCTCGGCGGGGATCTCGGCGTTGCTGTAGACATCCTGCACGTCGTCGAGGTCTTCGAGCACGTCGAGCAGCCGCAGCAGCTTCTGTGCGGATTCCACATCCAGCTCGATATTGGTGGCGGCGCGCATGGTCACTTCAGAGTCATCCGGCGCGAAGCCGGCCGCGACCATCGCCTCCTTCACATCGACGAAGCTGTCCTCGCCGGTGGTGACCTCGATGGAGCCGTCATCGCTGGCGAGCACGTCCTCGGCGCCGGCCTCCAGCGCCGCCTCCATGATCGCATCTTCGTCGCCCTCGGCGTAGCTGAGCACGCCGAGCTTCTCGAACAGATAGGCCACCGAACCGTCGGTGCCGAGATTGCCGCCGTACTTGTTGAAGGCGTGGCGCACCTCGGCGACGGTGCGATTGCGGTTGTCGGTCATGCAATCGACCATGATCGCCACCCCGGCGGTGCCGTAGCCCTCGTAGCGGACCTCCTCGTAATTGACGTCACCCAACTCGCCGGCACCGCGCTTGGCGGCGCGCTCGATGGTGTCGCGCGGCATATTGGCGCCGAGCGCTTTGTCCACCGCCAGGCGCAGGCGCGGATTGGCCGCCGGGTCTGAGCCACCGGCGCGCGCGGCCACGGTGATCTCGCGGATCAGCTTGGTGAAAATCTTGCCGCGCTTGGCGTCCTGGGCCTTTTTCCGGTGCTGGATATTGGCCCACTTGCTGTGTCCTGCCATGTCTTATCTCGTGAGTTTTCCGGTGGATTTGGCCTGCAGCGCCACTGCCCGCCCGCCAAAACAGCCGCGCATTGTAGCATCGCGCAGCCCCCAGGCAGCGGCCACATCGATGCCCGCGCGGCTCAAAAATCGCCGCTGCGCAGAAAGGCGAGGATCGCCGGCAGCGAGCGCGGCGACAGGATCAGGCCGAGGTGGCCCAGCGGCAGCACACAGTGCGCGGCACCGGGCAGACGCGTCTCGGCGACGCTCACCGTGCCGTCGTTGGCACCGCTCAAACCGCCGATCAGCGCACCCACCCCGCCCGGGCGGTCGCCGGCGATGACGCCGATATCGCGATCTGCGCGCGCGCGCGGCGCGCTGCCGTCCAGCCCGCCCGGCAGCGCGCGACCGAGCAGCAGTCGCGTCCAGCGATACCGCGCCAGGCGCGCGGCGACGCCGCTGCCGTGGACCGGCGAGCCGAGCAACAGCAGCCGGCCCGTCCGCTGGCCCTCATCCCATCCCGGGTGTCGGGCGAGCAGATTCAACAGCACCAGCCCACCGAGGCTGTGGCCGATCAGATGCACCACCGGCGCGTCGATATCCGCCAGCCAGCGCTGCAGCGCATCGGCATTCTGCGCCGGGCTGCGGCGCAGGCTGGGGTAGCGGAAGATGCGCACTGTGTAGCCCGCGGCGCGCAGCCGTCGCGCCAGCGGCCACAGCTCCAGCCCGGTCAGCCAGATGCCGTGCAGCAGCACCACGCACTCGCGTCCGCCGCCGGCGTCATCGACCTGCACAACATCCGCTTGCCGACCCATCGACCTCTCCAGCACCTGCCAAAACGCCGATGCTAGCAGCCGCGCGGTGCCTGTAGCACACTACGCCGCCCTGCCCGGCCCGCATCCGGCGATCGCCATCGCGGGCCGCAACAACCTCGGGAGCATGCCGTTGCCCAGCGAGCAGCCAGCAGATTCCAGCGGCGACGCGACCGCCGACGGCTGGCTCGCGCTGCTGCGCTCCGGGCGCGGCGCGCGCATCGCCGCGCTCAGCCTCGGCGTGTGGCTGCACGCCGCCGACGGCCTGCTGGTGGCGACCATGATCCCGGAGATCATCGCCGACATCGGCGGCAGCGCCTTCATCGCCTGGACCATCGCCCTCTACGAGATCGGCTCGATCACCGCCGGCGCCGCCAGCGGCCTGCTGGCACTGCGCTTCGGCGTGCGCGGGGCGATGCGCTACGCCGCCCTGCTCTACGCCATCGGCTGCCTGCTCAGCGCACTGGCGCCGCAGATGCAGACGATGCTGCTCGGCCGCCTGTTGCAGGGGCTCGGCGGCGGCGCGCTGGTGGCGGTGGCGCTGGTCGCCGCCAGCGGCCTGTTCCCCGGCGCACTGCTGCCGCGGGTGATGGCGCTGATCTCGATGGTCTGGGGCGCCTCGGCCTTCACCGGGCCGCTGATCGGCGGGGTGTTCGCGGCACTGGACATGTGGCGCGGTGGCTTCGTTTTCTTCGCCCTGCAGGCGCTGGCGCTGATCGCCATCGTCCAGCGCACCCTGCCGGCCGACAGCGCGGCCCACAGCGCGACCCACAGCGCTGGCAGGGCCGCGGCGGATGGCGCGCCGGCAGCCGATCCGCCCGCACAGCGCCTGCCCTGGCGGCGCCTGCTGGTACTGTCGCTGGCGATTCTGCTGATCGCCGCGGCGGGTATCGACGTCGGCCTGCCGCCGGCGCTGCTGCTGCTGGCCGGTGCCGCCGGGCTGTGGCTGTTCCTGCGTCTGGACGCCGCGCGCGATGCCGATCGCCTGCTGCCGCGCGGCCAGTTCGATCCGCGCGGCGCCAGCGGCGCGGCACTGCTGCTGGTGCTCTGCCTGGCGGCGGCGACCATCGCCTTGAGCGCCTACGGGCCGGTGCTGCTGAGCACCCTGCACGGCAGCTCGGCGCTGACCGCCGGCTACATCATCGCGCTGGGTTCGATCGGCTGGACGCTGGGCGCGGTGGCCACCGCCGGCACCCCGGCGGCGCACGACGGGCTGCCGATTCTCGGCGGCGCGGGGCTGATCCTGTGCTGCACCGCCGGGCTGGCGCTGCTGATGCCGCTCGGCCCGCTGTGGGCCATCGCCCTGCTGGCGGCCGGCGAGGGCGCCGGCTTCGGCATGGCCTGGGGCTTCGTGCTGCGTCGCGCCACCGCCGGCTTCGACCCGGTGCGCGATGCCGGCGAGCGGGCGCGGGTCAGTGCCGCGCTGCCCACCGTGCAGCGCGCCGGCTGCGCGCTGGGCGCCGCCGGGGTGGGCATCATCGCCAACGCGCTGGGCTTCGCCGACGGCATCGACGCGGCCAGCGCGACGCGCGTGGCGCGCTGGATCTTCGCCGCCGGACTACCGCTGCTGCTGCTGGGTTTGTGGGCGGCCTGGCGGCTGTGCCGCGCGACCGACTGAGCGCGCCGATCAGCCGCCGCGCGGCGCCGGCACGAAGCGCTCGATGGCGGCGCGATTGCTCGGCGAGCGCGCCAGGCGGATGGCCTCGTCGCGCGCCAGCCAGCGGTATTCGAGGTGCTCGCGCGGCGCCAGTCGCACCGCCACCGGCGCCGCCAGTTCGACGGTGAAGACGTGTTCGAGGTTGTGCGTCACGCCCGGCGCGTAGCGGTGGCGGAACTGCGGGTAGATGACGAAGCGGGTCGAAGCCTGCCGATCGCGCGGCGCGACCCCGGTGATACCGGTTTCCTCGGCCAGCTCGCGCGGCGCGGCCTGCGCCGGGGTTTCATCCGGCTCCAGGCTGCCGGTGACCGACTGCCAGAAATCGGCATCATCGGCGCGGCGCAGCAGCAGCACTTCGCCGGCGCTGGTGTAGACCAGCACCAGTACCGATTCGGGGCGCTTGTAGCGCCCCGTGGTTTCGTCTGTCGCGGCGCTCACCGCCGCCATCGGCCGCCGTCGATGGCGATCATCAGCCCGCCTCGCCGCCGTCGTCGGCCGCGGCCTGCGGCTTGCGCACGCGCAGGCCCAGCTCGCGCAGCTGGCCCTCGCCGGCGGCGCCGGGGGCGCTGGTCAGCGGGCAGGCGGCGCTCTGGGTCTTGGGGAAGGCCATCACGTCGCGGATCGACTCGGAGCCGGTCATCAGCATCACCAGCCGGTCGAGACCGAAGGCCAGACCGCCGTGCGGCGGCGCACCGTATTTGAGTGCACGGATGAGGAAGCCGAACTTCTCCTCGGCCTCTTCAGGGCCTATGCCCAGCACTTCCAGCGCTTTCTGCTGCATTTCCGGGCGGTGGATACGGATCGAACCGCCGCCGATTTCGCTGCCGTTGAGCACGATGTCATAGGCGCGCGAGAGCAGCTCGCCGGGGTTGCTCTCCAGCTCTGCCGGGTCATCGACGCAGGGCGCGGTGAAGGGGTGGTGCAGCGCCTGCCAGCGCTTGTCGCGCTGGTCGTACTCGAACATCGGGAAATCGACCACCCACAGCGGCCGCCAGCCGCGCTCGACCAGACCGCAATCGTGGCCGAGCTGCACGCGCAACGCGCCCAGCGCCTCGTTGACCACGCTGGCCTTGTCGGCGCCGAAGAACACGATGTCGCCGTCGCCGGCTTCGGTACGCGAGACGATCTCGGCGATCACTTCATCGGGCAGGAATTTGAGGATCGGCGACTGCAGCCCCTCGCGGCCGCGGGCCACCTCGTTGCATTTGATGTAGGCCAGACCCTTGGCGCCGTAGCGGCCGACGAACTTGGTGTAGTCGTCGATCTCCTTGCGGCTGAGCTTGCCGCCCTGCGGCAGGCGCAGCGCGGCGACCCGCCCGGCCGGGTCCGCCGCCGGGCCGGAGAAGACCTTGAAATCGACCCCGGCCATCAGGTCGGAGACGTCGATCAGCTCCAGCGGGATGCGCAGGTCCGGCTTGTCCGAACCGAAGCGGCGCATGGCCTCGGCGTAAGTCATGCGCGGGAACGGCTTGGGCAGCGGCGTCTCCAGCTCCTCGGCGAACAGCTCGCGCATCATGTCCTCGGTGAGGTTCATGATGTCGTCCTCATCGACGAAGGACATCTCGATGTCCAGCTGGGTGAACTCCGGCTGGCGGTCGGCGCGCAGATCCTCGTCGCGGAAGCAGCGGGCGATCTGGTAGTAGCGGTCGCAGCCACCCATCATCAGCAGCTGCTTGAACAGCTGCGGCGACTGCGGCAGGGCGAAGAACTGGCCCTGGTGGGTGCGGCTCGGCACCAGATAGTCGCGCGCGCCCTCGGGGGTGGCGCGGGTCAGGGTCGGCGTTTCGATGTCGAGAAAGCCATTGTCGTCCAGATAGCTGCGCAGGTAGCGGGTGATGTTGGCGCGCATGCGCATGCGCAGCTGCATCTCCGGACGGCGCAGATCGACGTAGCGATAGCGCAGCCGCTGCTCCTCGGAGACGTCATCATCGAGCTGAAACGGCGGTGTCTCGGCGCGGTTGAGCACCTCCAGCTGCAGGCCCAGCACCTCGATCTCGCCGCTGGGCAGATCCGGGTTGACGGTGCCCTCGGGACGCCGTCGGACGCGGCCGCTGACGCGGATCACGAACTCGTTGCGCAGCGATTCGGCGATCCGAAAGACCTCCGGGTCATCCGGGTCGAAGACCACCTGCAGCAGCCCCTCGCGGTCGCGCAGATCGACAAAGATCACCCCGCCGTGGTCGCGGCGGCGGTTGACCCAGCCGCAGACGGTGATTTGCTGGTCGAGCAGTGCGGCGTCGATCTGGCCGCAGTAGTGGCTACGCATCACAATTCTGGCTTCCTGAAATATCGGCCTCGGAGCGGCCGCAAAAGGGCGGAAATGGTAAGTCCCGCGGGGCCGCTTGGCAATCCGAACGCGGCTTTGGCGCCGGCCCGCTGGCGCTGCGATGCCGCGGTGAAGTCGCTGCGGCACAGGCGGCGAGCGCGGCGCGCAGCCGGCAATTGGCGGGATAATCCACTACACGAACGCATACTGTGTGCCTTTTCTCGAACGGAGAGACCCCATGACTTACGACGTCTACGGCATCGGCAACGCGCTGGTGGACAGTGAATTCCGCATCAGCGCCGCGGCGCTGGACGCCCTCGGCCTCGACAAGGGGGTGATGACGCTGGTCGAGCGGCCGCGGCTGGAGGAGCTGGTCGCCGGGCTGGAGGGCTTCGAGCACACCCGCGCCTCCGGCGGCTCGGCGGCCAACAGCATCATCGCCGTGGCCCAGTTCGGCGGCCGCGCGTTCTACTCCTGCAAGGTCGCCAACGACGAGACCGGGGATTTCTACCTGCGCGATCTGCGCGCCTGCGGCGTCGACAGCAACATCCACGACGGCCACCGCCCGCCCGGCGACACCGGTCGCTGCCTGGTGCTGGTGACGCCGGACGCCGAGCGCACCATGAACACCTATCTCGGCATCACCGGCGATCTGTCCGACGCGGAGATCGACGAGGACGCCATCGCCGCCAGCCGGTACGTTTATCTGGAAGGCTATCTGGTCTCCGCCGATGCCGGTCGGCGCGCGGCGATCCACGCCCGCCACTGCGCCGAGCTGGCCGGGGTGAAAACCGCGCTGTCGCTGTCCGACCCGAACATGGTGCAGTTCTTCCGCGACGGCCTGCTGGAGATGATCGGCAACCGCGTCGATCTGCTGTTTTGCAACCAGGCCGAAGCCTGCCTGATGGCCGGCGCGGATTCGGCACAAGCAGCGCTGGAGGCGCTCAAACCGCTGGCCAGGCAACTGTGCATCACCCTCGGCTCACAGGGCGCGCTACTGTGGGATGGCCGCGCGCAGCACCGCGTCGCACCCTGCGCAGCCCGGTTGGTGGACAGCAACGGCGCCGGGGACATGTTCGCCGGTGCCTTTCTCTACGCCATCAGCAGCGGCGGCATGGATTTCCCCGCCGCCGGCGCCTTCGCCGCGCGCGCCGCCGCGGAGGTCGTCGGCCACTTCGGCCCGCGCCTGCCGATAGAGCGCAGTCGGGCGCTGCTGGCGGGGTGAGGCACGCGCCTCAGGATTCATCCCGGCGCAGCTTTCTTTCCCCGGCCATCCAGCCAGCCCGCCGGGCAGGCAAGGATTTTCACCCGCCCGCCGAGGCATCCGGCGCCCTCGCCAGGCATTCTTTTCGCCAGAGTGTCCACCACCCAGGCCTGCCCCGCCTCCGTCTGATCGCCGTTTTACAGAGGGGTGTAAGCCGTATTGAACAGCGTCGCACACAGTGCGTCGCTGTCGCCGATCTGCCGCCTCACCGCTATCGCTTGCTGAAGCGAATCAAGAGCGGTGTCGCAGTCAGCGCAAACCAGGTTCTGAACGCCTGACTCATAGCGCGCTTTTACCCAACAGCTGCGGGCCACTTTGCGTGGTGAATTTCCTGCTCGGGATCGGGTGGGAGGGTTGCCAGCTCATCGCCGGCGCCTGAAATAATCAGCGCCCGATACAGAAAACGCTGGACCCGCGAGATTCGGCCGAGGTGATGAAAGGCTGGTATCAAACCAGCCCGAACTCTTTCGGATCATGCCCGCGTATCCAACGCGGTCTTGACAATTACCCTGTTAGACATTACCGGCTGTTCACTTTAATCTGGCCAGGCGCTGAAAGCGTCGCCGAATCACATGGCGCTTTGCGTGTGGGGGTCTTAAAAAACAAAGGCCTGAGGCAGATCAGGCCGGCCGAAGGGGAGTCACTCGCATGAATACTGTAATGCTCGTTTCACTCGTCCTGTGTGCGGCGATCGCGATCTGGGGCGTCGTCGCTCCCGATTCGATGACCGGGGCGGCGCAATGGCTGGTGGATTACTCACTGACCGCGCTGGACTGGTATTTCCTCCTGCTGTGTACGACTTTCCTGGTCATCATGGCTGCGCTCGCCTTTTCCAAGTACGGCGATATCAAGCTCGGCGCCGATACCGACGAGCCCGAATTCAGCACCGGCTCCTGGGTCGCCATGCTATTCGCCGCCGGCATGGGTTCCGGCCTGTTGTTCTGGGGCGTCGCCGAACCGATTTACCATTTCGCTACCCCTCCGGTCGGCGAACCCGAAACCGCCATGACGGCGCGCAATGCGATGGTCATCACCAACCTCCACTGGGGTCTGCACGCCTGGTCGATCTACGGTTGCTGTGCGCTGGTGATCGCCTATTTCACCTTCCGCCTCGGCTTGCCGTCGATGGTTTCGACCCCGATCCTGGTTGGCTTCAAGAACATTTTCGGTAAAAACACCCTGCGCCAGGTTGGCAACACCGCTGACATCCTCGCGGTCATTGCGGTCATCTTCGGCCTCGCCGGATCGCTGGCGATGGGCACGCTGATGGTGCGCTCGGGCATGTCGGCGGTATTCGACACGCCGCAGGACGTCACCATGAGCATGATCATCATCGTGGTGATGACGATCTGCTTCCTGCTGTCGGCCTGTACCGGCGTCGATAAGGGCATCAAGATCCTCAGCAACATCAACATGATCGTCGCCATCCTGATCCTGCTGGTGGTGCTGTTCGGCGGTCCGACTGCCTACCTGTTTCAGTCGTTCGTCTACGCCATCGGCGATTACCTGATCCAGTTGGTTCCGATGTCGTTCAAGACTTACGCCTACACCCCGGCCGGTTCCTGGAACTGGTTCCACGGCTGGACCCTGACCTACCTGATCTGGTGGCTCGCCTGGGGACCCTTCGTCGGCATCTTCATTGCGCGCATCAGCCGCGGCCGCACCATTCGCGAATTCGTCATCTACGTCGTCGGGGTTCCGACCATCGTTTCCATGCTGTGGTTCGCGGCCTTCGGCGGCGCCGCCATTCACATCGAGATGTTCGGCGCCGGCGGAATTACCGAAAGCGTGTTCGCCGACGTGGCCGGCGCCCTGTTCGTGTTCTTCGAATACTTCCCGGGCACCACGCTGCTGAACTTCCTCGCGGTGTGCCTGATCTTCATCTTCCTGGTCACCAGCGCCGACTCCGGCACCTTCGTCATCAGCATGATGACCAGCCGCGGCAGCCTGAACCCGACCACTAAGCTGAAGCTGACCTGGGGCATCATCATCACCGGCATTACCGTCGCCACCATCGTCACCGAGAGCATTCAGGTGGCCAAGGCGATGGCGATTACCGGCGCGATTCCGTTCACCTTCATCATCATCATGCAGCTCGCCGCGTTCTTCCGCGTGGTGCGCGAAGATCCGGTGGTGCGCAAAACCCATACCGAAGTCAGACCCGTCGACTCCGGCGAGTCCGATAGCAACGCGGCACAGGAGGCTTGATCATGACGACAATCATCAAACGAATCGTTATCGCCGCATTCTGCGTCGCTCTGGCTTCCTGTGCCGGCGACGACGGTAAGACCCTGCGCGTCGGCGCCAAACCATTTGCAGAAAGCCAGATCCTCGCCGAGATGATCGCCCAGATGGCCGAAAACGCCGGCATTTCGGTCGAGCGCAACATCCCGTTCGGCACCACATCGAAAATCATGGAGGCCACCAAACAGGACGTGCTCGACGTTTATCCCGAGTACAACGGCACCAGCCTGACCTTTCTCGGCCAGGCGCCGACCAGTGACGGCGCGGCGTCCACCGCCCGCGTCAGCGAGCTGTTCAAACCACTGGGGCTGGAGCTGACCGGCAAATTCGGCTTCTCCAACGACTACGCGATGGTCATGACCCGCGAACGCGCCGCCGAACTCGGCGTGCGCAGCATCGGGGATTTGACCGGGGTCGCAAGCTTCACCTATGCCGTCGAAGATGACTTCCTGCAACGCCCCGCCGATGGTCTGCAACAGATGAACCGTCGCTACGGCATTAGCGGCGCCAGCGTGATCACCCACCCGGTTGGCACCGAGGGCAAGGACAAGATCGTTTCCGACCTGCTGGAAGGCACGGCGGATGTTGGCGAACTCTTCATGACCGACGGCCAGATCGCCGAGTACGACCTGCTGGTGCTGGAAGATAATCTCAAGTTCTTCCCGGTTTACGAGGCGGCACCGCTGGTGCGGACCGCCGCGCTGGAGAACATCCCCGGCCTGCGCGAAGCCCTGGAGAGTCTCGCCGGTATCATCACCCCTACCGACATGCAGGCGATGAACAAGGCCGTCGATCTCGACGCTCAATCCGCCGCCACCGTTGCCGCGGCTTTTCTCGCCTCCAAAGGCCTGCTGCCCGAAGGCTCAACCGGCGGCGACGTAGCATCCATCGCCGTGGTGGCCGATCCGGGCGTTGCGCGCGATATCGACACGGCGCGCGCCTTGCGCGCCATTCGCAGCGGCTACTCCGGCAGCGATCTCGATCTCGTCAAGGCCCCCGATCCTCTCAGCAAGCTCGCCAGTGGCGAGGCGCGTGTCGGTATCGTCGGAACAGAAGCGTTTTATGCCCTGGGTGAAAACGGCCCCGTCAGCAAGAGCACCGCGGAGGCCTTCGCGGTACTCGGCTACAAGTCGGCGCATTTGCTCAGTACCCGCATCGGGCCGGATTCGCTTGACGACATGGGCAAAATCGCCACAGGGCCGGAAGGCTCCAGTGCATCGGTGGTGCTCAACATGCTGTTAAGCTCCATGGGCAAGGCTGGCAATATCGAGATCATCAATTCCGACGCCAGCACGCCCGAGCTATTGAGAGGATTGGGCAAAGATCACGACGGCGTGTTCCTGATGGTGCCGTCGAAGCAACGCGAACTCGCTCTGCTGATGCGCAGCGGCCTCTACAAGCTGATCGGGCTCGATGCCTGGGCTGAGGGCGGACACGCTGCGACATTCAGCTTCATTCGTCCGGCGACGATTGCCGCGGACACCTACACCGGCCAGAGCGAAGCAATTACCACCGTGAGTACTCAGATGGTACTCGCCAGCCCGGCGCAAACCGCGCAGGCGACCGGAGAAGTCGGCCCCGGCACAGCCGGCATCGGATCCAATACCGCGATTCCGGTCAGCGCCGACACGGTAGAGTCGATTCGTGAAACACTCGGGGAGATGGACGTCATCGATCCCGCGATCCCGACACACAGTTCGCTGGTGCCTAAAATCGTCGTGGCCGACAAATCGCTGCCGTTCAGCGCTGACGTATCGATCATCAACATTCTGATGATCCTGTTTACCGTGTGGGTAATCTGGCTGGTGTCCCTGCCCAGCCCGCGCGACTTCAAGATGCCGGAAGACGTTTAGGGGGCTCGACAAAACGTGGTGAACGCCGCCCGGCACGGAGAACACAGGTGAAGAAAGCAATTTACGCTGAAGTAAATGAGCATGTTGAGCCTGTTTTCAAAGTCGGCCGGGCAAGCGCAGCAGTTTTGCATGGGCTTCCTCAAGTCACAGGTTCAGCTATCTAGGAGACATGACCATGAATTACCTGGCACCCATCGATCTGGAAGACGAACACCTGTCCTCCGGCGTGATCGAAAAAACGGTTCAGATGGCCACCGGCGTCAAGGACGCCAAGATCTACCTGATGACGGTCATTCCCGGGATTCCCGCGGGTATCGACCAGCGTTACGCGGTGCGCGGCGAAATGCACGGCTCGGCCGAGTATCCGCTGCAGGAGTGGAAAGACGATGCCGCAAAGGAACTGAGAGAACTCGCCAGCAAGGGCATTCCGAAGGAAATGCAGGGCGGCGTGGTGGTCGAAAATGGCACCGTCTATCGCGAGATCGTCGAAGCCGCTAAAGATCTCAACATCGACCACATCGTGATGGGTGCGCACCGTCCGTCGCTGGCCGATTTCCTGCTTGGCCCCAACTCGGCTCGAGTGGCGCGACACGCAGGTTGCTCGGTTACCGTCGTGCGGGAATAAACACACACAACTGTGCTCAATCCCGTGGTCGATCGGGCCGATCGATCACGGGACTCACCCCCGGCCGCGATGAGGCCACTCGACATCCGATAGAGTACCGCCCGCCGAGCACACAAACCCCGCAAGAAAACCGGGTCAGTTTAGGAAGCTCTGCAAAACTGCTGCGCTTGCCCGGCCGGCGCTGCTGCTATCGTCCGGCCAGCCTCAGCCCGGACGATAATTGAGCTGCAAGCCCTTGAGAAAATTGCGCAGCACCTGATCCTGACACTCGCGATAGTGCCTGTGCCCCGGCTTGCGAAAGAACGCGCTCAGCTCGTGCTTGCTCAACTTCTGCCCGGCCAGGGATAAAATATCCAGTATGTCGTCGTCTTTTAGATTCAACGCAATCTTCAGCTTGCGCAGGATCAGATTATTATTCAGCCGCTGCTCCGGTTCGGGCTGAGGGCCTTCGCGCTTGCCGCGCTTGTGGTTGATGAAGCCGTTGAGAAAGGTCGCCAGCAAACGGTCATCGCAGCGGCGGTAATCCGGGTCTTCTTCCTTTTTCAACCAACTGCTGATTTCCGCGCGGCTGGCTTTGTGATCCGCCAGTGCGAACAGAGCAATCATCCGATCATCACTAAAATCAAAAGCGTAGCGCAGGCGGCGCAAAACGTCGTTATTGTTCACGATTTGGCTCTATCGAAAAAATAGATGTAAAAAAAGTCCGGCGACGATCAGTGGCGAATATGCCGGACGCGGAAAGATCGCCCCTTCAATTTACCGTTACCGAGCTTCTTCAGCGCCGCCTTTCCCGCACTGCGGTGCACCGCCACATAGGCCCAATTATCGGCGACGTGAATCTTGCCCACCTGCTTGCCGGGAACACCGTCCTCGCCGGTCAGCGCGCCGAGAATATCACCCGGGCGGATCTTCTGCTTTTTGCCGGCCGAGATCTGCAAAGTGGTATTCGGCGGCTGCATCACCGGCCTGGCCAGCACATTTGGTCCCGGCAGATTTTTGCTGTCCCTGATCGGGTCCAGCTCGCACTCGATCTGCGCCACGCGATGCCCCTCGTCACCACTCCACAGGGTGCAGGCCAGCCCGCGACTGCCGGCGCGGCCGGTGCGCCCGATGCGGTGCACGTGCACCTGCGGGTCGTGGGCGACCTGGTAATTGATCACCGCGTCCAGCGACTCGATATCCAGCCCGCGCGCGGCGACATCGGTGGCCACGAGAATAGAGGCGCTCTTGTTGGCGAAGCGCATCAGCGTCTGGTCGCGGTCGCGCTGTTCGAGATCGCCGTGCAGCGCCAGCGCGCTGAAGCCGTGCTCGCGCAGATAATCGGCCGCCGCCTGCGTCTCGCGTTTGGTGTTGCAGAAAATCAGCGTCGATTCCGGCAAAAATTTCAGCAGCAGCAGGCGCAGCCCCATCAGCCGCTGGCGGTCGTCATCGACCTTAAAAAAATGCTGTTGAATGCTGAAGTTGTCGTGGGTGGCTTCCACTTTCACCATCAGCGGATCGCGCATCAGGCGCCTGGCGATGGACTGAATCCGCTCCGGATAAGTCGCGCTGAACAGCAGGCTTTGACGCTGGCGCGGCGCGCGCTCGATGATCGCATCCAACGCCTCCTGAAAGCCCATGTCGAGCATGCGGTCGGCCTCGTCCAGCACCAGCGCGTCGAGCGCATCCAGCTTCAGCCTGCCCTTTTCCAGGTGATCGAGCACCCGCCCCGGTGTGCCGACGACGATGTGCGCGCCGTGCTCCAGCGAGCCGATCTGCGGCCCGTAGGGCACGCCGCCGTACAGTGTCAGCACCTTCACATTGGGAATCGCCCGCGCCAGCTTGCGGATCTCCTGCGCGACCTGATCGGCCAGCTCGCGCGTCGGGCACAGCACCAGCGATTGCACGCTGAATCGCTTCGCATCGAGCCTGTTCAGAAGACCCAGCGCGAAGGCCGCAGTCTTGCCCGAGCCGGTCTTGCCCTGCCCGATCACATCCCTGCCGGCCAGCACCTGCGGCAGGCTCTGCGCCTGAATCGGCGTCATCTGCGCGTAATCGAGCGTGGCCAGATTGCCGAGCAGCTCGGGGCGCAGTTTGAGGGAGGAAAAGGCGAGCTGGCTCAAGGTGTTGATCCTGCGCGGGGCGGGCGCGGTGAGGCTGGAAAAGCGAATGCTGCGATGGCAGCGGCGAAAAACCAGCCGCGTATTGTACCTGCAAGCCGGGGCCGGCTCTCACCTTTCACGGGATACGTCGCCCCGCGCAGTTATTTCCGCGAACGCGGGAATCCACATCGATGGCACGGGATTGCGTGTCGACGCCCGAAACGACGGATCAGATTGGTAGGGAGCAATAAGCGAAGCGCATTGCACCGAGCCGAAGGCTCCGCGTTCTCTGCCTGATACACAGCGCTAGACTGATAGACAGATTATGCGGGCTGCCACCAGCGCAGAAAAAATTTTGTTCTGACCCGAATGGCGCTCTCATCTGTGGCTATTAGAGTCTTGCTAGAAAAATCTTGTTTTGACCCCAATTGTTCGAAAAATCTTATTCTGACCCCAATTATTGGGCGCTTTATTGAGCTGCTTTTGGGCCATAAGAAATTTCGTATAAGTCGTTGAGGTTTTCTCCGGTTTTTTGTACCGCCCATTTACCGACTATAGATTTCCTTGGGATTCCTGACGCTATCAGTTCGTCCTCCAGCGGAGTAATGTAGACCTCTCTACCCTTATACGAAAGCGTTCGCTCCGAATATACTTCCGCTTCGACTCCGATTCCTTCAATGACTAATTTGTCGCCGTTTTTTAACCCAATAAAATGATAATTAATATCGGGACGACGACCTGATTTAATGGCAGATTCAATTCTGATCTCCTCTGCTCGATGGAGTGCTGCTTCCGCTATGTCTTCTCGGCCTTTTCTTTTGGCATTTTTGGCCAAATTTAAGCATTCTTTCTCCGTTTTGAGTAATTTTATTTTCTCTGCATCCATTAATTTTCACCTGAGAGATTGATGGCCATTTCAAGCCTATAACGCTCAACATCAGCCGACAGCAACGGAGTGCGGCTTTTGCGCAATAATGGCGAAGCCATGCGCAAATAGCCGCGCGGAGTTGCGGGTCGGCTGGATGTACTTGTTATGTGTTGTTCAGTTCTACGGCTACCCATCGGTACGGCTCCACGTATTGCATGGCTAACTCTTCATCCATTATTTGGCTGTACTGGAGTGTTTGCCATTGTTGCTCATCCTCATGCTCTTCAATGAGCCTCTGAGACCAAGTGGCAGAAGGAACAATTATTCGAGTAGTGGTTGGGGTGAACTCG
>CBFCYW010000035.1:0-29137 GCA_965602395.1 uncultured Chromatiales bacterium
GCCCCTCGAGCGTGGCGGAACAGGTTCCGGCATCGGCATCCCACAGGCGCAGCGTATTGTCGTACCCCGCCGAGCAGAGCCGCCCGTCCGCGAGCTGAATCACGCAGCTGTAGCCCGAGCGCAGCGGGGTGGAGAGGTGCAGGGGGAGGCTGGCAGGCAGTGGGGCCTTACCCGCCCAAGGCAAGGAGTTGCCTTGGGCGGGTAAGGCCAATTTGGACAACTGTTGCGGCGAAAAGTTGGCTTCGAGCCGGCTGAGGTCGAGCTGGCAGTCGGCAAACACCGAGCCGGCGATCGCGGCGGCTTCGTCCGGCATCTGCGCGGCGCCGAAATCGATGCCGCGCAGATTCATCACCCCCAGCGGCACGCGGCGCAGGTCGGCGGCTTCGCAGCCCAGTTTCGCCAGGCTGATCGGCTGCAGATCCGGGCTGTGCGCCGGGTTGATCTTGCGCGACAGCAGTTGCAGCGCACGGCGCATCATCTGTTGCGGTGGTCGGCTCATGCGTCGGCGTCCTTTTTCAGCAGCTCGTTGATCTTCGCCAGCAACCGGCTGTCGCGGTAGAGCTGTTCGAGCTGGGCGGGGCTGAGGTGGTCGAAAAAGTGTTCGCTCCAGCGCAGCAATTGATCCGGCTCAAAGTCTTTGATGGCGGGCAGAATCTGCTCGAAGAGCTCGGCCGGCAGCTGGTGGCCGGCGAGGGCGCTTGCTTCACTTTCGGTCGCTTCGCGCCAGTGCAGCGGGTCGCTGGAGGTGGCGAGGCTGACGAACAGGCTGGGGTCGGCCAGTTCGGCGGGCCACGCATCCTCTGCAGTTTCAAATTCACTCGCCGCCGATTGCGCTTTGCGCGCGCTGTCGTCGGGGCGATCGTCGAGCAGATCGAAGTAGCGGCGCAGGCCGCTGTCGCTGGGCTGTTTCGGGTCGATCAGCCTGACCGGATCGAAGGTGCCGCGCTGGCACTGGCAGTCGCGCAGCCGGCTGATCAGCGGCAGCATCAGCTCTTCGAGCCGTTTGACCCGCTCGTCGACTGTGCTGGCGTCGCTTTCGGTTTTGCTCAATTGTTTGCGCTGTTCGCGCAGCTCGGCTTTCACCGCGTCTTCCAGCCGGTTGCGGCCGACGAACAGGCGTTCGCTGTGCCACTGTTCCAGCTGCGTCAAAAAGGTGTGGTAGGGCTGGCGCTGGCAGAAGCGGTAGACCTCCGGCGCAAACAGCTGCAGCAGCACCAGCCGGGCGAGGGTGAGCCGGTCGATGCGCTGCCAGCCGCGCGCGGCGGCGACGCGCAGTTGCAAGTCGAGCAGCTCGGCGGAGCGGATCAGCTTGCGCGGGTTGGCCGGCACGGCGCGCTGGAACAGGGCCAGCAGTTCGGCTTGCTGGCGGTCCGGCTTCTGCCGCTGCGGGTCGCGCTCGTCGGGCCGGTGTTTGCCGCGGGCTGCATGCTCCTCGGGGTCTTCCGGCTCCGGTTCTTCGGCTGCGACGAACAGTTTCGGGTAGTGCTGGCGCAGAAAGTCGCCGATGCCGTCGCGGCGCGGCGGCGGAATGCGCAGCGGAATCTGCACGATTTTTTCCAGATATTCGGCGCCGGTGATCGGCGCCTGCGGGGCGACCTGCCGCTGGCTTTCAAAATCCTTGTAGCGCGTCGGGTGCAGGCTGTGGGCGACGGCGTCGAACTGGCGGTCGTGGTTTTGCAGGTAGTCGCGGTAGCGGTGGGCGATGCCGCGTTCGACCACTTCGTCGTCCAGCGCCAGCACGAAGGCGCAGCCGGGCACGTCGAGAAACAGCTTGATCGCTTCGAGCATCTGCACGGCCTTTTCCGGCAGGCAGCGGTCGAGGTCGTCGATCAGAAACAGCAGGTTGAGTTTGGGTTCGTCGTCGCTGTCCCCGGCGCGGCCGGTGATGCGTTGCATGGTCGACTGGAAGTCGTAATAGAGCGAGGCCAGATCGGCGAAGTCGGCGAAGGGATCGGCAGCTGCGGCGGCGTCTTTTTCTTCCTGCTCGATTTTGTCCCAGCGTTTGCGCTCGTCTTCCAGCGCGGCTTTCGGGTCGAAGCTGGCTTTGCCGATGCCGGGAATGTCGAAAGAGAGTTTCAGACCGCTGGCCAGCGCGAAGGTGGATTGCGCGGTCAGCCGGGCGCGCTTTTTCAGCCACTGCCAGGCTTGCTTGCCTTTGCCTTTTTTGGGTTCGGGCAGCGGCAGCGATTGCAGCGTGTGCTGGGTGGTTTTCAGCAGCGGGATGATCAGATGTTCTTCGGTTTCGAATCGCCAGGCGTTGAAAAATACCGGCACGCTGAGCGGGCGATCCGGCTGCGCCTGCCGGCAGTCGTCGAGAAAGCGCTGCTGCAAGTGTTTCAGCCAGTGCGATTTGCCGCAGCCCCACTCGCCGAACAGGCCGATGACCAGCGCGTCGTAGCGGGTGGGGGTGGTGGCGTCGCGCTTGTCGAAGTGGTCGCGCAGGCGGGCGCGCAATTGTTCGACGTAGGGTGCGCTGCCGAAAGCCAGTGTATCGATCGGTGCATCGGCCCGTGCATCGACCTGCGCGCCGCGATCCGGTTGCCTGTCCACTGCCACTGCTGAACTCTCCCGGTCCCATCCGCTGCCAGCGCCCATCGCCAGCCTCCACCGCGCCGACTGTACATGGCGCCAGGGCCGATTGCGAAGCGACTCCGGCGCGTGCGCCGCGAGCTGTTCGCCGAGATAAAAAACGGGTCGCGGCAGGCGCGCCAAAGCGATACATGAATATTTATAAAAAGCGATGTTGGTGTAACATAAAGCATCCGGTGTCGATGCCGGCGCCCGCGACCGTGGAGGACAGAGATGACCGAGCCGAGCGATATCCAGCAGCTCGAAGCGCGCTTCGAATCGCGCATCGACGCCGACGACCGCATCGAGCCGCAGGACTGGATGCCGGAGGCCTATCGCAAGACGATGATCCGCCAGATCGCCCAGCACGCGCACTCGGAGATCATCGGCATGCAGCCGGAGGGCAACTGGATCACCCGCGCGCCGACGCTGGAGCGCAAGGCGGTGCTGATGGCCAAGGTGCAGGACGAGGCCGGCCACGGCCTGTACCTGTACAGCGCTGCTGAAACCCTCGGCATCTCCCGCGAGGAGCTGCTCGACGGCCTGCACAGCGGGCGCATGAAGTACTCGTCGATCTTCAACTACCCGACGCTGAGCTGGGCCGATATGGGCGCCATCGGCTGGCTGGTGGACGGCGCGGCGATCATGAACCAGGTGCCGCTGTGCCGCACCAGCTACGGGCCCTACGCGCGCGCGATGGTGCGGGTGTGCAAGGAGGAGAGCTTCCACCAGCGCCAGGGCTACTCGATCATGCTGGCGCTGGCCCGCGGCAGCGCGGCACAGCGCGAAATGGCGCAGGATGCCCTCGACCGCTGGTGGTGGCCGTCGCTGATGATGTTCGGCCCGGCCGACGCCGATTCGCCGCACACCGCGCAATCGATGCACTGGAAGATCAAGCGCCACAGCAACGACGAGCTGCGACAGAAGTTCGTCGATGCCACGGTGCCGCAGGCCGAGCTGCTCGGTCTGCGTGTCCCCGACCCCGAGTTGCGCTGGAACGAAGAGCGCGGCCACTACGATTTCGGCGAGATCGATTGGGATGAATTCTGGCGCGTGGTCAAGGGCGACGGCCCCTGCAACCGCCAGCGCCTGGCCAATCGCGTGCGCGCCCACGAGCAGGGCGAATGGGTGCGCGAGGCCGCCGCCGCCTACGCCGAGAAGCAGCGCCAGCGGCAGCAAAAGCCGCGCGACGCCGCCTGATCCGCCCCGCAGAGACACCCGGAAAAAGACACATGACAGACAGCAATTGGCCCCTGTACGAGGTCTTCGTGCGCAGCAGAAACGGCCTCAGTCACAAGCACGTCGGCAGCCTGCACGCCGCCGACGATGAGATGGCGCTGGAGGCGGCGCGCGATCTGTACACCCGGCGCAGCGAGGGGGTGAGCCTCTGGGTGGTGCCCTCGGCGGCGATCACCGCTTCGCAGTCCGCCGATCGCGACCCCTTCTTTGAACCGGCGCAGGACAAGATCTACCGGCACCCGACCTTCTACGAGCTGCCGGACGAAGTGAAACACATGTGAGGGCCGCGCGATGAGCCGCGACGACACCCGCCAGGCGCTGGCCGAATACGCCCTGCGCCTGGGCGACAACAGCCTGATCCTCGGCCAGCGCCTGTCCGAGTGGTGCAGCCACGCACCGCAGCTGGAAGAGGACGTGGCGCTGATCAACATCGCGCTGGATCTGGTCGGCCAGGCGCGCGCGCTGCTGAGCTACGCCGGCGAGCTGGAGGGCCGCGGCCGCGGCGAGGACGAGCTGGCCTTTCTGCGCGACGTGCGCGAGTGGCGCAATCTGCTGCTGGTCGAGCAGCCCAACGGCGACTTCGCCCGGACCATCGCCCGCCAGTTGCTGTTCGACTGCTACGCCTTCGAGCTGTACCGCGCGCTGAGTGATTCCACCGACTCGCAACTGGCCGCCATCGCCGCCAAATCGCTGAAGGAGGTCAGCTATCACCGTCGCCACAGCGTCGAGTGGACGCTGCGCCTGGGCGACGGCACGGATGAGAGCCATCGCCGCATGCAGGCGGCGATCGACGACCTCTGGCCCTACACCGGCGAGCTGTTCGAAGCGGACGCGGTGGACGCTGCGCTGATCGCCGCCGGCATCGCCCCCGACCCGACCGAGCTGCGCGCCGCCTGGCAGGCCAGCGTGTCGCAGGTGCTGGCGCGCGCCACGCTGGCGCAGCCCGAATCGATGGGCCTGCTCAGCGGCGGCCGCAGCGGCCTGCACAGCGAGCATCTCGGCCACCTGCTGGCGGAGATGCAATGGCTGCAGCGCGCCTATCCGGGCTTGCAGTGGTAGCCGCAGTGGCCGCTTGCGAACACGACGAGATTGCCCTGCGCGCGCTGCTCGATGCGGTCAAAGACCCGGAATTGCCGGTGATTTCCATCGAGGAACTGGGCGTGCTGCGCGAGGTGCAGGTCGATGGCGACAGCGTGACAGTGACCATCACGCCGACCTATTCCGGCTGCCCGGCGATGGCCACCATCGAGGCCGACATCCGCGCCGTGCTGGCCGCCGCGGGAGTGGCGCAGCTGCGCGTCGAGACCGTGCTCAACCCGCCCTGGACTACCGACTGGATGAGCGCGGCGGCGCGCGAAAAGCTGCGCGCCTACGGCATCGCGCCGCCAGTCGGTCGGGCCGACGCCGACGGCGGCTGTGCGCTGTTCGCCGGCGCCGCGCCGCTGGTGCCCTGTCCGCGCTGTCGCAGCAGCGACACGCGCCGCCTCAGCGAGTTCGGCTCCACCGCTTGCAAAGCGCAGTACCAGTGTCGCGCCTGCCTCGAACCCTTCGATTATTTCAAGTGCCTCTGAGCGCGCCGGCAGAATCGGCGCAACGGGAATTGCCATGCCTCACTTCCAGCGTCTGAAAGTCGCCGAGCTGCGCCGCGAGACGGCCGACGCGGTGTCCATCGAATTCGCCGTGCCGGCCGAGTTGCGCGATCAATTCGCCTACCGCCAGGGCCAGCACCTGACGCTGCGCCGCGAGATCGACGGCGAAGATCTGCGCCGCAACTACTCGATCTGCAGCAGTGCACAGGAGCAGCGCCTGCGCGTGGCGATCAAGCGCGTCGCCGGCGGGCGCTTCTCCAACTGGGCGCTGGATGAGCTGCGCGTCGGCGATCAACTGCAGGTGCTGGCGCCGACCGGGCATTTCTACACTGCCCTCGAACCGTCGCAGCGCAAGCACTACCTGGGCATCGCCGCCGGCTCCGGGATCACGCCGATCATCTCCAACCTCAAAACCCTGCTGGCCGCCGAGCCACACAGCCGCTGCACGCTGATCTACGCCAATCGCAGCAGCGCCAGCGTGCTGTTCCTCGAAGCGCTGGAGGATCTGAAAAACGCCTATCCCGAGCGCTTCCACCTGATCCACGTCTTCAGCCGCGAAGAGGGCGCGATCGAGCTGTTCTGCGGCCGTCTCGACCGCGACCGGCTGGCGGCGCTGCTGGATGGCCCACTGGCCGGCCAGCGCCCGGACGAGTGCTTTCTCTGCGGCCCGGAAGGCCTGATCGACTGCGCCCGCGAGGTGCTGGTCGCGCGCGGCATCGACGCCGCCCACATCCACTTCGAGCTGTTCACCACCAGCGCCGCCGGACGCGCCGCGGCAGCCGCCCGCCAGGCGCGCGGGCTGTCCGGCGAACAGGCGGAGCAGATCAGCCGGGTCGGGGTGATCCTCGATGGCCAGCGCAGCGATCTGCGCCTGCGCCGCGGCGACCAGTCGATCCTCGACGCCGCGCTGCAGGTGCGCGGCGAGCTGCCCTTCGCCTGCAAGGGCGGGGTCTGCTGCACCTGCCGGGCGCGGGTGATCGAAGGCGAGGTGGAGATGGACGTCAACTACGGGCTGGAGGCCGACGAGATCGCCGCCGGCTACGTGCTCACCTGCCAGGCGCATCCGGTGTCGGATGTGGTTGTGGTGGATTTCGACCGCTAGCCCGGCCAGGGGGCGGCGGCCGCGTCAGCGCTTTGCCCGCAGCCCGTGCTCCACCGCCATCACCGCCGCCTCGACCCGCGAGTGCACATCCAGCTTGCGCAGGATGGCTTTGACGTGCAGCTTCACGGTGCCGTCGGAGATGCCCAGATTGCGCGCGATGACCTTGTTGCTCTGGCCCTCGGCGAGCAGGCCGAGAATCTCCGTCTCGCGCGGGGTCAGGCTGTCGAAAGGCGCCTCGCGCTGTGGCACCTTGCCCTCGGTGACGCGCGCCATGGCGCTGACCAGATCGGCGGCGATCACCGTGTTGCCGTCGACGATGTCGCGCAGCGCGGCGACCAGCTCGTCCGGCTCCATGTCCTTGAGCAGATAACCGCGCGCGCCGCGTGACATGGCATCGGCCAGATCGCGCTCGTCGTCGCTGGTGGTGAGCATCACCACCGGCGTGTCGGCGTCCTGTGCGACCAGCTTGTCGAGCAGGCTGAGACCGTCCAGATCCGGCATGCGCAGATCGAGCAGGATCACGTCGCAGGGCGTTTCGCGGGCCACCCGCAGGCCCTCGCGGGCGTCGCCGACGGCGGCGGCAATGTGGATGTTGCGGCTGGCGAGGAGGCTCTGCAGGCCCTCGCGGAACAGGGTGTGGTCATCGATGACCAGAACGCGCAGTGTCATGTGCCTTGGCCGGTTGCGGTGATCGGAGCGGCGACGACCGCGGCGGCGGCTGCGGCGTCCGGGTGGAAGGTCAGTTCGATGCGCGTACCGTCGTCGGGTTCGCTGTCCACATCGAGACTGCCGCCGATGCGACGCGCGCGCTCGGCCATGATGCCGAGTCCGATGTGCTCGCCGAGACTGCCGCTGCCCTCGCCGGGCGGCTCGGCCATGCCCACGCCGTCGTCCTCCACCAGCACGCGCAGATCGCCGTTGCCGCAATCGCTGAGCAGCACGCGCACGGTATCGGCGCGGGCGTGCTTGCGCGCGTTGGCGAGGCTCTCCTGCACGATGCGCAGCACTTGCAGCTCGGTGGCCGGCGGCAGTTCCAGCGCCGGCCAGTCGCTCTGCAACACCGCGACGCGCCCGGTCTGTTCGCGGTAGCGCTGCACGGCGTGCTCGATGGCCGGGATCAGGCCGCGACTGTTGATCGGCGCGCGGAAGTGGCCGATCAGCTCGCGCAGCTCGACGTTGGCCTCATCGACGGTGTTTTCGATCCGCGCCAGCTTGCCGCCCAGTGCGGGCGGCGCCTCGCCGCCGAGCACGCGCAGCTGAAAGCGCAGGCTGGCCAGCGTCTGGGCCAGTGAATCGTGCAGCTCGTGGGACAGGCTGGCGCGCTCCTGCATGATGCCCAGGCGCTGCGCCTCGGCATCCAGACGGGTCTTTTCAATCGCCACGCCCAGGTGCTGGCCGAGGCTGGCGAACAGCTCGTTCAGCTCCGGCTGGCGCTTCAGCCGGTCGCGATGGATAAACAGACTGTAGGCGCCGAGCACCTGATCGCGGTAGTGGACCGGCACCGCCACGGTGATCAGATTCTCGCCGCTGAACAGCGGCAGCTCGACAATGCTCGTGCAGCGCCGCGCCGCCTCCTGCCAGATCACTTCGCCACCCAGCGCGGCGTGGCCGCAGGTGCAGTGCGCCGCCGGCAGCAGGCGCTCCTGCTCGGCGATATCCTCGGGGATGCCGAGGCTGGCGGCGAGCAACATGTTCTGATTGTCGTCGAGCAGGCGCACCGAGGCGGCGCGCGCGCTGCCCACATCGCGCAGGCTGCGCAGGAAGCGCGCCAGCACGTCGTCGAGGCTGCGTGCCTCGTTGATGCTGGCGGCCACCTCGTAGAGGATCGCCAGATCGCGGTTCTTCTGGGTGATGTGCTCGGTGTGCGCTTCGAGCTGTTGCTCGGTGGCCAGCGACTGCTGCTGCAGCATCAGCGCCAGCGAGTTGATGTCCTCGGCCAGCGCGGCAAATTCCTTGCGCCGCGGCACCGGCAGGCGCGCGTCGAGATCGCCGGCACGCATCCGCTCGGCCCACTCGTGCAGTTGCGCCAGCGGTAGCAGAAAGTCGCGCCACAGCAGCGCGCCGAGCAGTCCCAGCAGGCACAGGCCGAGGGTTGCGATCAGCACCGCCACCGGCCGCAACACCGTCCCGTCGCCGCTGGCGCCGAACAACTGCGCGCCCACCGCGAGCATGCAGAACAGCAGCGCCGCCGACACCAGCAGCAGGATCAACTGGCAGCGCGCGCCGCAGCGTGCGGGCTGTGTCGCGGTGGTCGGCGGCGTTTCCAGCGCGGTGGCGGGCGCCGAGGCGGTTTCGGATTGACTCAGGATCTGCGCCACAGCATTCGGCTCGAAGGTGGTCTGAACGGCATGTTATCAGCCGCCGGAGTGGATGTCCGGAGTCCGGTTCAGCGGCAGCCGCTGGGCTTGGGCAGCCCGGCGTAGCGAAACAGCTGGCGGCCTGGGCCGCGCGGGAACAGCTCGTAGAAATAGGTGATATCGCCCTTTTCCGGCCCCAGCTCGCGGGCCGCGGCGCGCGCCAGCAGGGCCACCGTGGGCAGGTGCTGATAGCGCGCGTAGTGCGCGCGCAGAAAGCCGATCAGCTCCCAGTGCGCGTCGCCCAGCGCAAAGCCATCGGCCGCCGCCAGTGCCGTGGCCACCGCTTCGTTCCACTGCTCGCGATCGCGCAGATAGCCGGCCTCGTCGAGAGCCAGCTCACGGCCATCCACCAGCAGCTTGCGCGGCGTTTCGCTCATCGTTGCCGAGCGTCCATCAGCGCCACGACAGGCTGGCGTCGTATTCGCAGACCAGCGCCACGAAACCCGCGTCGTCCACCGCCGTCGCGCCGCTGATGAGCTGCTCATCCGCGAAGCCGCGGGCGCGAAAATCCTCCAGCAGCACGTACAGCGGGTGCTCGACCATCGCCGCGGTCAGCCGCCCGGCCCACTCGCCAGCGACGCTGGCCGCCAGCGTGGCGTCCTCGATCAGCAGGATGCCGCTGCCGCGCTTGGCCAGTCGCAGGCAGTCCGGCAGCGCATTGTGCTCGAAGGGTGAGCGATTGACGATGTGCAACAGCGCCACGCTAGCCCCCCAGCAGCAGCTGCTGCGCTTCGAGCAGGTCGGCGATCTGCTCGGCCGCCAGCGGCGTCGCCGGCAGCAGCAGCCGGGCCGGGTCGATCCCGCGCCGCGCCAGCGCCTGGGCATCGACGAAGATCCGCTCGATGCCGTACACCGGCAGCGCCTCGATCAGCCCGGCGAACGGCTGGCCGGGCAGCAGCTGGCAGACGCCGTCATCGGCGAACAGCAGCTGCGGTGCGCAATCGAAGGCCGCCGCGCTGAGGGCGATATCGAGCAGCTCGCGCGGCTGCGCACTGCCGCCCGGCGCGCGGCGGCAGAGAATCAGCAGCGACTTGCGTTCCTCAGCCATCGATCAGTCAGCGAAAGTCAGCAGGCGATCGGCATCCAGCGCGGCTTCGATCAGCTGGCCGAGACCGCCGATGCGAAAGCCCTCGGCGAGCGGCGCGGCGTCGAGTCCGCGGCGCTGCGCAGCGGCCACGCAGACCACCAGTTCGACGCCCGACTCGGCGGCCAGCGCCGACCATTGCGCGGCCGGGTCCGGCTCATCGGCGATCCGGGTGGCGCGCGGCCGCGCGGCGAGTACCCCGTCGCCAAAAAAGAACACCCGCGGCACGCGCTGCCCGGCGGCCAGCGCGGCGCGCGCAAAACGCAGCGCACTGGCTGCCGCCTGGCGGCTGTGCGGGCTGGCTTCGACCAGCAGGGCGATGCGCAGTGGCTGGCTCATGTGGCGGCCCGGAAGTGCTGCAATGCGCGACCGTCGTCGAGTGCGGCGCGGGCGATTGCGGCGGCCGCCGGCAGTGAATCGGCACATCGGCAGTGCCACAGCGCCAGTGCGGCGGCGTACACCAGCGCTTCGCGCGGCGCGCCGGGTTCGCCGCGCAGCGCAGCGAGCCCGGCCGCGGCGGTGGCGGCCGCGGCGCGCGCTTGAAAATCGGCCGGGCGCGGCTCGCGGGCCGTCAGCTCGTCCGGTAGCGGCACGCTGCGGCTGCTGCCGGCGATGCCCAGCGCGGCGGGGTCGAGCCGGGTCTCGCGCAGCCTGGCCGGATCGTCGCCGGCGACCATCGCGTAGGCGCGCGCCGGGCGCTGTAGCGAGGGGATCACGCCGCCCTCGGCGCCGCGCACGATCAGCGCGCTGTCAAACTGCGCCGCGCGCGCCAGCAGTGCGTACTTGCGCGGGTAGGCGTCGTGCACGAAGCCGGTGAACAGGTGGCTGGCGCGGCGTGCGCGCAGCGGCCCGAGCAGGCCCTCCAGGGTGGTCAGCACGGGGCGTTTGACCATCGCTTCGCGCAGCGCCAGCAGGTCGTGCAGTGCCGGGCAGGCGTGGCGCTGGTCGAGGTAGGCCCAGCCGATGGCCGGGTCGGCGAGCTGCGCCGCGGCGGCGGCCGGGTCGAGATCGAAGGCCGCGCCGGCGGCGCGCAGCACCTGGCGCTGGGTGACGCCGTGCTTGGGGCCGACCGATTCCACGCCGTGGCTGGCCGCGGGCAAGCCGCAGGCGGCCAGTAGCGCGGGCAGAAAAGTGACCACCGGCAGGCCGCGGGCGTGGCCATCGTAGGGATCGGCGATGTCGATCAGCTGGTCCACCGCGACCGCGGTCTGGCGGCAGTGCGCGCGCAGCGCGGCGAGCACGCCGGCGTTTTCGTCGTCGCTCTCGCGCTTCATCCGCAGGGCGATGAAAAAGATCGCCGCCTGCACCGCATCGGCGCGGCCGTCGAGGATCGCCTGCGTGGCGTCGCGGGCCTCGTCGAAGGACAGATCCTTGCTGTATTCGGGGCCGGTGGCGATCTTTTGAATGCACTCGCGAAGGAGGGTGCCGGACATGCTGCGTGCTTGCTGCTGGTTGCTGCTCGGGGGCGGTGCGACAATGCCTGCCGCAGCCGGATGTCGCCTCGCCGGGAGCGGTGACAAAGGCGCGGCGATCATAGCATGCCGCGGCCCTCCGGCGGCGCTCCAGAGTCGATTCGACAACCCCGGCCAAAGATGGCCGGCGATGGCCCGCAAGGGCCGAGGACAAGCCCTGTGATGCCCGGTGAGCACATTGACTACCATTGACTACCCGATTTTTCTGGATCTGCGCGGACGCCGCTGCGTGGTGGTCGGCGCCGGCCGCGTGGCGGCTCGCAAACTACGCCGGCTGATCGATTGTGGCGCGCGGGTCGAGCTGATCGCGCCGAGCATCGACGATAGCGTCGCCGGGCTGCTCGCCACGGCGCCCGCCGATGCCGTCATCCAGCGACAGCGCAGCTTTCGCGATGACGATCTGGACGGCGCGGCGCTGGTCTTTGCCGCCAGCGACGATGCCGCGCTGAACGCGCGCATCGCCGCTCTGTGCGACGTGCGCAACATCCTCGTCAATGTGGCCAGCGATGCGGCGCGCGGCAGCTTCAGCGTACCGGCGGTGGTCGAGCGCGGGCCGCTGCGGGTGGCGCTGAGCAGCGGTGCGCCAGCGGTGACGCGGCTGCTGCGCACCCGTCTGGAGGCGCTGCTGCCGGCCGGCTGGGGGCGGCTGGCGGCAGTGGTCGGCGGCGCCCGGCCGCGGGTGCGCACGGCACTGCCGTCGCCGTCGGCTCGCCAGCGCTTTTGGGAGCGATTACTGCACAGCCCCTTCACCGAGCTGGCGCTGACCGGTCGCGAGGCGGCGGCGCGGGATTTGCTCGACGCCGCACTGGCCAATGGCGAAGCGGCGGCTGCCGCGAGCTGTGGCGAGGTGTATCTGGTCGGCGCCGGCCCGGGCGATCCCGACCTGCTTACCTTCCGCGCCCTGCGGCTGATGCAACAGGCCGATGTGGTGGTCTACGACCGGCTGGTGTCGCAGCCGATTCTCGATCTGCTACCCGCCGGCACCGAGCGCATCTACGCCGGCAAGCGGCGCGCCGAGCACAGTATCCCGCAGGAGGGCATCAATGCGCTGCTGACGCGCCTGGCGCAGCAGGGCAGGCGGGTGCTGCGCCTGAAGGGCGGCGATCCGTTCATCTTCGGCCGCGGCGGCGAGGAGATCGAGACGCTGATGGCGGCCGGGGTGAGTTTTCAGGTGGTGCCGGGGATCACCGCGGCCTCCGGCTGCGCCAGTTACGCCGGCATTCCGCTGACCCACCGCGATCACGCTCAGGTCTGCGTGTTCGCCACCGGGCATCTGCGCGATGGCAGTGTCGATCTGGACTGGCCGAGGCTGGCGCGGCCGCGGCAGACGCTGGTGTTTTACATGGGCTTGCAGGGGCTGGCGGAGATCTGCCGCCAGCTGATCGCCCACGGCCTGGCGAAAGACACACCGGCGGCGCTGGTGCAGCGGGGCACGACGCCCGAGCAACGGGTGCTGGCCGGCAATCTGGACGATCTGCCGGCGCGTGTCGCCGCGGCGCCGGTGAGTGCGCCGACGCTGATCATCGTCGGCGGCGTGGTAACGCTGCGCGAGCGCCTCAGCTGGTTTGAGCCGAGCGCTTGAAGCCGGTGCGCGTGCGCCGCGACCACCAGATCGCCAGCGCGATGCCGAACGCATCGAGCAGCAGGTCGGTGATCGAGGCGAAACGGCCGGGGACGAAGTACTGGTGCAGCTCGTCGCTGAAGGCGAAGGCGAAGATGCCGCAGGCGGTGTACAGCTCGGCGCGACGCCACTCGAATCCAGCGGCGTGCAGGTAGCGCAGGCACAACAGGGTGAGGCCGGCGAACAGCGGAATGTGCAGTACATTGTTGAGATTGGGGTAGGCGAGCAACAACGCCGGGCCACTGAAGCTGCTATCGTCGGGAATCGACGACAGGGCGAAAATCACCGCCATGTAAAGCAACAGTGGCCACAGGGCGGGATTGATCCAGCGGTAAGGCTTTTGGTTCTGCATGCGCGATTGAAATCCTGCGTCGTGCTACTTTGCGAGGCGCGGAGTCTAGCACCGCGCAGCTTGCGAACCTGTGATCTACCGCGCGGCCGGAGCGGTTTTGGGCCGGTGGCGGGTCGATGCCGGAGGCCTGGTCAGACGACGTGGAACAGGCGCGCGCGTCAGCCGCTCGACGGCATGTACTCGGGGCTATTACCAGCTTGAAATACGCTGCAAATTCCCCAACGTAGCGATGATGCGCAGTGTCAAAATGGCGCTGCGGATGGGCAGTGACCGGGATCGATTTCCGGCGCCACGGGGCGATCCTCTGGCGCGAAAGAATATCAGCTCAGCGACGAGCACCCGAAAATTCAGAGACTTAAGGGCTCAGCGTTGGCCGGCACGCATCCTGCTTTGTCGTGCCATGGTCGCTGGCCAATCTGCGAAGAGATATGAGCACAGACGATCAGTATCAAAACGGCGGCCTGGCTACTGAGACGGCCAAACCGAAACTCAAGCGACCGCCGTTGTACAAAGTGGTGCTACTGAACGACGACTACACGCCAATGGAGTTCGTGGTCTCCGTACTTGAGCAGTTTTTCGCCATGGGTCGGGAGAAGGCCACCCAGGTCATGCTGCAGGTACACACACGGGGCAAGGGCGTGTGCGGTGTTTTCAGTCACGATGTGGCGGAAACCAAGGTCGCACTGGTCAACCAGTACGCCCGTGAACACCAGCATCCACTGCTGTGTCAAATGGAAGAGGCCTGAGGATCGATGGGCTTTTCCCGAGTCAAATGAAGGGTTGAGACATGCTGAGCAAAGAGCTGGAAACGACGCTGAACACTGCCTTCAAGGAGGCCCGCGAAAAGCGCTTCGAGTTCATGACCGTCGAGCATTTGATGCTCGCCTTGCTGGACAATCCCACGGCCATCGCCGTATTGCGCGCCTGTGGCGGCAATCTCGACGAGTTGCGCCGTGAGCTGGATGAGTTCATCGCGGAGAACACGCCGGTACTCGAAGATCACGACAGCCGCGACACCCAGCCGACGCTGGGCTTCCAGCGCGTTTTGCAGCGGGCGGTGTTCCACGTGCAGTCGTCGGGCAACAAGGAGGTCACTGGCGCCAACGTGCTGGTGGCGCTGTTCGGTGAACAGGAATCCCACGCCGTGTATCTGCTCGGCAAGCAGAACATCACCCGATTGGACGTGGTCAATTTCATCTCCCACGGCATCTCCAAGGTTGGCGATGAGGAGAGCGACGAGGGCGACGCGCTGGCCGACGAGAGCAGCTCCGGCGAGCCGTCCGGCGAGAGCAAGCCGCTGGAGAAATACGCCACCAACCTCAACGAGCGCGCCCTGATGGGCAAGATCGACCCGCTCATCGGCCGCGAGCAGGAAGTCGAGCGCACCATGCAGATCCTCTGCCGGCGACGCAAAAACAACCCGCTGCTGGTGGGTGAGGCGGGTGTCGGCAAAACCGCGATCGCCGAAGGGCTGGCGAAGAAGATCGTCGACGGCGAGACCCCCGAGGTGCTCGCCGAGAGCACCATCTACGCGCTGGATCTGGGCGCGCTGGTCGCCGGCACCAAGTACCGCGGAGACTTCGAAAAGCGCCTGAAGAGCATCCTTGCGCAGCTCAAAAGCGAGGAGGGGGCGATCCTCTTCATCGACGAGATTCACACGATTATCGGCGCCGGCGCTGCCAGCGGCGGAGTGATGGACGCCTCCAATCTAATCAAACCGATGCTCGCCTCCGGCGAGTTGAAGTGCATTGGCTCGACCACCTACCAGGAATATCGCGGCATATTCGAGAAGGATCGCGCCCTGGCGAGGCGCTTCCAGAAAATCGATGTCAAAGAGCCTTCGATCAGCGAAACCTTCGAAATTCTCAAAGGTTTAAAGAGTAACTTCGAGGAGTTTCACGAAGTGCGCTACACCTTTGGCGCACTCAAGGCCGCGGCCGAACTCTCCGGCCGTTACATCAACGACCGCTTCCTGCCGGACAAGGCCATCGACGTCATCGACGAAGCCGGCGCGCACCGCCAGCTGAAGGCGGCCAGCGCGCGCAAAAAGACCATCGGCGTGCAGGACATCGAATCGATCATCGCCCGCATCGCACGGATTCCGGAGCGCAACGTATCCACCAGCGACATGGAAAAACTGCGCACTCTGGAGCGTGATCTGCGCATGCTGGTGTTCGGTCAGGACGAGGCCATCGACACCCTGAGTTCAGCGATCAAAATGGCGCGCTCGGGCCTGGGCACCGAAGACAAGCCGATCGGCAGCTTCCTCTTCGCCGGCCCCACCGGCGTAGGTAAAACCGAGGTCACCAAACAGCTCGCCCGCGTGCTGGGCATCGAATTCCTGCGCTTTGACATGTCCGAGTACATGGAGCGCCACACGGTGTCGCGGCTGATCGGCGCACCGCCGGGATACGTCGGCTTCGACCAGGGCGGTCTGCTGACCGACGCGATCATCCAGCAGCCGCACGCGGTGCTGTTGCTGGATGAGATCGAAAAGGCCCACCCGGACGTCTTCAACCTGCTGCTGCAGGTGATGGACCACGGCACGCTGACCGACAACAACGGCCGCAAGGCGGATTTCCGCAACGTCATTCTGGTGATGACCACCAATGCCGGCGCCGATGCCATGAGCCGCCCCAGCATGGGCTTCATGATGCAGGATCACGCCCCCGACGGCATGGAGGCGATCAAGCGCATGTTCACTCCGGAATTCCGCAATCGCCTCGACGCGGTGGTGCAATTCCACTCCCTCGACGAGCGGGTGATCCTCAACGTGGTCGACAAGTTCGTCGTCGAGCTGCAGACCCAGCTTGAAGGCAAGCAGGTGGAGCTGGAGATCGATGCCGAAGCGCGCGCCTGGCTGGGCGAGCACGGCTTCGACGCCAAGATGGGCGCGCGGCCGATGGCGCGGGTGATCCAGGAAAGCATCAAGAAACCGCTGGCTGAAGAGATCCTCTTCGGCAAGCTCGCCAAGGGTGGCAAGGTGCAGGTCAGTGTCGGCGCCGATGGTGAACTGAGCTTCAGCGTGGAGTCGCGCGAGGCACTGGCCTGATCGCCGATGTGATCTAAACGACGCCGGCCGGGATGATCCGGTCGGCGACGCTTTTCCTGCAGACAACACAAAACGCGTGGTTTTAGGCCACGCGTTTTTATTTGCCTACTGCGATATTCTCGAGCCGGGTCAGATCTGCCCGCCCGGTAGCACCCTCAGCGCATGCGGTAGGTGATGCGGCCTTTGGTCAGGTCATAGGGCGTTAGCTGCACCGTGACCTTGTCGCCGGTGAGAATGCGGATGTAGTGCTTGCGCATTTTGCCGGAGATATGCGCAGTCACCACGTGACCGTTCTCCAGCTCTACGCGGAACATGGTATTGGGCAGGGTGTCGATCACCCGACCATCCATCTCGATAGGTTCTTCTTTAGCCATCAGGCCTCTCGGCTGCGCTTTTTGCGGTGCAAAATCCAAACGGAGGCCAATTATCAACAATTCAACCGCGCTTACAAGTCACCGTGGACGCAGATCGCGCCACGCCTGCGCCACGCCCTCGGCTACCCGCACAGTTGTGCCACGCGAGTGGCGATCGCAGCAGGCCGACACAGTACCGCGTGGTGCCATCCACAGCAGCGGCACGGGTGCTAGAATGCCCAGCGCATAGCTCTTGCCACGAACCGGCCGGCCGAACGATGAAAGACCGGATAAAACATTGATATACCGCGATTAATATGCCCATCCCCGCCCTCAAAACCGGCAGCATGCGCCTTGGCAGGCCCGCTTTTGGCGATCGCCTGTCGCAGCTCATGGAGCTCTACGAGCAGAACTACTCCGCCGTGCGCCTGTTGATTCCCGGGCTGGCCAATCTGCATTGCGACCACTACGTGTCGCGCATCGAAGGCTGCCTGCCGCTATACCTTCGCATCGAGGAGCGCGGTCGCTACACCACCACGCTCAACCTCAGCTACCGATTCAGCGATGGCAGCCATGCCGAACTCGCCCCCGATCTATCGCTGCGCATCTACCACGATGCCCGGCTCGCCGAAGCCATGAGCGGCCTCATCCACGGCCAGCGCCACGTACAGCGGCGGGTGCGCGATCTGCACGAAGGCCGCCGCCTGAACCGATTCCTGTACCGATGGCTGTGCTACTGCCAACGCCGCGGCCACCGCTTCGACGCCCACAGGGCTTGCCGAACGCTCATCGAAGGTGAGTGCCTGGAACGCGTCTAGCTCGATGGCAAGCCCTTGAGTTCGGTTAGAATACCGGCCGCATCGACAGATCTCCGAGCCGCGCATGGATCCGGCCACCCCAGCAACCAGCCGCGATAGCCGCCACCACCCATGAGCCCTCGCCCCGTGCCCCAGCCGCGCCCCCGACCACTGCAGCACCGCCGCCAGCCCGACAACAGCGCCCGCATGCGCGCCGACGCCGCTCGATCGCTTCGACGCCGGCTCGCCGAACAGCTGCGCGCCAGCGCACTGCTGGCGGCCGCGCTGCTCAGTCCACTGTGGGCGGCGGGCAGCGCCCTGGCCGAATCGACCATTGAGCTGGAGCAGGTCATCGAGGCCGGCGACGACCGCGTCGGCTACTTCGCCGACCTGGCGCGAGCTGCGGACGACGCGGTGTATATCGCCGACAGCGACCGCGGCGGCCTGGTGATCTTCGCCGAGGGCATCTTCAGTCGCCGCCCGCCACCGCATTCCTTCCGCCCCGGGCGCAGCGATGGCGTCGCCCATCTCGGCAACGGCCGCGTGGCCCTGGTCGACAGCGATGACAACCGCGTGCTGTTGCTCGACGAAGCCGGCCGCGAGCGCCTGCGCTTTGCCGCCGGGGGTGACCGCGATGGCCAGCTCGACCGCCCGCGCAACATCGCCCACGGCCCCTCCGGGCGCCTCTACATCGCCGACCACGGCAACGCGCGAATCGCCATCTATAGCCGCGACGGGGTGTTTCTGCGCAATCTGCAGCTGCCGCCGCACGACGACGGCAGCGCCGCCAGCCCGGACCTGGTCAAACTCGACCCGGCGGAAAACCTCTACGTGCTGGAGCGCGCCCGCGGCGGGCGGATCAGCATCTTCGATGCCGATGGCCGGCTGCAGGCGCGCTTCGACGCCAAATTGCTCGCCGCGCTGCTCGGCCGCCCGGTGAACGCGCGCGCCATGGCGGTCGACGCCAGCGGCGTGCTCTACATCGGCGACAGCAAGCGCGGCCGCATCTACCAGTTCGACTGGCGCCAGCGGCGCCTGCTCAACGCCTTCGGCAGCCGCGGGCAGGGGCGCGGCCGCTTCGCCAATCTCACCGCTTTGCTGAGCCTGGGCGACGACCGCCTGCTGGTCGCCGACAGCGGCAACCACAAACTGGAGATCTACCGCCTGCCGGCGCACGGTCAGGAAGCGCTCAAACCGCGGCCGCGCTCGGGCATTCCCGCGGCCAGTGAATTGGCGCTTGGCTGCGCGGCGATCCACCGCTACAGCGCCAGCCAGCTGATGTGCGCCCGGCGCGGCGCGGCGGTGCTCGATCTGCAGGTCGGCACCGATCTGCGCCGCAGCCTCGGCGCACCCACCGCGGCACCGCGCGCGGTACAGGTGGACGGCGAGGGCGTGCTGCTGCTCGACGGCAATCGCCTGCTGTCGCTGGATCACGATGGCGGCGTGCAGTTCAGCGTCGGCGAGGCGGGCGCCGCGGCCGGCCAATTCGATGCGCCGCAGGATCTCAGCGTGCGCGGCAATCGCATCTACATCGCCGACACCGGCAACCGGCGGATACAGATTTTCAGCCGCGACGGGGTGGCGCTGGAGGTGCTGGAGCTGGACGCAGAAGACCGCCCGCTGTTCGATGAGCCGGTGGCGGTGCACGCCGCCGCCGATGGCCAGCTGCTGGTCGCCGATCGCGGCCACCGACGCATCGCCGTGTTCAGTGCCGAGCACGAGCTGATCGCGCAGATAACCCACATCGGCGACCAGCCGATTCGCGACCTGTTCGATCTCGACATGGACGCCGATGGCCAGCTCTACGCGCTGGCGGCCACCGAGCACAACGACGCACTGGTGGCGGTGTTCAGCGGCACCCGACTGCGCTTCCGCTTCGCCGCCGCCGGCGACACCGGCTACGCCATCGGCGAGCCGGCCGGGCTCTCCGTGAGCGGTGAGCAGCACGTCGAGATCAGCGTGCTGGATGCCGACCGCCAGCGTCTGCTGCGCTACGAATTCGCCCAGCGCCCGGCGCGCATCAGCGCGCCGCGGGTGATCGGCGACGAGCGCACCACGCGCTTTATCTGGCGTCCGGCGGACAGCGCCACGGTGACCGGCTATCGCATTTACACCGCGGCGCAGCGCCGCGGCCCCTACCAGCTGCGCGAGGCACTGCCGGTGGGCAGTGACCAGTGGAGCCTCGAACATCAGGGGCTGGATGCGCCGCTCTACTATCAGGTCAGCGCGGTCAGCGCCGACGGGCTGGAGGGGCCGCGCTCGATCCCCGCGCGCGATGTGTTCCGCATCGCCTACGAGGCCTACGCCGCCGGCGATTATCGCCAGGCGGCCCGCCACTTTCGCGAGGCGGTGCGCATCGATCCGGCGCAGGGTTCGGCGCGCCGCTATCTGGGCCTGTCGCTGATGCACGCCGGCGAGGCCGAGGCGGCCGATCAGGCTTTTGCCGAGCTCGGCGAGCTGCCGGGTGAATCCGGGCTTTCGCTCAATCTGCGCATCCGCGCGCTCGCCGAGGCCGGCCGCGAGCTGCAGGCCAAGGCGCTGATCGATCGCGCCCTCGCCGACGGCACCGCCAACGTCGAGACGCTGCGCATCTGCGGTGATCTCAGCCTGGGGCTGGACGACGCCATCAGCGCGGTCAATTGCCTGGAAGAGGGCGTCACCCAGGCGCCGGATAATGTCGAGTTGCAACTGCTGCTCGGCCGCGCCTATCTGGATCTGGGCATCGAGCGACAGGGCTTCGAGGCGCTGGATCGCGCCACCGCACTGGCCGGCGAGGACGCACAGCCCTGGTACCGCGTGGCCCGAATCCACGCTGGTCGCGGCCGGCTGCAGCAGGCGGCGGCACGGCTGGAAAAGGCGCTATCGCTGGAGCCGGAGTACCGCGATGCGCAACTCGCTCTGGCTCGTTTGTACCTCGAACTCGGTCAGTACAGCAAAGTCAACAATCTGGCCATCAAGCTGGCCGGCGATGGGCAGACCGCCGCCGAGGGCCACTACCTGATGGGGGTCGCCGCGGCCCAGCGCGAGGACTGGCCGCGAGCGCTGGTCTCTCTGACCCGCGCCACCAACAGCCAGCCGGACAAGCTCGAGGCCTGGCTGGCGCTGGCGGATGCCCAGTCCGCGCTGGGGCGCGCCGACAAGGCGCTCGCGGCACTGCGCCGCGCGGTGATCGCGGCACCGCGCGACTACCAGGCCAATCTGCGCCTCGGCGAGCACCTGCTCGCCAGCGGGCAATTGGCCGCAGCCATTGCACCGCTGCGCGATGCGGTCAATCTGCGTCCCGACAGCGCCGAGGTGCGCCTGCTGCTGGCCGATGCGCTGGAGCACAGCGACCACGGCAGCGAGGCACTGCGCCACGCGGCGATGGCTTCGCGGCTGTCGCCGACGGACAACCGCCCGCGGGTGCAGATGGCGCGCCTGTATCTGGAACAGGGCAAGCACGCCGCGGCGCTGCGCGAGATCGATCAGGCGCTGGAACGCTCCCCGGCCGAGGCTGCGCTGTATACGCTCAAGGGCCGTATCCTCGCCGCCAGCGCGCTCTATCAGCGCGCCGGCGATACGCTGCAAAAGGCGGTGGCACTGGCCCCGCGCGAGGCCGAACCACGCATCGAGCTGGCCGCACTGTTCCGCCAGCGACGTCTGTTCGATGAGGCTATCGCGACCCTCGAAGCGCTGGTCGAGCAGCAGCCGGACGCCTACCACCAGGCACTGCTCGAAGAGGCATTGGCCGAGCGCAAGCGGGCGCACACGTTCGCCCGCGATGCGGCCCAGCTCGTACTGCGCGATCTGCGCTTCGAGCCGGTCTTCTCCGCGACCCACCAGCAGTACGCCGAGCAGCCGCTGGGCCGGGTCACGGTAGCGAATATCTCCGGCGAGGATTACGACCATCTGCGCGTCAGCTTCCACATTCGCGGCTATATGGATTTCCCGAGCACCCTGCAGATCGAGCACCTCGCGGCGGGGGAGAGCCGCCAGGTCGATCTGCACGCGACCTTCAATCAGCGCGTGCTGGATATCGAAGAGGACACCGGCGTGCAGGCCGAGATCGCCCTGCTGTACCACCGCGATGGCCGCGAACAACGCCGCGCGGTGAGTCGCACGCTGACCCTGTACGGCAAAAATGCGGTGCTGTGGGGACGGCCGGAAATGGTCGGCGCCTTCGTCACCCCGCGCGATCCGCTGCTGCGCGATTTCGTCCGCCGCGCGGTGCGTGATGAGAGCGAACCGGGAATCATCAACCCGCGCCTGCTGCGCGCCATGATGGCTTATGAGAGCCTGTCGGCATTGGGTCTGCGCTACAGCGAAGACCCGACCAGCCCCTATTCGACGGTCTCCACCGATCGCGTCGATTCGGTGCAGTTTCCGCGCGAGACGCTGCGCCTGCGCGTCGGCGATTGCGACGACCTGTCGGTGCTGTACAGCGCCGCACTCGCCCAGCTGGGCATGGACAGCGCCTTCGTGCACCTGCCCGGCCACCTGTTGCTGATGTTCGATACCGGCCTCGGCGCGGCGCAGGCGGAGACCATCAGCGTCGACCCCGATCTGCTGGTGATCCATGCCGACAAGGTCTGGGTGCCGGTGGAGACCACGCTGGTCGGCGCGCCTTTCGTCGAGGCCTGGGCCGAGGGCGCGCGCCGCTACCGCGAAGCGCAGGCCGCTGGCAGCGTGTCGCTGGTGACTCTGGAATCAGCCTGGCAGGAGTTCCCGCCGGTCTCGTTCAAACAATCCGCAGCGGATGTGCCGGTGCCGGCGGCGAGCCTGCTGGAGCACCGCTACGAACGCTCCCGGCAGCAGCTTCGCGAACATGCTGTGGCGCATCTGGTACGCCCCTACGAGGCGGTTGTGGCGCGCGATCCGGGCAATCGCGAAGCACGCATGCAGATCGCTATCCACTACGCCAGAAACGGCATGCTGCGGCGTGCGGATAGCCTCTTCGATCAGCTGCTGAGAGACGCCCCGGATGACGCACAGGTGCATAACAATCGCGGCAGCATGTACTTCACAGCGGGCGATTTCGAAAGCGCACTGGATGCCTACCACCGCGCTGAGCGCCTGGCGGCCGACGACGCGCAGATCAAAATCAATATCGCCATGGCCCATTACCGGCTGGGTAACCCCAGCCTTGCCAGAGAGAAATTTGAGGAAGCGGCCGTTCTAAGTGATACTGTGTCCTACGAAAACTCTCAGCTTGCGAGGTTGCTGGGGCTATGAACACAACTGTGCATCTCGGCGCGGCGCTATTGGTGGCAGGCCTCACCTTGGGGCTGCCCGGCGGCACGGCGCAGGCGGAAGAGCCGGCGCCCGTAGCCACCGTGAGTGCCAGTGGTGATGGTACCGCCAAGCAATGGCTGCGCGATATCTGGCGCGTATTCCGCATTTACAGCCCGGCGCAGCACGATGCTGCGGGCGATGACGACGGCGAAGGGCGGCAGCGTGTGGTCGTCGCCGGCCTGCGCGGCAACCCGGCCGCTGGCAATACACTACAACCCTATTGGCAGGGCGGCCTGGAGACCCAGCACGCCCATCTGTCCGAGCTCGATGACTTCCAGCGCGCTCGGAAGCTGGCCGAAGATAACCGCACCCGGGCTGCCGCAAAGGCCTTTGACGCCTTCCTGCTGCAGCACCCCGGCAGTGCCCTGGCCCCCGGCGCGCGCGTTGCTCTGGTAGCGTTGCATGCCGAGCTCGGCAACACCCGCCGCGCCGCCGACTTGCTGGAAGAGCTGGCCGCATACCGCGATGATCTGGGAGTACTGGCCGGGGGACTGCGCGAGCGGTTGATGTGAACCGCTGGCACCGCAAAACCCGCGCCGGGCGCTGAGCCCGACTCGTCAGAGCTGCCATCCCCCGAGCGCCGCCTGATTTTATCGAGATGGCGGCCGCTCCGTCAGCGACACTCCGCCCTGTGGCGCGCCTCGTAGCGGTGTAGCGCCAGCACCAGACGATCAATCATCTCGGCCCTTTGCTCCTCTTGCAGATGGCGCTCCAGGTTACCGATTTGTGCGAGGATGCCGGCGCAGTAGCTCAGTCGCTGCGCATTCATCGCCCGGTCACCGCCATCATCCACCGCGGGCGCTTGCGCCTCGACGCCCGAGTCGGCCTCGGCCGCAGGCGGCTGTTCTACGCGAATGCGTATGGCGCGCAATTCGCCACTGATCTCGCGATACTCGACACCAGCCGGCGGCGGCTCATTGCTGAAATACTGCATGCCGCTGGCGTCGGTCCACTGATAGACCGGAAGGGGTTGTTCGGCGGGAGAGGACTGAGCAGGTGCGGGCTGGACGTTAGTGTTAGTGTCAGTGTCAGCCTCAGCGACAGCCGGCGGAATCGATGCCCACGCGGCCGCGACGACCAGAGCGGCGAGCATGGTTCCCAGCCAATGCTGCGGCAGGTCACCAAGCATTACTGCACCACCTGGCGCCCGGGCTGCTTGACGCGGAGCCAGCTGACGCCGGGCCGCAGCCTGGCGGCGGCATAATCAGGTCACCGCGTCGCCGACAGACCTGGCGCGCTGAATACCACTGATACCGCCGAGGCTTTGCGGAAATTCGCCAACCAGGCTCATCTGCAGTCCGCGAGCCGCACGCGTCATCCCGGTGTAGATCTGCCGGGTATGCTCGGCCAGGTAGTGCTCGCGCTCATCGGCACACAAGCCGGCTTGCTCTTCGAGTTCAAACAGGTGGTGCAGGCCCGTCAGAAACACGTGGCGCGCCTCCAGTCCGGACACCGATCGAAGGCGACAAATCTTAACGCCGTTAGCCGGGGTGGCGAGCTGGCCACCATCCTGAACCACTGCGGCCCCAGCACCGCCGAGCTGCCGATTCAGCATATTGCCAAGCTGCAGTACCGCCACATCACTGGCGCTGGCAACCAGAACCTGCTCAGCGGGGACACCGGACTCGATCAGCTCAGCTATCTGCCTGCACAACCAATCCCATTCCTGCTTCTCGTTGAGGAAGGTGCACAGCCTGGGGGGCTCACCAGCGGGTGTTTTCACGGCGCTATCAGCCTCCGGCGGAGGGCATAACTGGGCAATGTCGCGGCGCTCGACGAATTGACTGGCAGCGCTCATGATGGCATCGGTGGTGCGGTAGCTGCGGCGCAGGCGGGTAGTGCGCCCCCGCACCTCGATCCCGGCCGATAACCACGAGCGACGCCGCCGCAGAAAGCCCTGCGAGGGATCGGCAGCCATCCACAGGTGCCCCTGTTGCGGCTCGACTGCGCGTTTGAGCAGCTCGAACCACAGTGGCGCGAAAAACTGCGCTTCATCGACCAGAATGTGCGCGTATTGCGGCAGGTTGGCGAGGCCGCGATCGATCCGGCTCCAGGCCAGCCGTGGCAGATCGTGCCAGCTCGCTTTGAGCATGCTGTTGAAGCGCTGATCAAACGCGCGCATGGCAACGAAAACCCGCTTGCGCATGCCCTCACTGAGGCGGAAACCCTGGCCGCCACGATCGGCGCCCAGATAGTCCTGCAGCGAAAACAGCAGGCGATCCTTGTAGAAGTGAATCTCGTCCAGCAGCATGGTCGGCGATAGCCGCGTATCGGCCAGATGCACTCTGACGATGTCCGCAGCGACTTCGCGCTCGAGCTTGTCGCTGGCGAAGTCCAGATAGCCGGGGACAAACTGTCGGCACCACTGGTGAAAGGTCAGCCACTCCGGGCCATCATCGCCAGCAGAGATGCGCTGGTAGCGCACCTGGAGATCCCGGGCGACTGATTTGCTGTGAACCAGCACGAGCACGCGCTGCTCCGGATACAACTGGCGGAGCAGTCGCACCCGATAGAGCATAATCAGTGACTTGCCGCTCCCAGCGACACCGTTAAGCAGACGCAGATGGGGAATTCCGCGCTCCTGATGCGGCGCTTCGCCGAGCCCGAGATCAAGCTTCAGGGCGCACTCCTGCTGGTAGTCGAGCATGCAATCGGCGCTGGCGGCCTCACCCAGATCAGCGGGAGGGTGGGGGTTGAGCGCTGCGGGAACAACCGCCTCGGGGCTGAAATATCGACGAAAATCAGCGAGCATATCGAACGTTACCGGGGCGCCCAGCTTATCGGCCACCAGTTCGCGCAGCTGCGCGGGGTGTAGTGATTCGCGTCCGGCTAACACCAGGGGGAAGTCGGGCAGGCGCTCGGCGAGCTGTTTGATCTCAGCCTCGTCGCAGCTGGAAAAAATCACCAGCACGGGAGCATAGCGTTGCAGTTGTGTGCGTGGTTGACCCGGCGGCAGCAGAGCCGCTTGAAAGGTGAGCAATTCCCGCAGGCGCTCACGGTTCAAAGAGCGATCCGGGCCGTCCTCGGGAGTGTCGTCAGCGCTGTTTGCGCCCGCTGCAGCTGCAGGCGTTCGGCGGTCGAGGTGTGTGGCGAAGTAGATGAAGAGGGAGCGACCACTGATGTGGCGGACCCAGAAATCAGCACCGCCTGCGGTTGCGCAGCGCTGGTAGACGACGTGGTTGTCGTCCAGCGCGCGAGCCAGTGACCGATGCAGGGTCGCCAGCGCCGCAGGATGTGGCAGAGGCCCATCTGGAATCATTCTTGCCATACTGGCTTTTCCCACCCGTTACCCGCTCCTGGCGGGTAGTCCTGAGTTTGTCGTTGCCTTCAAGCTCGGGCGCACAGTGCCGACTCTGTCTGGCTTCTGCCGGCGCTTTTTCAGAGTCTCCCCGAGACTCAGACTATACCCAGTACATTAGGAGGGCCGTCTCGAAATAACAAACATTTACACTCCAAAATTGCGCTATCTTGCCATCTGGTAAATGGAGCGCAGCGAGCCTTGACAGGCGAGCCTTAATATCACTCGACGCATACCTCAATCCGCCCCGCGAGCCGTGGCGGGACATATGAAACGAGCCTAAACTTTGTCGGATTAATGCCGAATCAAGCCTACGATTGTCAGAATTTCCGCCTGCGGGCCAAAGACTTGGAGTCTTCAACGCATGACAAATGCCAGCGCCACCATGCTCGTCGTCGACGATGAGGAGTTCAACCTGGAGATCATCGGAGAGTATCTGGAAGATTTCGACTACGATTTGGTTACCGCCGGCGATGGCGTAGAGGCGTGGAACCTGCTGGAAGCCGACCCCGAGCGCTTTGACGCCATCCTGCTCGACCGCATGATGCCGCAGATGGATGGCATGGAGGTGCTGGCGCGCATTAAGTCACACCCGTTGCTGCAGTCGGTGCCGGTCATCATGCAGACCGCCGCCGCGGCCAAGCAGGACGTCATCGAGGGCCTGCAGGCTGGTGCCTACTACTACCTGACCAAGCCGTTCGATGAGCAGGTGCTGCAATCGATCGTCCAGACAGCGCTTGAAGATCATCGGCGCTACCGCGCGCTGCGCCAGCAGATCCGCAATGGATCACAGGTGCTGGGTCTTATGCAGAATGCGCACTTTCATTTCCAATCCATTGATGAAGCGAGAAGTCTTGCCAGTTTTCTCGCCAACGCCTGCCCCTCGCCAGAGAAGATTGTCACCGGCCTCTCCGAACTACTGCTGAATGCAGTCGAGCATGGCAACCTGGGTATTACCTACGAAGAGAAATCAGCGCTCAATCGCGAGGGCCGCTGGCTGGATGAGATCGGTCGCCGCTTTGCGCTCGAAGAAAACCGTGACAAGTACGTGGCTGTCAGCTTCAGCAATGATGGTAGGGTCGTGCGTATTCGCATTGCAGATCAGGGCGCCGGCTTCGATTGGGAGCAGTATATGGAGATCGATCCGCAGCGTGCCTACGACAGCCACGGAAGAGGCATTGCCATGGCGCGCATGCTCAGCTTCGACAGCATGGAATACATCGGCAACGGCAACGAGGTTGAGGTCACCGTGGCAATCTGACACTGCCCGGCGATGCATTTATCGCACGGCGACCGGGTTACCAGTTCGCAAACTGCGTCACATTGTGGCGGTGTCGGCGGACTGTAGCGGTGGACGCGCTATCCTCTTCTCCTGGCCCACGGGGAAAGATGGATGAACGACAAGAGTGCCCTGATTGTCGACGACTCGCGCACCGCCCAGCTGATACTCCAAAAAATGCTTGAAAAACAGCATCTAAGAGTGGATACCGCCGACTCCGCCGAGGCTGCGATCGAGTACCTGACACGGCACGCCCCCGATGCCATCTTCATGGACCACATGATGCCGGGCATGGACGGTTTTCAGGCGATCGAAGTGATCAAGCAAAACCCGCGCACCGCCACCATTCCCATCGTCATGTACACCTCAAAGGGCGGCGAGCTGTACGTCAGCCAGGCGCGAGCGCTCGGCGCGGTGGGCGTGCTGCCCAAGGATGTGCGCTCCGCCGAACTCAATCGCGTGCTGCAGCAGCTGCACCTGTCGGACGAGGAGGGTGGCAGCGCCGCCAGCAGCGGCAAAGAAGCCACCGCGGGCAACGATGCCAACGCCGAGGCGAGCGACGCCCCCTCGCGTCCAAGCAGTGCAGGCGCCACCTTGACCGACATCAACATTCACCGCTTCGCGCGAGCCACCGCTGACGCCATTCGCTTGCCGGACAACAGCCAGGCCCTGCAAGACGAGCTGCGCAACCTGCGCAAGGAAATGCGCCACGCGCTGGAGACCAATGCCAACAGCCTGCAGCGCGAAATCGCCAGCGATATCCGCGTCGCCCTGGATGCCTCTGAAGTCCGCCGTGCCGAGCAGCACGACACGCAGCACGGGCGCTTTCGCTGGATCGCCGCAGCGCTGTGCGTGGGCCTGCTCGGTGGCACTCTGCTCGGCAGCGCCTTTACCGGCAGTGCAACGGAGCAGGGCGATCGCAGCGCCCGCTACGAGCGCCAGAGCGAAGAGCTGGCGGCTCTCGAAGAGGAGAACAGTCGCCTGCAGGGATTGCTGGAATCGCAAGCTGTAAGCCCGGAGGATAGTGGTCAGCAAGGCTGGCTATCAGCGCTTAGCTGGGCCTTCAACAGCAATCAGAGCAATGATTTCAGCGAAGTGCCACTGGATGACCGGCAGCTGGAGCACGTCAGCGGCCTGATCGAGCGCCTGTACAACGCCGGCTTCCGCGGCAGCGCCGTGCTCGATGTGCACCTCGGGAACTTCTGCTTGCAGCGCGCCACCGACGGCACGCTGCGGCCACCCGCCGATGACACGGCATTTGCCGATTGCACCCAGCTGGGCTTCGAAAGCGGGCAGGCGCAACTGCTCAGCGGTCGGCAATCCATCGCCTTTGCCAACTTTATCGCCTCGTCGCCATTGCTCGACAGCAGCGGCATCGAGCTCGAAATCAACCCGCTGGGCAACAGCGAACCCCGCGTCGCTTATCCGAATCCCGAATCAATAGCCACCGCCGGTGAGTGGAATCGAGCGGCGCGACAGAACCAGCGCATCGAACTGCGGCTGACGCCCGAGGCCGGCACGCAGTAGCGGCGCTCGGCTCATCATCACAGCGATGAGAGGGCGCAGCCCGGCCAGCCCGGCCAGCCCGGCCGCCAGCGCAGAGCTATCCATCCAGGTATCCGAGCAGCTAGCTCATGCGCCACCTCCGATATTTAACATAATATACATTATATTCATTCAGCACGAGGGCTGTAGCCTCGGCA
>CBFCYW010000036.1:0-28867 GCA_965602395.1 uncultured Chromatiales bacterium
GTTCGTCAGAAGTGTGGCTACCAAGTGAATCGTACATGACTCGACAGCTAACCACCAGGCTACACCCGCACAAGCCGCATAAGCGGTTCAAATGAATACATCGCCGGCCGTCTGCCCGACGCTTCTTCTACGGTATGCAGCAATCCATTTTCTATAAGCACTCTCGTAAATCGAGCTGCCGAAGCTGAGGGAATGCCGCTGGAACTTGTGAACCGGTTATTCCTGAAAACCGGGTTCGTGAAAATAAAATCGAGTGCGTTTACGCTCCACTTGGAGGCCAGCACATCAGAAAATCGGGATTTCATTTCCTCGTAGAGTGACTGAATGTCTTCTGCAATTTCAAGATTTCGGATCGCTTGCTCCTGCACCGCCTTCAAGAAAAATCCGCACCATTCGTTCCAGTCGCCGTGCTCTGAAACACGTCGCATGGTGTCTATGTAAAGGTCTTTATTTTCCTCGAAGTAGCTACTTATGTAGAAATGTGGCGCGGAGATGCTGCCAAAATGCCAAAGCATCAGCGTAATCAGCATTCGACCAATGCGTCCATTTCCGTCTTGAAACGGGTGTAAGGCTTCGAACTCGATATGCGTGAGGGCAGATCTCACCAGTACCGGGTGAGCGTCTGATTTAGCGTACTCAAAGAGGTCGTCCAGCCCATCCTGAAGTTTTTCCGGGCTGATGGGGACGAACAGGATTCGCCGCTTATATTTGTCTGCGAGGTAATTTTGCTCGTTTTTCAATTCCCCCGGCGACTTGGATGCGCCTCGGCCAACGGACAACAGTTGCGCGTGAATGCCCTTGATCAATGACAGTGACAGTGGGTATCCAGACGCCATCGCTTCTTGCGCATTGCGTAAGGCCCGCTGGTAAAGAATGGTCTCGATAACCTCGGATCGGACATTGGGGCTCGCTGCGCCGTCTTCACCGTGATCTGCTTCGTATTGGAGGATTTCGTCCATGGTGCTGATCGTGCCTTCCATGCGCGACGAAATGACGGCTTCCTGATTGCGCATCGGGGCGAGAAGAATCTCGCTGTTGTGCATGTTCTTGAGCATTTGGTCGTAACGCGCCACGGCGTCCGTGGCTGCCAAAAGCTGCTGCACAAACGTTTCGTATCGGAGCTGCTGGGGGGGAAATTGGCCGTAGTGGTACCCAACAGCGCCGTCCAGGTTCAGATCCATTGCTGTGCCTTGTTGTGATCAGAGGTAACCCATGCTCCTCTCAACACGTTTTGATGTCAATATTATCATCCATGTTGCAGACAAACGCTTTTGGCGTGATTCGGCTCAGCAATAAGCTCCTTGTCACTCAAATTGGGAGGATTTTTAGGCTCAAAGCGCTTTGCCGTGCATGGATTCGTGTCTACTTCGCTTGTCTGTCATCAGGGCGCAAAGATGAGAGACAACGGCTTCCCTACCGCTCAACCACGGTGCGCTTGCTGGTGGAGGCGTTGCGCGAGCACTTTGGCCGCAGGCCGCTGTGGGATTCGGGTTATTGGCGATGCGCTGGCGGGGCACGCATCCCGCCGCAGGTGGCGCGAGTCGCCGCGCGCGACCGCTCAGCCGGCCGCGTCGCGGCGGCCGTTGAGGGAATCGTTGATCTGCTCGCCGCTGACCGGCCGGCTGAAGTAGAAGCCCTGCGCCAGGGTGCAGCCTTCGGCGAGCAGCCAGTCGCACTGCTCGCGGCTGTCGACACCCTCGGCGACCACCTCCAGATTGAGACTGGCGGCCATCTGAATGATGGCGCGGACGATGCCGGCGTAGTCCGGATCATCCTGCATCTGGATGATGAAGCTGCGGTCGATCTTCAGCCGATCGACCGGGAAACGCTTGAGGTAACTGAGCGATGAGTAGCCGGTGCCGAAGTCATCGATGGCCAGCCGCACGCCCAGCGACTTGAGCTCGCGGACTGTGGCCAGCACCGCGTCGGTGTCGCGGATGAGGATCGACTCGGTCAGCTCCAGTTCCAGCAGTTCAGCCGGCAAGCCACTGTCGCCGAGCGCCTTGCTGACCTGCTCCAGCAGGTTGCCGCGGCGAAACTGCACCGCTGAGAGGTTGACCGATACCGGCACCTTCAGTCCGGTGTCGCGATGCCAGCACTGCGCCTGCCGGCAGGCTTCCTCCAGCACCCAGGCGCCGATTGGCTCGATCATCCCGGTCTCTTCGGCCAGCGGAATGAATTCCGCCGGCGACACCCAGCCCAGCTCCGGGCTGTACCAGCGCAGCAGCGCCTCGGTGCCCGTCAGCACGCCACTGCTCAGATCGACCTGCGGCTGGTAGACCAGGCTCAGCTCGCCGCGCTCGAAGGCGTTGCGGAAATGGCCGTGCAGCTGCAGTCGCTCCAGCGCATCGAGATTCATCTCCTCGGCGTAGTAGCGGTAAGCGTTGCGGCCGGCGCCCTTGGCGGAATACATGGCGGTATCGGCCTTCTGCAGCAGGGTGGCGAACTCCCGGCCGTCGTCCGGGTAGATGCTGATGCCGATGCTGAACGAGGTGTGCAGTGCGTAGTCGTCGATCTGCATCTCCTCCGAGAGAGAGATGAGAATGTTGTGCGCCACGCGCTCGACGACGGTTGGATCGTTGATCGGCATCACGATGAGAAACTCATCGCCGCCCTGGCGGCTGATGGTGTCGCTTTCGCGCACCTGGCCGTGGAGGCGCTGAACCACGCACTGCAGCAGGCGATCACCGACGTGGTGGCCGAGGGTATCGTTGATGTTTTTGAAGTGGTCGAGATCGAGAAACAGCAGCGCCACTTTGCTCTGCTCTCGCTCGGCCTGGCTCACCGCCTGGGCAAAGCGATCCTCGACCAGCAAGCGGTTGGGCAAGCGGGTCAGCGGGTCGTGGTGAGCGAGGAAGTGGATGCGTTGCTCGGCCTGGCGCTGCTCGGTGATATCGCGGCACACCTGGACGATACCGACGATGTGCCCGCCCTCGTCGCGGTAAGGGTTGGAACTGACCTCCAGAATCTGCTCAGTGCCGTCACCGGAGGGCGAGGCACGCTGTAGCAGCTGGCGTATCTGGCGACCGCTGCGCACCACTTCACGCACGCTGCAGTCGCGCTGCGCTGCGCCGCGACAGCCGGATTCGCCGTTCGCCAGCCACTCCCGACAACCCGCGCAGCCGCGGGCGCCGCGCAAATCGGACCTGCTCTCTATGGCGGCGAATTGACGGTGCGCGGCGCGGTTGGCCATCTCTACATTGAGGTTGCGATCGATCACCAGCAGCGGATCGGGCACCGCGTCGATCACCGTGCGCAGGAACTGGTGCTGCGCCTCCAGGGCGATCTCCGCCTGTTTACGCTCGGTGATATCGCGGCCCACGGCGACCACGGCGCTGACCTTGCCCTGCTCGTCGAGTACCGCGCGGCTGGTCCAGGCCAGCCAGCGCCAGCCGTTGCGGCCCAGGGCGCGCTGTTCGTAGCTGCAGGTGTGCGGCGGCTGGTCGAGGCTGGCGATGGCGCGCTCGGTCATGCGTCGATCATCGGTGTGCACCAGCGGCATGAAGGTCTTACCGAGCAGCTCCTCCTCCGACTTGCCGAAGGTCTCGCAGTAAGCGGGGCTGACGAACTGGAAGCGATGCTGCGGGTCGAGCTTGACGATCATGTCGCCCTGGTTTTCCACCAGCAGGCGGTAGCGCTGCTCGCTCTCCTTGAGCGCCGACCAGGAATTGGAGATCTCCGCGGCCATATCGTTGAGGCCGCGCTCGATGGTGCTCCATTCGTCGGCCCGGTGCAGCGCCAGACGGGTCTCGTAACGCCCCTGCTGCAACTCGCCGATGCCGGCGAGGATCTGCTCCAGCGGATGCTTGATGTGGCGGCGCATGAAGATCAGCATGAATCCACCGAGCACCAGCAGCACGAGCAGTGCGGCGCTGGCCACCAGGCGCCCGGCGCGCTCGATGATCTGGCCGATCTCGCCCACCGTCAGCGCCGAGCGCTCACTGGTCTGCTGATCGATCAGCGCCAGCATGCCGAGGGTTCGGGATTTATCCGCCTCCAGCCGTTCGAGGCGCGCGTCCAGTTTGACGAAGGCGGTCTCCAGCTGGCGGACCCTGGCGCGGTATTCGCCGATCAAATCCTGCAGCCGCCGGCCATGCACGGCCACGTCGGGACTGCTCGCGGTGATGGTCTGCACGCGCAGCGACAGGTCGTCGATACGCTCCACCAGCAAGCGACTCTGCGCGCCATCCTGCACCCGCGCACGGGCGTGGGCGCTGTAGTTTTCGGCGTACAGCTTGCTGATGCGCAGCAGGCTCTCGCGGTAGCCGGTGGTCAGATTGAGCAGCTGATCGACGTAGTAGGTGTCCCGCCCATCCAGGGTGTAGCGGATCATGCGCTGGCTGATGACCTGCTCCAGGCCGTCCACCTGGGCGTGGCTGGCGGCGTCCACCCGCGCCCGCTCGCGCGTGATGTCATTGAGCTGGCGGCACTGGCGCAGATAGGCGGCGAGGCTGTCGGCGAGTGACTCGATGTGCTCGCCCAGCTCGCGATTGCCGCTGCGCTCGGCAAGGCTTTGCAGACTCTCCAGCAGCGCGCCGCCTTCGTTCTCCAGCAGGTCATCGCGCTGGTAGAAGGTACGGCTGAGCAGGCTGATAGCGGAGAACACGTTGGACAATTCGCGGCTGATGCGCGACGAATCGATCACCTGCGCGACCTGCTCGTCGACCACCTCGGCGGTCAGCGACTGGACGCGCGAGAAGGCCACCACCACCAGCAGCACGATACCCGCCAGAGCCACCGCCAACAGCCCGGTGAGCAGCAACAGCCGGCTGGCGATGCGCCAGCGAGCGCGCGGTCTCGGCTGCGTGCGCAGAGTCATAACGCGACTGCGTCCATCAGAGTCCTGCCCGAAACCACAGCGCTAGCGCTGGGTGCGTACCAGGGTAGCCCCGCGCAGCACGATCGGCCGCGGCACGATGCCGAGCTCCTCGAGCTCGTTGACATTGATGACCCGGCGGCCGCGATAGTTGCGCTGCACCGGGATTTCCGCCAGCGGCGTGCCGCGCATCGCCTTGAGCAGCTGGCGCGCCGCGCCCTCGCCCTGCTCCTGGCCGGTCTTCACCACCGCGCTGGTGGCGCCCTGCTCCACCTGATACTGGTTGCCGGCGAGAATCGGCTTGGGATAGATGGCGCCGATGCGGTCCAGCAACTGGCGATTGGACATGGCCTCGCCGGATTCATCGACGATGCCCTCCAGACTATCGACGAACAAAGCGTCGCTGCCGGCGCGCAAGTCGGCGGCCATCGCCTCCAGCTCCTGCATCTCCGTTACCAGATGAAAGCCGCTGACCTGGGCACCGTAGCCGTCTTTCTCGGCGTTCACCTGATCGCGCAGGGCGCGCCCGGAGGGGCTGTCGCGAACCACGAAGGCGATGCGCTGGATGCCCTCGGCGAACTGGCGCACAAAGGCGATGGATTCGCGCACGTGGCCGCGCTCCAGAGTGCCGGAGACATTGCTGGCGGGGAAGCCGTATTTCTCCGGCTCGGCGTTGACGCCGCAGAACATCACCGGCGTCTCGACCTTGTCTTTGAGATGCGGCACGACGAACAGGCTCTGGGCGTTGTCATCGACGGTGATCACCCCATCCGGGCGCAGCTCGCGATAGCGCACCAGCGCCTCGGCGGCCATTGCCTCGCCGCCGGCCGGATCGACCTTGGTATCCATGTACAGGTAGTGGATGTCGGCGACATCGCCGAGCACGCTTTCGATGCCCTCGCGGATCTCACCGCACCAGGGGTTATCGGCCTCGTAGCTCATCACCACGAGCACCGTGTAACGGTCCTCAGCACTGGCGCTGGTAACCAGCTGCGGCCACATGAACGGTGAGGCGAGTAGAAGGGCGATCAGTTGGCGACGTGTCATTTTTTCTTGTCTCCCGGGGGCTGCGGTCTGCTGTTGCCGTGTCGCGCGACCGCCTTCCGACAAGCACCGGCCGTGACGTCGCGCTAAGTATGGCCCGCCTATCGGCAGCCCGGCAGCAAACTTGCGTCGACGTTGCCGTCACTCAACCGCTGGCACGGTGGTGGCGCACTGACCGACTGATCGCTATTCCGGCGAAACGCCCCCCCCCGATCAGGCTCGCTAAAATGTTGAAAAAATCACCTCCATGTCATTGATTTTTTTGAAAAGCCGGTCAACTCATGAGTATAGGGGGCAGGGCCTGATCACAGCCACTTATTCGACAGTCGGAGGCTGTTGAGTGACGTACTGCACAATTTTTCACGCAGGCTGCGCCGATGGTGGGCCATCAGCCGGACACTTCAGCGCTCCAGCGCCATCTGCCAGAAACCGATTTCCAGCCGCGTGGCGTCGGCAAAGGTGGCCGCCAGCTCGCCGTCGCGGCGCGAATCAGCGGCAAAATCGCACAACCGGTCGAGCGTTTCGACCTCTGCCCGGGCCGCGCGCTGATAATCCTCAGCGGCGTAGGTTTCGATCCACGCCGCGTAGGGATTGCCGGCGAAGCGGGTGAAAGGCTGGGCCTGCAGCCAGCGCGCGACCTCGGCGTAGCCCACCACACAGGGCGCCAGCGCGGCGTGCAGATCGGCCAGATCGCCGCTCAGACCGCGCTCGATGACGTAGCGCGTGTAGGCGATGTTGGCCGGGTGCTCAGCGGTGGCCAGCATCTGCTGCTGGTCGATGCCCCACTGCGCACAATAGCTCACGTGCAGATCCATCTCGTGATCGAGCAACACGTCCAGCGAGGATTTGGCGCTGCGCATGTCCTCCAGCGTGCGGCTCTTGAAAATCGCCAGCGCGTAGGCACGCGAGAAGTGGATCAGGAACAGGTAGTCCTGCTGCAGATAATACTTAAAGCAGCTTTCCGGCAGCGAGCCGGCGCCCAGCTGGCGGACGAAGTCGTGCTGCGTGTAAGCCCGCCAATCATCGAGACAGGCGGCCTTGTAGCGCTCAAAGACATCACCCATCACTGCAACTCAACCGCATAACTATCGAGTGGGGCTACATTTTCAATGATTCCCTGCTCCTGCAAAAACGTGGCGAAGCGCTGGTAGCGACCGCGATCCAGCGCCGCCGGGCGCAGCGCGAAGCGCGGCAATGTATCGCGCCAGGCGCGGCGATTGAGTTCGTTGTCCAGCGAGGAATCCACCGATTTGAACAGCTCCCAGGATTCCTCCGGGTGATTCACCAGATATTGCGCAGCGCGCTCGATGGCGTGCACGAAGTGGCGCAGCGCCGGGCGATCGAGCTGGTCCCGGTGGGCGATGAAGATCAGCTCGTCATTGCCGGGAATGCCCTCCTCCTCCACATAAAAGGCGCGCCCCGGGTGGCCTTCGATATCCATCTGATTCAGCTCGAAATTGCGATAGGCGCCGATCACCGCATCGACGCGCCCGGCGATCAGCGACGGCGACAGCGAAAAGTTCACGTTGATCAGCTCGACGTCATCCAGCGCCAGCCCGTATTTGCCGAGCATCACGGTGAGCATCGCCTCCTCGACGCCGCCGACCGAATAGCCGATCTTTTTGCCCTTGAGATCGGCGATCGAGCGGATCGGGCCATCCTCAAGCACGACCAGACTGTTCAGCGGGGTGGCGATCAGCGTGCCGATGCGCACCAGCGGCAAGCCCTGATCCACCTGCATGTGCAGCGATGGCTGGTAGCTGACGGCGATATCCACCTTGCCGGCGGCGACCAGCTTGGGCGGGTTGTTGGGGTCGGCGGGCGCGATCAGCTCGACCTCCAGACCGGCCTGCTCGAAATAGCCCAGCTTGTGGGCGACGAACAGCGGGCCGTGATCCGGATTGACGAACCAATCCAGCATCACTGTCAGCTTTTCCGTGGCCGGGGCGGCAGCCGGCAGCGCGAGCAGCAACAATGTGGCGAGATGGCGGGACAGCTGGCGAAGGGCAGTCATCGGACTCTTCCTTTCGAGTTCACGGTGAGCGTCTCCGGCTGCCAGGCGAGCGCGCGCAGCAGCAGCCGGTCGACAAAAAAATACAGCGCCACGGCGCTGGCGCAGAGCACGAACAGGGCGGCGAACATCAGATCCACCATCATCCGCCCGTTGGCGTGCAACATCAGAAAGCCGAGCCCGGAGCTGGAGCCGACCCACTCGCCGACCACCGCGCCGATCGGCGCCACGCAGGTGGCCACGCGCAGTCCCGAGGCCAGCGCCGGCAGCGCCGCCGGCAGGCGCACGTAGCGCAGCTCGGCGAGTCGTCCGGCGCCCATGCTCTGGGCCAGATCGATCCAGCCGCGGCGCGTGCTGCGCAGGCCGTCGTAGCAGGCGGCGGTGACCGGGAAGTAAATGATCAGCACGGTCATGGCGATCTTCGAGGCGATGCCGAAGCCCAGCCAGAGCATCAGAATCGGCGCCAAAGCGAACACCGGAATGGTCTGGCTGACCACCAGCAGCGGCATCAGCCAGCGCTGCAGGCGCGGCAGCCAGGCCATCTGCAATGCCGTGGCGATACCCAGCAGCGCGCCGAGCAGCAGCCCGGCGACGATCTCCAGCAGGGTCACTCCCATGTGTTCGAGCAGCAGCGCGCGGTGCTCGACCAGTGCCAGCGCCACCTGCAACGGCGACGGCAGAATGTATTTGGGCACCCCGGTGAGCAGCACCAGCAACTGCCACAGGCCGAGCAGGCCGGCGACCGTCAGCAGCGGGCGCAACTCAGCCAGCCCCGCGCAGTCGGCGCGGTGGCGAATCCGCCGCCAGCCGATGGTGGGCGAGGCGATCGAGCAGCTCGCCCTGCTTGGCCAGCAGTTGCGGGTCGGTCAGATCGCGCGGGCGCGCGCCGCGCGGCATCTCAAGCTCGCTGAACTGCGCCGGACGCCCGGCCAGCACCAGCACGCGATCACCCAGGCGCAGCGCCTCCAGCGGATCATGAGTAATCAGTAATACCGTGCGCCCGTCGAGCAATTCGGCGGCCAGTTCCTGCAGCTGCAGGCGGGTGATCGCATCCAGCGCCGAGAAGGGTTCATCCATCAGCACCAGCGGGCGCGATTCGTAGAGCGTGCGCGCCAGCGCGACGCGCTGGCGCATGCCGCCGGAGAGCTGATCCGGACGCGCCGCGGCGACCGCCGACAGGCCGACGCGGCGCAGCAGTTCGAGCGCCCGCTCGCGCTGCTCGGCGGCGATCCGAGCACCGCGCAATCGCTCGCCGACGCAGACGTTATCGAGCACCGTCAGCCAGGGCAGCAGCATGTCGTCCTGGGCCATCCACGCCAGCCGCCGGCGCAGCTGATTGGCGTCGTCCCCGGCGCTGCCGCGATTCCCGCCACAGCCCGCGCTGACGCGCTCTGCGACCGCTTCGCCGTCGTTTTCGACGCCCACCCGGGCGCTGGCCGCGGCGCCGCAATCGAGCCCGGCGATCAGCCGCAGCAGGCTGCTTTTGCCGACCCCGCTCTCGCCGACGATGGCCAGCCACTCGCCGGCGGCGACGCGCAGCGACAGATCGTCGAACAGGCGCTCGCCAGCGTAGTCGAGACGGGCATTTTCGAGTTTGAAACCGATGCCGGCGCGACGATCGGACACGCGCGCAAATCCTCGCTTGGCAGGGTGGCGCGGCAGTCTGCGCCAGCCCCCGCGAAGCGTCAAGCCGAGGCCGCCAGAACAGCATTTCGGGCGCGTTCGAGAGGCTCGCTGGCGGCTTGTCGGCGAGCTGCAGACAGGCCGTTTTCGGGGATCGGGGAACCGCCGCGAGGGCGCCATTGCATTGGCAGGATGTCACGTAGCACCCGGCTGCGGGGGGTTATGGTTATTGCAGATGCCATGCCGCCGACGGTGGCTGGTCAGGCGTTGGCGGTAGCGAATGCCCGCCCCGAAACGCCGCTATTCAGTAACGACTTTAGTAACCACGACGTTCGGGGTAACTACCATGATTCAGCGCAAGCCGCGCACTGCCGCGGCCCTCACTCTCACCCTCGCCGGCGCCTTTGTCGCCAGCCTGACAAGCAGCTCCACCGCCTGGGCGATCGACGCCCCCTGGCAGCAGCTCAACGCCCGCGACAGCGTCCCCGAACTGCCACTGATGCCGGACCACTACCAGCTGCTGCAGCTGGATGGCACCGACATGGCCGCGCGCCTCGCCGCTGCGCCGCCGGAGGGCAGCGCCGGAAAATCCGCAGCGCCGGTGATCGAACTGCCGCTGCCCGATGGCGGCACGCTGCGCGTCGCCGTCGAAGAATCGCCGGTGATGTCGCAGGCGCTGGCCGAGCAGTACCCACAGATCCGCACGTATCGCGTGCGCGGCGTCAATCAGCCGAACATCTCCGGCCGCCTCGACCTGAGCCCGCGGGGCTTCCACGGCCTGCTCGACACCCCCGACGGCACACTGTTCATCGATCCGCGCGAAGATGCCAGCGGCGACCGCTACTACGTCAGCTACTACAAGCGTGACTACCGCCCGGAGCAGAAGCTGTCGACGCCGTTCAGCTGCGGTGTCGAAGACCACCAGGCGAGCGATGGCTCAGGCCAGGATCTGGGCCACGGCCTGCGCCAGTCGCCCGGCGATGCGGCGCGTACCGAGGGCGGCACCCGAGCCACGATCAGCGCCGGCAACCAGCTGAGCACCTACCGCATCGCGATCGCCGCCACCGGCGAGTACACCGCTTATCACGGCGGCGTCAACAACGCGCTGGCTGCCATCGTCACCACCCTGAACCGCGCCAATCAGATTTTCGAACGCGATTTCGCGGTGCGCATGACGCTGATCGATGGCAACGACCAGATCATCTTCACCGATGCCAACGCCGACCCCTACAGCAATTTCAACGGCTTCGCCATGCTCGCCGAAAACCAGGAGACCCTGGATAACATCATCGGCATCGCCAACTACGACGTCGGCCACGTCTTCAGCACCGGCGGCGGTGGCGTCGCGCAGCTGCAGAGCGTCTGCTCGAACTTCGGCAAAGCGCGCGGCGTGACCGGCAGCCCGAGGCCGGTGGGCGATCCCTTCGACATCGATTACGTGGCCCACGAGATCGGCCATCAACTCGGCGCGCTGCACACCTTCAATGGCACCACCGGCTCCTGCGGCGGCGGCAACCGCAGTGCCACCAAAGCCTACGAGCCGGGCAGCGGCAGCACCATCATGGCCTACTCCGGCATCTGCGGTGAGGAGAACCTGCAGTTCTTCTCCGACGCGCTGTTCCACATCGCCAGCATCGAACAGGCAGTGAATTTCACCACCAACGGCGGCGGCGCCGTCTGCGCCGCGCTGCAGCCACTGGGCAACAACGCGCCGACCGCCGATGCCGGCGCCGACGCCAGCATCCCGGCGCAGACGCCCTTCGAGCTGACCGGCACCGCCAACGATGCCGACGGCGACAACCTCAGCTACGTCTGGGAACAGTACGATCTGGGCAACGCCTCGAACAGCCTGGCCACCATGAGCACCGACGACGGCACCCGCCCGCTGTTTCGCAGCCAGCCGCCGAGCGCATCGCCGACCCGCTCCTTCCCCAGGCTGGCGGCGGTGCTTTCCGGCGAAAACAGCGCCCGCGGCGAGACCCTGCCGACCACCAATCGCGAGCTGAACTTCCGCTTCACGGTGCGCGACGGCAACGGCGGCGTGGCCAGCGAACCGCTGCAGCTGGACGTGGTCGCCAACGCCGGGCCCTTCCGCATCAACATTTTCAACCAGCCGACCAGCTTCGACGGCGGCAGTCAGCAGACCCTGTTCTGGCAGGTGGCCGGCACTGCCGACGCGCCGATCTCCTGCGCCAATGTCGATGTGCTGTTCTCCAGCGACGGTGGCCAGAGCTTCCCGCTCACGCTGCTGGAAAACACCCCTAACGACGGCGATGAAGTGATCACCCTGCCCAACATCAACAACAACTTCGCGCGGCTGAAGGTCAAGTGTTCGGACAACGTCTTCTTCGACATCAACGACGCCGATCTGACCATCAACGCCGCGGTCAACACCCCGCCGGTGGCCAATGACGACGCACTGACCGTCAACAACGACGGCAACAGCCACACGCTGGACGTGCTGGCCAACGACAGCGACGCCGACGTCGGCGACAGCCTGACCATCATCTCCGTCACCCCGCCGGATCAGGGCGGCGATGTGAACCTGGTCGGCAACACCCCCAACAACACCCTCGACTACACCCCGGCAGCCGGTTTCAGCGGCATCGAAACCTTCGACTACACCCTGCGCGACGGCTCCGGAGCAGAGGCTACGGCGACGGTCACGGTGACAGTGAACGCGGCGCAGAACACCCCACCGACCGCGGTGGCGGACAACTTCAGCACGACCACCGGTACAGGCCCGATCACGCTCGACGTGCTGGATAACGACTACGACGCAGACGACGGCGACACGCTGACCATCAGCGCGCTTGGCAACACCAACGCCGGCGGCAGTGTGAGCATCTCCGGCAACGGTCCGAACAACACGCTCAGCTACACCCCGGCGGCCGGTTTCACCGGCATCGAGAGCTTCAGCTACACCATCAGCGATAGCGCCGGTGCCACCGCCAGCGCGCAGGTGAAGGTGTCTGTAGATCCCGTTGATGTGGTGTTGAACACGCCACCGACCGCGGTGGCGGACAACTTCAGCACGACCGCCGGCACAGGCCCGATCACGCTCGACGTGCTGGATAACGACTACGACGCAGACGACGGCGACACGCTGACCATCAGCGCGCTTGGCAACACCAACGCCGGCGGCAGTGTGAGCATCTCCGGCAACGGTCCGAACAACACGCTCAGCTACACCCCGGCGGCCGGTTTCACCGGCATCGAGAGCTTCAGCTACACCATCAGCGATAGCGCCGGTGCCACCGCCAGCACGCAGGTGAGCGTGTCGGTCGGCGCGGTGTTAAACACGCCGCCAAGCGCGGTCGCGGATGACTTCAGTCTGGCCACCGACAGCGGGCCGGCCACGCTGAATGTGCTCGCCAATGACTACGACGCAGATGCTGGCGATAACCTGACCATCATCTCGGTCGGCAACCCCGCGTTCGGCGGCAGTGTGAGCATTTCCGGCAACGCTGCGAACAACCGCCTGAACTACAGCCCGGCGGCCGGCTTCAGTGGCGTGGAAACCTTCGGCTACACCATCAAAGACAGCGCCGGCGCCGTGGCCAGCGCGCAGGTACGGGTGGTGGTAAGCCCCGCTGAAGGCAACCAGGAAGAAGAGGATGACAACGGCGGCGGCAGCCTGTCGCTGGCCGCTCTGCTGGCGCTACTGATGACTCGGCTGATGCGCGCCGCGGCAGCTCGCCGCGGCGCTCGTGACGGTCTCGAATGCGCGGCTACTCGCCGCGGCAGCGAGCGCTGATCCGGCGGTTGTAGCGCGCCGCATAATCATGGGCGCGCTGCAGATAATCGAGGTGCCGGTCGCCGTAGACCACGTCGCCGGCACCTTCGAGGATCTCCACGTCACAATGCTGCAACAGCAGCGCATGCTCGCCCGGCTCGATGCCGGGCAGCGACATGCCACGACCACCACTGCTCAGCAGCACCGGCCGCCCGCCACCGCTCAGTGCACTGCGTGCGGCACTCTCCGCATCGGCCCCATCCACCCAGCTCAAGCGCTCGATGGCGGCCGCTTCGAGTTCATCCATTTCGCTGGCAGCCTGCGTTCTGACCCCCTGGGTTTCGGCGGCTTGCACTTCGGCCTGCTGGCTCTCGGCGAGCTGGGCAGCAGCGCTCGATTCGGTTGCGGACTGCTCGCTCTGTGCGGCTTTGGACAGGCAGCCAGCCTGCAGAACAAGCAGGCTGGCGAGGGCGATACGACTGATCACAATGGTCTCTCCGGGGTTTCAGGTAGCCGCGCAGTATCCATCGGCCAGTGCGTTCGAGAATAGTGAGCACTACGTAGTCTTTGCGATTCGCCGATGACGGCGCGCTACTGCCCATCACGCAACCAACCGAGCCCGCTGCAGGTTTCGCCCAGCGGCAGGTATTCACAGCCGACCCAACCGCGATAGCCAATGCTATCGAGGTGGGCGAACAAAAACGGAAAATTGATCTCGCCACTGCCCGGTTCGTGGCGCCCGGGATTGTCGGCGATCTGCACGTGGCCGATGTGCGGCAGCATCCGCTGCAGGCTGCCGGCCAGCTCGCCGGACATCCGCTGGACGTGATAGACATCGAACTGCAGGCGCAGATTGTCGCGCTCCACGGCGTCGATGATCTGTAGCGCCCGCTCGCAGTGAGCCAGCCAGAACCCCGGCGCATCGAAGGTATTGATCGGCTCGATCAGCAGCTCCAGCCCCTGCCCCGCCAGCGCGTCCGCGGCGAAACGCAGGTTGTCCACCAGCGTGCGCCGCAACAGTTCATCATCGGCCTGCGCCGGGGCGATACCGGCCAGGCAGTTGAGCCGTGGGCAGTCCAGCGCCGTGGCGTACTCCAGCGCCAGCCCGACCCCGTCGCGAAACTCCGCCACCCGCTCCGGCAGCGCGGCGATCCCGCGATCACCCGCCGCCCAATCCCCCGCCGGCAGATTGTGCAGCACCAGCGGCAGGCCACTGGCGCGCCGCTGCTCGGCGAGTAGCTCGCGCTCGAAAGCGTAGGGGAACTGGCACTCCACGGCGCAAAAACCGGCCTCCGCCGCGGCGGCGAAGCGCGCGGGGAAGTCCAGCTCGGTGAACAGCATGCTGAGATTGGCGGCAAAGGCGGGCATCGCGACACTCCTTTCTGCGTCGATCGGGCTGCGCCACTCTAGCAGCCCGTGGCCCGGGCGCGCCGGTTCGAGTGGATTGCGCAGCGCCGGGCTGCCGGCCCGGCCCACCAATGACTGTCCGCGGGCGACTCCTGCACGCATACGCCGGCGCCTTCGGAGCGGCAGCGCAAGGCGCGCCCAGCCTCGGCACAGCTGACCCACGCCATGCTGTCGAGGCGCGCCATTAGGCGCCCGGCAAGCGGCTCCAGCTCTGGAAAGGGTTTTCCGGGTTGATCGCCCCGCGCAGACCGGGGTGGTGGCGCAGCAGTACGCTGGCAAAGCCGTTGTCGGAGATCCAGTCCATGCCCAGCTCGGTGTAGACGCTGGCGTTGAAATCGGTGGTGTAGAAGCGATCGCTGTGAAAGCGCTGCGCGGCGTTGACGATGAAGATGCGGAAGGCCGTCTCGCTGAAACCGAATCCCTCCGGCGCGCGCTCGGCGAGCATGCCGATCATCAGATCCACGTCTTCGAGCTTGCCGCGATACACCGAGGCCAGCTCGCGGTGCCAGCGCGGGTCATCGCCGATCTCCTCGAAGCTGTTGCAGCGCGGCAGGCCGAGCGCGACGCGGAAAGCGTTGTAGCGCGGAATGCAGCGCTCGCGGTCGCGGATCACATCCAGTGCGCCGAGATCCACCGGCGGCTCATTGTCTACCTCCATCTCCAGCCGACGCATGTCGTTGGGGTAGTTGCCCAGGCACAGGCGCCCCGGCGGCGCGAGGCCAAAGGAGTAGATCAGCGCCTCCGGGCCGTAGTCGAGCATGGCGCGGCGCGCGCCCTGACCGATCTTGTCGCGCAGGCGAATGCTGCCGATGGCCCCGCGCCCATCCAGCGCATGCACCGTCAGCTCGTCGCGCAGCATCGAGTGCATGCGGTAGCAGGAGACAAATTCCTCGGTCTGTGCAAAGGGCACACCGAAATGATGGGTGGCAGAGCCGGGCAAACCGCGCCAGACATCATCCGGCAGCAGCTTGCCGAGACGGGCGAGCAGGTCGGATGGCTGCTGGCTGCCGATCCCCTCCCAGTAGGTGCGAAAAGCGATGTCGAGCGTCGGCGTATTCAGCACCGCCCGACTCCATTCCAGGGTGTGGATCTTGGCGATCAGCGCGGCGTTGATCAGCCGCGCGGTCTGGAACAGCCATTCGTGGTCATCGCGGCGCAGCGGATAAGCGGCGGCGAGGGCATCGCAAATGGCGTTGTGCTCGCGGGAAAACAGCGTGTGCAGCAGGCTCAGGCCCAGCCAGTAGCCGCGATTGACGCCGGTCAGATCGACCTGGTCGCGCAGATCCGGATCGGTGGCCAGCAGGCCATCGTCACCCACCGGCAGGCGGCTGCCGAGGCTGCCATCAGCGCGCCGGCGCAGTGCGGCCTGGCGCTTGGCGCTGGCGCCGTAGAGCTGCGACGCATCCCACCAGTGACTCTGGATATTGTTGAATACCGGCGGCGCACCGGGGTAGCCATCGCGCTCACCGACCTCAGCGCGGCTCGTCGGCACCGGCGCCATGCGCGCCAACTGCTCGCCATCGGCGCCGGTATCCTCGACGTGGATCAGCTCATCGTCCGCGCGCTCGTCGCTTGAATCCACGCGATGCCCCATCCAGTCGTGTACCTGGAACTGGGTCCAGGCCGGCACGAAGTAGTTGAGCCCCTCGGCGGCAATGAAGCGATCGCGACGCAGCAGGCGGCGGCTGATCTCCATCGGATTGGGGTCGAGAATGCGCGGTGACTCGACCACCGGCATATTGCGTGCGAATGGCGTCGAGGCGCGGCCGAGCTGGGGTTCGAGCAGATCATTGTGGCTGCCATCGGCGCTGCGCCAGCGGCGATGGGCATCGCTTGAAGGGACTTCTGACTGCTCCTGCAGTGGAGTGCGCGGCGTGGCCAGCATGTTTTCGCGCCGCGCGCGATTGCGGATCGCGGCGAGATTGGCCAGACCCGCCAGCGGTGGCAGGCGGTGCCAGGGCACGAAGCGATTGACCAACGCAAACAGCTTCTCTGCCAGCCACAGACCGACTCGCTGACTGGCCGGTTCCGCGGCGACGCTGCGCTTGCCGTGGCGCAGATCAGCGCTGGCGCGGTAGACGTGGCGCCGGGCGCGGTTGAGTCCGCCCAGCGGCCGGAAATCGGCGGCGCGGTTCCAGGGATTGAAGGCACATTCCTCGACCGCGGCCTCCTGCTCGATCAGTGAGTTCTCGGCGGGCTTCGGGACGACCAACCGGCCGACAGGGGTGAATTGGTCGTCATCGGACGGCCAGGGCACGGTGGCATCTTCAATCGGCGTGTGGCGCTCGTCGATGAACAGTTGCACCTGCAGCTCAAATACCACGTCGCCGTGGCGCAGCCGTTGGAGCAGCTCTTCGCGCAGCCGGTTCGGTCCGGTAAAGGCCTGCGACAGGCTGTCCTCGCCCTGCCGTGGCACAAAGCGGAACTTCAGCGCGATGCCGCCCTGGCCCTCACCACTGCCGCCATCCACCGCGCCGCCGAGCGCATAGGGTGTGCGGCTCCAGTAGGTCTGGGTACTCAGGCTGTCGATGCGACCGGCGCCACGCAATAGCAGCCAGGCCATGCGCGGCCCGGCCGCCCCGCCACCGCCGAGGAAGCGCGGCAGCACCGCCAGGCGCAGCAGGCCGAGCAGGCGCTTGAAGGTGGTCGGTCGATTGGCGAGCACGCGCATTGAGGTGATGAAGTCCTCGGCGTTGCGCGCATGGCTGGTGGGGCCGTTGGTGGCGAGCAGATCCTGCAGGCGATGCCCGCCGCTGGCATCGGCTGCACCGCCGGGGTTGGGGGCACTGTGCAGCAGGCGCACAGCGAGACCGTGGACGCCGCGCTGCTGATCCGAACTCCAGCCACTGGCGGCGCTGGAAAAGCGCACCCAGGCGGGGTAAGTCATGCCGGGCTGGAAAAACTCCGAATGCAGCCAGTCGGGTAGCGAATCATCGACTTCGAAACGCGCCGTGGCCAGGCTCAGGTGTGGCTTGGCGTGCAGGGCGCGCCGTGCCCCGGCGGTGCGCAACCGCTGGCGGTGTACCGCGGCATTGGCCGAAGGCAGGCCGGCGACCTCGGCTTCGATCTGCTGTATTCGGTTGGTCTCGTCAATGATCCGCCGCAACCGCTCCCCTTCGGCCTGCGCGGCTTCGCGGGGTTCGATTTCAGAACCGGGTCGATTGGAGGCGAAGCGCGCAAGCTTTTCCGCGGCAACTTCGATGGACTGTTCTTTCCAGCCTGTTCCACGCATGGTGGCTACCTCTGGCACTGGCGACAGCGCGGTTCCCAGCCGGAAGTGGACCACTGCGACAATCCATGTCGAGGCTGTCGCAGCGACCACCTCAACCGTTCCCTGGTCGGGGTGGCCACTGCGCCTCTCCATCGCTTATGGTGTGCGTCGGCCTAAGTCTCGCTCTGCCCCGGCATCCAGCCGGGTGGGCCGCATGGTTTTGGCTCACTGCCCTGTGTGCCCGTGATCAGCAATGCGATCAAGTCAAGGTACGTCCTTGTCCGTGCACTCCCTACATAGGTACTCCCTGTCTGCACGCTCCCTTATGCACCTGACTTGATGCACGTCCAGACTACTCCCTTAGGGTATTGATTTTAAATAGGTCATTAGACCTATCCGGAAGGTAATTCGGGGGCACCCCCCTAACGAAAGTTATACAGACCTCGCCTTTGGAGCGGCTGTATTCATCCCGCAAGGCGTCAAACTACCCGGCCTGTGCCAGCCGATTGCTAAGCCGCGGCCGGTTTCACAACGACGCGCTTTGCCTTAGCCTTGGACGATTCACAACGGGAGTGTTGGCCTGTGTCCAAGGCTGGCGGCATAAGCCCGCAGACCGGTGACGAGGCGGGCGACAACATCGTCCGCGCCACGCTGATCCGCAATCTCTATCGCCAGAAGCCTTCCGGCGTGCTCGCGCACGTGATCACCAGCGGCGTACTTGCAAGCCTGCTCTGGCAACATCTCGACGACCACACCAAACTGCTCGCCTGGATGGCTGCGCTGGCGATCTTCGTCGTCATTCGCAGCCTGTCCATTGTCGCCTTCAATCGCTCATCCCCATCGCTGGCGCCCAACCCGGCTCTCTGGGAGCGCCTGTCGACGCTCTTCTGCGGCATTTCTGGCGGCTTGTGGGCGCTTGCGCCCTGGCTATTCATGGTGCCGGGCGAAACCCTGAGCACGCTGTTGATAACGGTGATCGTGATGGGCCTGGGCGCCGGCGCGGCGATCTCCCTCGCCGGCCACCTGCCGGCCTGCTTCGCCTTCGTGCTGCCAACGCAGCTCGCCCTGATCGGTGCGCTGATCAACAGCGGCACCACGGAGATGTTCGGCCTCGCCCTGCTGGCCGGCTACGCCCTGATCGCCAACCTGGCTAACAGCGTGTCGCTGCATCGCGAACTGCGCGACAAGATACAGTTATCGCACGACAACGACCTGCTGCACCGCCAGGCTGAGGAGAACAATCACCTGCTGCGCACCACGCTGGACAACATGGCCCAGGGCATTGCACTGCTCGATGGAGAGCGGCGGCCGCAGATGAGCAACCGGCGCCTGTATGAATTGCTCGAAGTGGCGGAACCCGATCCACACGACGATCCGGGACCGCTGGAACACAGCAGCGACGACGGCCGCGCGCGGCTGCGCGAACTGCACAGGCCCAGCGGTCGGGTCATCGAATTCGCCGAGCAACCGCTGCAGACCGGGCAGAGCGTCATCACCGTCACCGACATCACCGAGCTCAAGGTGCACGAACGCAAGCTGCGCCGCGCGCTCGACGAAGCCGAGCAGGCCAACCGCGCCAAAACGCGATTTCTGGCGGCGGCCAGCCACGATATGCGCCAGCCCATTCACGCTCTGGGGCTGTATTTCGAGAGCCTGTCGCAGCGTGCCGAAGCGGCCACCCTGCAGCCGCTGATCCTGCGTATCGACGACGCCATCGACGCCATCAACAGCATGCTCGACGCCCTGCTCGACATCTCCAAACTGGATGCCGGCGTGATCGAAACCAACATCGTTCAGATCGATCTCGCCTGTCTGCTCGAACGCCTGGCCAGCGAGCTGCAACCGCTGGCGCGCGCCAAGGGCAATCAACTGCGAATCCGCCCGCGCAAACTCTATGTGCGCAGCGACGAGGTGATGCTCGAGCGCGTGCTGCGCAACCTGATCGCCAACGCCCTGCGCTATACCGACGACGGTCGCGTACTGGTCGGTACGCGCTGCCGCGGCGACTGGGTGAGCATCGAGGTGCACGACACCGGGGTCGGGATCCCCGAGGCACAGCAGGACGAGATCTTTCTCGAATTCCGCCAGCTCGACAACCCCAGCCGCGATCGCGGCCACGGGCTGGGTCTTGGGCTGGCCATCGTCAAGCGCATCGTCAACCTGCTCGACCACCGCATCGAGCTGCGCTCGATAGCGGGGCGCGGCTCCTCCTTTATTCTGCGCGTGCCACGCGGTACGGAGCCGGTTGTGACGAGCCATGAAAACAGCCGGGCCGAGGCGCTGCGCCATCGCCTCGACAGCGGATTCAAGGGGCGTTGCGTGCTGCTGCTCGACGATGACGCCGCCATCGTCGAGGCGATGTGCCAGCTACTCGATGACTGGGGACTGCGGGTGATCGCCGCGCAGAGCATCGAGCAGGCGCGCGCGGCGCTCGCAAAGGCCCTGAGCAGCGGCACACCACCCGAGGCACTGCTGGTGGACTACCGCCTGCGCAACAAGGAAAACGGGCTGCAAGCCATCGAGCTGCTGCGCGCGGACATCAAACGCAGCGGCTTTGAACAGTGGCAGTCGCCGGCGGCACTGGTCACAGGCGATACGGGCCCGGAACGCTTGCGCCAGGCGCAGGACAGTGGCCACAGCCTGCTGCACAAGCCGGTGCGCCCAGCGGCTTTGCGCAGCATCCTTCGTCAGCTTCTCGACCGAGGCACAACGGCCTGACAGCGCCTCGCTGGCGCCACGCGCCACCTCTGCGCCGGATTCAACCGCGCGCGACCACGATCAGCATAATCACGAACAACACCACCAGCCCGATCGGCTTGAGCAGCCCGATCCAGTCATCCCGGCTGCCCTTGGGTGAATTTTTCAGCATACGGCTGCTGGTGGGGCCAAAGACGAAGATGATCAGCAATGCCAGGACGACGAGCAGTATCTGGTGCCAGAGTTCCACGGCGATCTACCCCGCAAGAGATTTCGCGAATGGCGAGTGCGGATGGTGGGTTCACATAGTCAGCTTCGCGCAACGCAAAGAGACCCCGCAGAAGCGAGGTCTCTTGCGATCAAAGACGTCGGATGACGCGACGCTCGGCCAGCACGACCCCAGTCGTCACCAATCAGTCGTCACCCAGAACGCCGAGCAGGTGCAACAGGCTGGTGAACAGATTGAGTATCGACAGGTACAGGTTGACCGTGGCCATCACGTAGTTGGTCTCGCCGCCGTTCACCATCAGGCTGGTCTGCCAGAGGATCAGGCCGGACATCAGCAGCACCACCATCGCTGACACACCCAGCGCCAGCGCCGGAATGCTGAACAGCATCGCGCCGATACCGGCGAGCATCGCGACCATCATACCGGCCATCAAGAAGCCACCGATGAAGCTGAAATCCTTGCGTGAAGTCAGCGCGTAGCCGGACAGGCCGAGGAAGATGCCACCAGTGCCCCCCATGGCCATCATCACCAACTGACCGCCATTGGGCAGCGCCAGGTAATGGGTCAGCAAGGGCCCGAGGCCGAAGCCGAGCATACCGGTGATGCCGAAGGTGACCGGAAGTGCCATCGAGGAATTGGCCACCCGTGGCAGTACGAACCACAGCATGACGATGGCGGCGATGTTGAGCACCAGCGCCAGCCCGAAGCCGGTTCCCACGGCGATGGAGACAGCTGCCATGATCGCGCTGAAAACCAGCGTCATGGACAGCAGCATGTAAGTGTTACGGATCAGCTTGTTGGTGGAGAGTACGCCAGACTGCTGATGCAGAACCCTTGTATCCATTGAGCGCTCCTGTAAGCGTTGAGTCAGTGTCTTGCTTGAGATCACGCCTGCGCTGGCAAGTTCCCGCCATCGCAGCGACGCATGCAGGTACTGTACGCGATGCCCGCAGGCTGTCAAACACCCGCTCAACGGAGCTGGCAGACGGCGGGGTGATTTTGTATGATCCGCGGCCTTGGAGAGGTGGCTGAGCGGCCGAAAGCGGCGGTCTTGAAAACCGTTGAAGGGCAACCTTCCGTGGGTTCGAATCCCACCCTCTCCGCCAAACAGAATCATCAAGTTAATGAAATAATTGATTTTTTTGTTTTCGCATACTCATGCAGCCCCCCAATTGGTCCCCCGCAGAATTTAAATCCAGTCATTCAACGATTCCCCGGCAGGTTCAGCTTTTCGGCCATCCCGGCCAATAGCGCCCTACACGAAGGCAGCGTGCTGCCCAGTCCACCTCACAAACGTGTTCCAGTGCGTCCAGGGTTGCTGGCGGTACGGTTGGAGATAGACTGGGTACTTTCGCCTTTTCCAGTGCCAGCCTGGCTGCCGGGTAGCCGCAAGCCATCACCCGTGCTGCAATACCGCCCATGTGCGGCCGCCTCAACATCCACGACCACCCCGGCATCCTCGACCTGCTCGATGCGCTCGGCATCCCGCTGCGCCTGCCCGAAGACGCTCTGCCGCCCGCACGCCACAACATCGCCCCCGGCGCCAGCCTGCTGATCGCGCTGGCGCACGGCGACGAGACCGGCGCCGTCCCTGCCCACTGGGGGATCACCCCGCGCTGGGCCAGGCCGGACCAGTTTCAGCGCCCGCTGATCAACGCCCGCGCCGAGACCGCCTGGGATAAGCCCTCCTTCCGCCACTCGATGGCCGAACGCCGCTGCCTGCTGCCGGTCGACGGCTTCTACGAGTGGCGTCGCGACGGCAAGGCGCGCACGCCGTTTCACTTCGGCGATCCCGCTGGGGGCAAGCTGCTGCTCGGCGCGCTGTACGAGTACGACGCCAGCGGCCAGCCCTGTTTCGCCATCCTCACCACCGCCGCCAACGAGACGATGGCGCCGATCCACGACCGCCAGCCGGTACTGCTGCCGAGCGAGGCGGTCTCCGACTGGCTGTTCTCGCGGGATCGTGCGCAGCTCGACTGTCTCATTCAGCCCGCATCGGCCCCCGCGCTGTGCGGCTGGCAGGTCACCGCCGCGGTCAACGATGCCCGCCACGACGGCACCGACTGCGCCGCGCCTCTCGATGATCTGTTCCCCGATCCGAACTGAGCCGCAGCCCACAGATCGTCGATTGAGTTGCCCGGCATCGCTGCTATCATGAGGTGTATATTTATACACCCTTTGGGTTTCCTGCGATGCGCGAACTCACCCCCCGCCAGCGCGACGTGCTGGCCTTCATCTGCCGCCAGCTGCGCGACACTGGCCTGCCGCCGACCCGCGCCGAGATCGTCGCGGCCTTCGGCCTCGCCTCGCCGAACGCCGCTCAGAAGCACCTGCTGGCGCTGGCCCGCGCCGGCGCGATCGAGCTGCAGCCGGGCATCAGCCGCGGCCTGCGCCTGCTGCCCGCCGCTTCCAGCGTGGTCGAGTGCGCTGAACTCAGCACGGGCGAACTGCCCGTAATTGGTCGCGTCGCCGCCGGCAGCCCGATCCTCGCCGCCGAGCACATCGAAGCCAGCCACCGCGTCGATCCGGCGCTGTTCCACCCGCGCGCCGACTACTTGCTGCGCGTGCGCGGTTCGAGCATGCGCGACGCCGGCATCCTCGACGGCGACCTGATCGCCGTGCACCGCACCCCCGAAGCCCGCGACCGCCAGATCGTCGTCGCGCGCATTGACGACGACGTCACCGTCAAGCGCTTCCGCCGCGATGGCGATCACGTGCAGCTGATCGCCGAGAACCCCGACTTCGCGCCGATCGAGATCGACCTGCGCCGCGAGACGCTGGACATCGAAGGCCTGTGCGTCGGTGTGCTGCGCTTCGGCGAGGACGGTCTGTGAGCGCCGCGCTCGACCCGCTCGACCAACTGCTGCGCGGCGAAGCCCGGTTGTGGCGCGGCCGCGAGCAGGCGCGTGGCGTCGTCGGCCTGCCCACCGGCTTCACCGCGCTGGATGCGGCACTGCCCGGCGGCGGCTGGCCGCGCGGGGCGCTGAGCGAAGTGCTCGCCGAACGCCCCGGCATCGGCGAGCTGTCGCTGCTGCTGCCGGCGCTGGCGCAACTGACCCGTGAAGGCCACGCCGTCGCACTGATCTCGCCGCCGCGCCGCCCCTGCGTCGCTGCGCTGCTCGCCGCAGACCTGCGGCTGCCGCAGCTCTACCTGATCGACGCCTCGGCGGAAGACGCCTGGTGGGCCGCCGAGCTGCTGCTGCGCGAGGGTGGCTGCGCCGCGGTGCTGCTGTGGCCGCAGCGCGTCGACGAACGCCGTCTGCGTCGCCTGCAACTGGCCGCCGAGGACGCCGACGGCTGGGCGATCATCAGCGGTGATCTGCGCGCAGCCCGGCACAGTTCCCCGGCTGCACTGCGCCTTGCCCTGTCCGCAGCGGACGGAGACCTCGCCATCGAGCTGCGCAAGTGCCGTGGCGGTCAGCGGCAGCCGGTCCTGCTGCGCGGCGGGCTTCCCGCCAACCTGCCCCACCTGCACTGAGTCGGAGTCATGCCGTGCTCTGGCTCGCCCTCTACCTGCCACAGCTGCTGCTCGACGACGCCGCGCGCGGCCTCGATCCGCCGCCACCACTGGCGCTGCTGGTCGAGCGCCGACTGGTGGCGATCAACCCGGCCGCGCGCGAGATTGGCCTGCGCGCCGGGCTGACGCAGGCCGAAGCACTGTCCATCTACCCCGGTTTGCTGCGCATCGCCCGCGACGCGTCCCGCGAAGCCGAGCTGCTCCAGCAACTCGCCGAGTGGGCCTTGCAGTATTCCTCCGTGGTCTGCCCCGAACCGCCCGCCCAACTGCTGCTGGAGATCGGCGGCAGCCGCCGCCTGTTCGGCGAACCGGATTTACTGCGCCAGCGAGTGCTGATCGAACTATCCGAGCTGGGCTACTCGGCCCGCGCCGGCATCGCACCAACGCCGACCGCCGCCGCGCTGTTCGCCCGCGCCCGCAGTGAACAGATCGTCGAACAGACTGCCGAGCTGCGCGCAGCGATCGCACCGCTGCCGCTGTCGCGTCTGCTGATCGACAACCCGTCGCTCGCCCGCCTCCACGGCGCCGGCCTGCGCCGCATCGGCCAGCTTTTGGATCTGCCACCGGCCGCGCTGGCGCGTCGCTGCGGCCCGGCACTCGGCAGCCAGCTGCTGCGCCTGCTCGGCCAGCTGCCCGATCCGAGGCAGGGTATCCGCCTGCCAGCGCGCTTCGAACAGCGCCTCGAACTGCCGGTGACGGTCGGTGAGAGCAGCGCGCTGCAGTTCCCGCTGCGCCGCCTGCTGCGCGGCCTGTGCGGCTTTCTCGCCGCGCGCGACGCCGGCATCAGCCAGTGCGCCCTGCGCCTGCGCCACCACGAACCGCCGGACACGGAGATCACCCTGCGCCTGCGCGACGCCAGCGCCGATTTCACACGGCTGGAGAAGCTCGCCAGTGAACGCCTCGCCGCGACCCGACTGCGCGCCCCGGTGCGCGAGCTGTGTCTGATCGCCGACCAGCTCGGCGACATACCGCGTGACGCTGCCGACCTGCTCGACGGCGAACGCGGCCGCAGCAACCTGCCCACGGCGCTGGAGCGCATCGCCGCGCGGCTCGGCGAGACGGCGGTCTACCAGCTTGCGCCGCTAGCTGACCACCGACCCGAGTGTGCGCAGCGGCGATTGCCGCAGACCCGTCACAGCGCCGCGCCACCGCTCGGCCCACGGCCGCTGTGGTTGCTCGACGCGCCGCGCCCGCTGGCCGAACGGTTGACCATCGAGTCCGGCCCGGAGCGGATCGAGTCCGGCTGGTGGCCGCAGCCGGCAGGCACGAAGCCAGTCACAGCCAGCGTGCGTCGCGACTACTACATCGCCCGCGACCGGGGCGGGGCGCGCTACTGGGTATTCGAGACGCTCGACGCACCGGGATGCTGGTTCGTGCACGGGATCTTCGCGTGAACGACGCGAACCCAACCCCGGACTTCGCCGAGCTGCACTGCCTGAGCAACTTCAGCTTTCTGCGCGGGGCCTCGCATGCCGACGAGCTGGTCGAGACCGCTGCCGCGCTCGGCTATCGCGCGCTGGCGATCACCGACGAGTGCTCGCTGGCCGGCATCGTGCGTGCGCATCAGGCGGCCAGGCGCGTCGGCCTGCCGCTGATCGTCGGCGGCGAGTTCGCGCTGAGCGACGACGAACAGGGCTGGCGGCTGGTGCTGCTGGTCGAGCACGCGGCGGGCTATACGGCGCTGTGCGAGCTGATCACCCGTGCGCGCCGAAGGGCGGATAAGGGCGAGTACCGGGTCGACCGAACGGATTTCGCGGATTTCAAAGCCGGCCTGTCCGGCTGCTGCACGCTGCTGGTGCCACCGTCACAGGGACTTGGCTGGGCAGATGACGACTGGCTCGGCTGGTTTGCCGAACACTTCGCCGGCCGCGGCTGGCTGGCGGTCGAGCTGCATCGCGGGCCGCAGGATGCACAGCGCCTGTCGCTGCTGCGCGCTCTGTCGCAGCGACACGCCCTGCCGCTGGTCGCCGCCGACGATGTGCACATGCACAGCCGCGGGCGCCGCGCCCTGCAGGACGCCGTCACCTGCATCCGCCACGGCTGCACGCTGGCTGAAGCGGGCTATCGCCTGTTCGCCAACGGCGAGCGACATCTGCGCCGTCGCGAGGATCTGGCGCAGATTTATCCGCGCGAGCTGCTGGCCGAGACGCTCACCATCGCCGACCGCTGTCGCTTCTCGCTCGACGAACTGGGCTACCAGTACCCGGCCGAAGTCGTCCCCGAGGGACGCACACCGATGCAGCATCTGCGCGAACTCACCGAAGCCGGTGCGCGCGAGCGCTGGCCGGACGGCGTACCGCAACGGGTGCGCGAGCTGATCGAGCACGAGCTGGCGCTGATCGGCGAGCTGGCCTATGCGCACTACTTTCTGACCGTGCACGACATCGTGCGCTTTGCGCGCAGTCGCAACATTCTCTGTCAGGGGCGCGGCTCGGCGGCCAACTCGGCGGTCTGCTACTGCCTCGGCATCACCGAGGTCGATCCCTCGCGGATCAGCGTGCTGTTCGAGCGCTTCATCTCCAAGGAGCGCGATGAGCCGCCGGACATTGACGTCGACTTCGAGCACGAGCGTCGCGAGGAGGTAATCCAGTATCTCTACCGCAAGTACGGCCGCGAACGCGCCGCGCTGGCGGCGACCGTGATCAGCTATCGGCCCAGGTCGGCGATACGCGATCTCAGCAAGGTGCTCGGCATGGACCCGGCGCAGGTCGATCTGCTCGCCGCCAGCATCACCTGGTGGGACGACCGCGATGCCTTGGCCGAGCGGCTCGCCGAGCGCGGGCTGTCGGCAGAAGACCCCACGGTGCAGCGCCTGCTGTGGCTGCTCGACCAGCTGGTCGGCATGCCGCGGCACCTGTCGCAGCACGTCGGCGGCTTTGTGATCTCCGAGCAGCCGCTGGCCACGCTGGTGCCGGTGGAGAACGCCGCGATGGCTGAACGCACGGTGATTCAGTGGGACAAGGACGATCTGGAGGCCTTGGGGCTGATGAAGGTCGACGTGCTGGCGCTGGGCATGCTGACCGCGATCCGCAAGTGTCTCGACCTGATCGGCCAGCAGAACGGACGGCCGATGTGCCTGCAGGACATCCCCGCCGACGACCCGGCGACCTGGGCGATGATCCAGCGCGCCGACACGGTCGGCGTGTTCCAGATCGAGTCGCGCGCGCAGATGAGCATGCTGCCGCGCCTGCGCCCCGCCTGTTTTTACGACCTGGTGATCGAAGTCGCCATCGTGCGGCCGGGGCCGATTCAGGGGGGCATGGTCAACCCCTATCTGCTGCGCCGCCAGGGGCTGGAGGTGGTGCACTACCCCAGCGAAGCGCTGCGCCCGGTGCTGGAACGCACCCTCGGCGTGCCAGTGTTTCAGGAGCAGGTGATGCAGCTGGCGATGGTCGCGGCGGGCTTCACTGCCGGCGAAGCCGACGCGCTGCGCCGCGCGATGGCAGCCTGGCGTCGCAACGGCTCGGTCGAGCGTTTTCGCGGGCGGCTGCTCGGCGGCATGCGCGAACGCGGCTACGACGCAGGCTTCGCCGAGGCGATCTATCGCCAGATCCGGGGCTTCGGTGAATACGGCTTCCCGGAAAGCCATGCGGCCAGCTTCGCATTGCTCGCCTGGGTGTCGTCGTGGCTCAAGTGCCACCATCCGGCAGCGTTCACCTGCGCGCTGCTCAACAGCCAGCCGATGGGCTTTTACGCGCCGTCGGATCTGGTGCGCGATGCCCGAGAACACGGCGTCGAAGTCAAGCCGGTGGATGTGCTGCACAGCCAGTGGGATCACACGCTGGCGCAGAAAAAAGCAGCACAGCCTGCGCTGCGACTCGGCCTGCGGCTGGTGAAGGGGCTGTCGCAGGCCGGTGCCGAGCGACTCATCGACAGGAGAACAAGCTGTCAGCTCAATAGCACCCGCGATCTCGCTGTGCTCGACAGCCGCGACCGCGAAGCGTTGGCGGACGCGGGTGCGCTGCGCTCACTAACGGCGGATCGGCACGCGGCGAGCTGGGCGGTTTCCGGCATCGAAGCTCTGCCGGGCCTGCTCGACAGGGCCTCCGCTGAGGAGGCGCAACTCGACCTGCCCGCGACCAGCGAAGCTGCCGAGATCGTCGCCGACTACGCCAGCCTCGGCCTGACGCTCGGTCGCCATCCGCTCGCGCTGCTGCGCCCGCAGCTCAAAGCGCGCGGCATGCTCAGCGTCGCCGAGTGGGGCGGCGTCGAGGATGGCCGACCTGCGCGGCTCGCCGGACTGGTGCGCATCCGCCAGCGCCCCGGCAGCGCTGAAGGTGTAGTGTTCATCACCATCGAGGACGAGACCGGCATCGCCAACGTCATCGTCTGGTCGAAGCTCGTGGCCAGATGCCGCGATGTGGTGGTCGGCAGCCGGTTGTTGGCGGTGTGGGGTACGACACAGCGCGAAGGGGAGGTAGTGCATCTGGTCGCCGGCAGGCTGGAAAGTTGGGATCGGCTACTCGGCGAGCTGGAGTTGGTGTCGCGGGATTTTCACTAGTGGTTGCGGCGGGCGTGGGCCGGTAACGCCAAAGTGTGAGTCATTCTCAACGCATCGCAAAACACGCTGTGTAAC
>CBFCYW010000037.1:0-28790 GCA_965602395.1 uncultured Chromatiales bacterium
GCCGGAGGTTGACCGAACCAGCAGGGACAGCAGCCCGGAGGGCTGGTGGCGGAGCCGTAGCGAAGGCCAGCGCGCAGGTGGACGGCGGGCGGAGCCGCCGGCGAGCCTGCGTGCAGGGCTTCGCGGCCGGCCGCCCCCGCCGCCAAAAATGCCCCCAGTAGGAGCCATCTCCCGATGGCGATTGCCGGCGCAGCCGGCTTGAATTATTTAAGAAAAATCAACGGTCTGCAGGTCATGATCGCGGAAGGGATTGCGCTCCTGCGGCGGCAATCGCGGCCGGCTAACCCTGCGGCGCCCCATCCAGCGCCGCATCCAGCGCGCGGCGCAGGTCGCGCTCCAGCTGCTCCGCCTCGACGCGGCGGCCATCGACGAACAGCGTCGGCGTGGCGCGCACCCCGGCGCGCTCGCCCTGGGCCTCGGCGGCGGCGACGCGCGCCTCCGGGCGCTGCGAGGCGAGGCAGGCGTCGAAGGCTTCCATCTCCAGTTCCAGCTGTTCGGCCAGCTGGCGCGGCGATTCCGCGGTCAGCCGCGACTGGGCTTCGAAGGCGGCGTCGTGGTAATCCCAGAAGCGGTCCTGCTCGTGGGCGCAGACGCCGCCCAGTGCAACCAGCCGCGAAATGCCCGAGCGGTTGACGGGAAAATCCAGATAGACGAAGCGCACCCGCTCGCCGTATTCGTCTTCCAGCCGCTTGAGCACGGCGGCGGCGCGCTTGCAGTGCGGGCACTGGAAATCGGCGAATTCGACCAGCGTGACCTGTGCGTCATCGCTGCCGCGGTAGGGGTAGCCGGTGGTGTCGAAGGCCATCACCGGCGGCGTCGGCGCGCGCAGCAGCAGGGTGTACTGGCGCTCGGCCTGCAGCTCGCCGAGCACTTCGGCGCGGCGCGCCTGGCTGGCGCGGGCGTGCAGGAAGTCGGCGAGCTGCTCGCGCACGCCCTCGAAGGGCTGGCCGATGCGCGCTTTATTTTCCTCGTAAAACTGGCGCAGCAGCGCGTCGTCCGGGCGCGCTACATCCAGTGCGGCACGCGCCTCTTCGCCGCCCTCGGCGCGGTGCAGGTCGAGCGCCGCCTCGGCGGCGATGTCGCGCAGCCGCTGGAAGTAGGCCAGCTGCGCTTCGTAGACCGCCTGTCGCAGGTGCGGCGGCAGGTCGGCGGCGCTGTAGTCGAGGCCGCCGTAGCGGAACAGGCCGAGTTCCTCGCCGGCGGCCTGTGCGGTACCCGCGGCGGGGCCGATGAGTGGGCTCGCGAGCAGGGCTGCGAACTGTCCGGCGAAGGTGGTGGCGATGGCCAGCAGTGCGGTGGCGGCGAGGTGGGCGAGTGATTTCACGGTGGCGTTGCTCCCGGGCTGATCCGGGCGTGTGCCCGGGCAGTCAGATGGCGATCGGATGGCGATGGGTTTCGGCGGCGGTTGTCGCTCCGTCGCCGGCGGTCGCTTCCGCCAGCTTACATCAAGTCGCTGAGGCTCAGCCGCTGGCGGATCTGGTAGCTGCCGTCGGCGCGCGGGCGACCGAGCAGATTGAGGCTGTCGCGCAGCCCCGGGCTGGCGTTGTCGCGCGGTTTGAGGCTGATATCGACCATCAACCGGCCGCGCGGATCGAGATTGAGCTTGCCGCTCAGCTCCAGCTCGCCGCCCTGGCTGGACAGCTCGCCGCGGTGCGCGCCGTCGTCGCTGGGGGCGATGTCGAGGAGGATTTCGCCGAGGTTCGCAGCCACCGGTGTCTGCAGCCTGGCCTCGCGCCAGCGCAGCTGGCCTTCGAGGTGTTCGAGCCCCTGTGCGGCGATCACGGCGTCGGCCAGATCCAGCTCGATGGCGCCGTCGAAACTGGCGATCGGCAGCGGCAGCCAGGGTTCGAGCTGCTTGGCCGGGAAGCGCAGATTGGCCGAATCGATGCGGGTGCTGCCGGAGAACGAGCGCGCCACTGCGGCCTCGCCACGGCCACCGAGCAGGTCGAAATCGATATCCGCGCCGAGCGCGCCGGTGAACAGCGCCAGCGGGCGGAAGCTCCAGTTGAGCGAGTCCAGCGGCGGCGCGTCCGGCGCCTGCACGCGCGCCGCGCGACCCGACCACACCGAGCCGCTGATGCCGAGCACCTGCAGCGGCTGGGTGTTGATCGAGGCCACCACCGGCGAGGCGGGGAACACCAGCAGCACGGTGAGCAGATAGGCGGCGACGCCGAGCAGGATCAGATAGCGCGTTTTCACTCGCCGGCCTCCAGGCTGATGCGCGCGCTGACCAGCCCGCTGCCACCGCTGAGCTGGAAGTTGGCGCTGCTGACGTTCAGCCCGCGGTCCTCCTGCAGCTCGCCGAGCATCGGCAGCAGCTTGTCGAAGGCGACGCTGTCGAACTGCACCCGCGCGCCCTTGCCGCCGGCCGGCTCGATGCGCTTGGGCGTGCCCAGCCCGGCGCGGCGCACGGCCTCATCGACCAGCAGATAGGGGGCTTTGCCACTGCGCTGGCGGCTCTGGCCGCCGCCGCTGCCGCCGAGGGCGCGCGCTTCGGCGGCGGCGTCGTGCATCCACTGCAGCGCGTTGCGCTGTCCTTCGAGCCGCGTGCGGCGCTCTTCGAGGCCATCGCTGACCGGCTTCCAGAGCAGCAGGTAGAGCAGGGTGAGGACGATCAGCGCACCCAGCAGCAGAACCAGCTTCTGGTCGCGGGGCGATTGGCTCAGATACCAGGCTTTCACGATTTGTTCTCCAGGCGCAGGCGTCCGCGCACCTTGCCACCTTCCTGATTGGCCGACTGGATGGTGGCGCTCATCTGGCCGGATTTTTCCAGCGCCTGCTTGAGCCGGTCGAGGCTCTGCAGGGCGTCCGCCTCAAGCTCCAGCTCCATTCGCCCGGCGCGGAAGGCGATGCTCTGCAGGCGCGTGTCGCGGGCGCCGCCCAGCGCGCTGGCGACCTCGGCCATGGCGGCGACGAAGTTGCCATCGCCACCGCCGCCCTGCTGCAGCTTGCGCAGGCGGGCGCGCATCTGTGATTCCGGGTTCACCACCCGCTGCACATCGGGGAAGGTCTCTTGCAGCAGTTCGCTCATCTGCGCTTCGATGCGCTCGGATTCGATCCCCAGCCGGCGGTATTCGAGCAGGCTCTGGGTGGCGCTGACCAGCAGCCACACCGCGGCCAGCGCGGCGGTCAGCTTCCACGGTTTCCACAGCTTGCCGACCTGCTGGCGGCGGCTGTAGTCGCCCTGCAGCAGCTCGATGGCGGGGCGGCCGAGGCCGCGGGCGAAGGCGTGCAGCGGCGACTCCAGCAGCTCTTCGTCGGTTTCGATGCGCAGCGCCGGCAGCGCGGCGCGAGCGGCATCGCTGGCGTACAGGCGCAGCGCCGGTGGCGCCTCGTCGCCGGCTTCGTCGAGGGCGATCGGCAGCAGGCTGCCGAACAGCTCGCACTCGGCGCCGAAGCCGTCCAGCGCGCCGCGGCGCAGCTCGACCCGCTGGCCGTCGCAGGTGGCCACCCAGAGTGCGCGGCCCTCTTCGTCCTCGGCCTCCGGCAGCAGCAGCGGCGCCGGCACCACCGAGTTCGGGCTCAGCCCGGCGGCCTCACAGTGGGCCAGCAGCGCCTCGATGTGCCGGCGGGCGATCGCCGCGACCGGGAAGCCGCCATCCGCGGCGCGCGGGCCGAGGGCGAAGTGCAGGTCTTCGACGTCTTCGCCGAACTGCTCCTCCAGCGCGAAGGGCACGGCTCTGGAGGCCTTGGCGGCGTTGCTGCCGGGCACTGCGGCGCGGGTCAGCACCAGCTGGGTGGCGGAGATGGCGATGACCAGCCGCTTGCCGCTGGCCCGCGGGGCGAGCTGGGCCAGCGTGGCTTCGCCGAATTCGCTGATCTCGCCGCCGGCGCCGACCGCCGCCCAGGGCAGGCGCGGTGCGCTGTCGGTGCTGGCGTCGCTTTCGCTGCCAGTCAGATCGAGCGATGGCGCGGTGGCCTCGAGCGGCTCGTCGGGCCGCTCTGCGGCCAGCTCGGGCAGCGGCTTGGCGCAGTAGATGAGTAGTGTGTCTGTCAAGTTCTGTTCCCGAATGTTCGCGCGATCAGAGCACGCTGCGCGAGCGCCGGCGCACTACGCTGGCACCGTTTTTGGCGCGCTGCAACTGGCTGTACTGCACCAGTTGAATGTCGCCGATGGTGACTTCGATGCGTAGCAGAAAGTGGCTACTTTTCACGTCCAGCAGGCTCTGATCCACCTGATCGTCCTCGTTTTTCGTTATTTCCAGAAAGCTTTCCAGGTTCTCATAGGCAGCACGATCACCGGCATCGCCCGCCTGCGCGGTGATCAGGTCCTCCAGCGATGCCGGCGGGCAGCCGGGGTAGTGTTCCCAGCGGTTGTCCTCGTCGCGCGCCAGCTCCTCGGCCTGGGTGGCGTTGATGTGCTCGGCAATGCCTTCGAGCACCGCCGGCGTGGCGCTGTTGACGTTGATCGGCGTGCCCGGTGGCAGCGCACTGACGTGCGGCAGCAGGGTGGCCAGCGCCTCGTCGGCATCTTCGCCGCCGGACAGGCCCAGCAGCAAGCGCAGTTCGCTGGTGCTGGTGAACGGCTGGTTGGCGGCCCGGTAGGGTGGGTTCAGCCCCAGGTAGTAGTCGTCCTCGGCGCCGTCGGCGCCCTGCGGAACCTGATCCGGATCGATCCAGTCGACCACCGCGGCGGCGATTCCCGTGTCCAGCTCCAGCGCGGTCAGCAGACCCTCGAAGCGCTGCACCTGCAGGGCGTCGGTGCGGCCTTCCGCGTCGACCAGATTATTCAGGTTGAAGCGCCCCTGCAGATCGATGACGCAGCCGCTGAGCACGGCGTGCTCGATCGGCACCGGCGGCAGGCTGTTGGCCCAGACATCCTCGGGGGAATCGCTGTCGCCGCGCTCGCCGCTTTCGCGATCGCGCAGCAGCAGCGCCGCGGCGAAGCGCTCGCCGGCGACCGCCAGCGAGGCGGCGGTGGTCAGCGTGTGCTGCGCGCCGGCGCGGCGCACGGCGATGCCCTGCTCGCCGACCAGCGCGTAGAGGCCGACGCTGATCATCACCACCATCAGCATCACGGTGATGATCGCCACGCCGCGCTGGCGCGCGGGTCGGCCGGCGCCCCCGATCCGGCACTGCCGGGGCCTGTGGTGCGGGTTGCGCGCGCTCATCCGGATACCGCGAAGACGCGCCGCAGCACGCCGTAGTCTTCGGTTTCGATGTTGATCTCGACGGCCAGTGGCAGCGGGTGGGCATCCGGGGTCTGGGCGTTGGTCGGTGGCCAGCTTTCCTGCCAGTTGCGGCTGTCGTCGAGAAAGCGAAAGCTGATTTCGGTGACCCGGTCGAGCAGCAGGCGGCGGCGCTCGCCGCCCTCGTTGTAGCGGTCGAGGTGGTACCAGTAGCGGCGCAGCAGGCGGCCTTCCTCCAGCTGATAGGCGACCCGTTGCAAAGAGCTGCGCGGCGGGGTGATATCGGCCGCCGGATTGCTCCAGCCGCCGCGGGTGAATTCGATCAGGCTGTCGCCGACCTGCGAGACCAGCAGCGCGCGGCGCTCCTGTCCCAGCTCGTCGCGCACCGGGCGGTCGAGCATCTGCGGGAAGTCTTCGCCGAGCCAGTAGAAGGTGCGCTGCAGGGCGTCGAGGCGCGTCGCCTGCGCGCTGGCGCCCTCGCGCACGATGTTGAAGTTGATCCACGCCTGATAGGCGGCCAGCGCCACCACCGCGAACACCGCGGTGGCCACCAGCAGTTCGAACAGGGTGAAGCCGTGCTGGCGGACGGGGCGGGGCATCAGTTGTCGCCCTCGGGGCCGGTGTCGCGCAGGCGCGGGTCGCCGATGAAGCCGATGTGGGTGATCAGTGCGCCGTCGGCGTCGCGATCGCGGCGCACGCGCAGATCGACGCGGCGCAACATCGGGTCTTCGACTTTTTGCACTTCGCGATCCCAGTACCAGCGCTGGCCGGCGAATTCGGTGTCACCGCTGCGCTTGCCCAGACCCGGCCAGCTCTCGGCCAGTTGCCATTCGGTGAGCAGGTTTTCCGCCACCCAGAGGGCGAAGGTGCGGTCGCGCAGGTAGGTGGCGTTGCGGGTGTGCGCGACGCTGGATTGCACCAGCGCGCCGATCGCCACGGCCAGGATGGTCAGCGCGATCAGCACTTCCAGCAGGGTGAAACCACGCTGTTGACGGCGGCTGTGCGGGCGGCTGGCGGTGGTCATCAGAAGTCGTCGCGTTGCAGGTCTAGCAGGCGTTCTTCGCCGCTCTGCAGGCGCCAGCCGCCGGGCAGATCCGGGTGGCGCAGCAGCACCGCGAAGTACGGCAGGGATTCGCCGTTGGAGAGAAACATCACCTGCGGTTGGACCGGCGGGGCCTGGTCATCGTCGTTCTGCGGCTCGCGCGACTCGGCGCCGGGGGCGTCGAGCACGATCGGCTGACCTTCGATCTCCATTTCAATTTCCAGCGCTTCCGGCCAGCTGCGCTCGCGCAGGCGGGGATCTTTGTCCACCGGCTGCCAGCTCGGCTCTTCGCCGCTCTGGTCGAGCTGATAAAAGGCGTAGCCGCCGGTGGTGACGCGCAGGCCCAGCTCGCGGCGGCGCAGTACCGCGTCGTCTGCGGCCAGTTGCAGCAGTGCGGCGAGGCGTCGGGCCTCGTCCTCCACCTGCTTGTCGCCGCCGCCGAAGTTGACGCTCAGCGCGGCCACGCCGACCAGCACTGCGGCAATGGTCGCCACCACCAGCAGCTCGATCAGCGTGAAGCCGCGCTGCAATTTGCGCACCGGTGCCTACCCGTCGAGGTTCCAGTTGCCGATGTCGGCGTCTTCGCCTTCGCCGCCGGGGCTGCCGTCGCGACCGAGGGTGTAGACGTCCACCGGGCCGTACTCGCCGGGGCTCTGATAGAGGTAGTCGCGACCCCAGGGATCCTTGGGCAGCTTCTTCAGGTAGCCGCCGCTCTTCCAGTTGGCCGCGCCCTCGGGTTGCTGGGAGAGGGCGGGCAGACCCTGATCGGTGCTCGGGTAGTTGAAGTTATCGAGCTTGTACAGATCGAGCGCCGCTTCCATCGCGCGGATGTCCTGTTTGGCCTTGACGACGCGCGCCTTGCCGGGCTCGTCGGCAATATTGGGGATGACAAAAGCGGCGAGAATGGCGAGGATCGCCACCACCACCATGATTTCGATCAGGGTGAAACCGGCTTCGCGCTGGCGGCGCTGCAGGCTCGTGAGGCGAGGTGCCGGACGGCACTGGGTCATGGCTGTCACTCCGTGGAATGTGTCTGATTTGCAACGCTTCACTATAGCATGTCGGCCGCGATCCTCCGGTTTGAACGGTGTTACAGAGCCGCAAAAACAAGTATTGCCATGGGGAAAAAATTCGCGTGAAGAGCCTGTTCCTCGACAAGCCTGCCTGGCGCCGAGGCTGGGCATTTCCAGCCACACTGGGCCTGCTGTGCGCGCTGTTGCAGCTGGCCGGGCTGGTTGGCCAGCTGCGCTTTGATCGGGCCGCGCTGGAAGCCGGCCAGTGGTGGCGGCTGCTCAGCGCCAATCTGGTGCATCTGGGCTACGGGCATCTGGCGCTGAACATCGCCGGACTGCTGCTGGTGTACCTGCTGGTGTGGCCCAATCTGCGCGGCGCGCAGTGGGCGCTGGTGACGCTGCTGTCGATGCTCGGCGTCGGCGCCGGCCTGTACCTGCTCAACCCGCAGCTGGATTGGTACGTGGGTTTCTCCGGCGCCCTGCACGGCCTGCTGGTGGCCGGCTGTCTGGCCGAGCCGCGCGAGCGCCGCTGGCAGGGCGCGCTGCTGCTGCTGGCGCTGGTCGGCAAGCTGGCCTGGGAGCAGTGGCGCGGTTCGCTGCCCGGCACCGCGGCGCTGTCCGGCGGGCCGGTGGTGGTGGACGCCCACCTCTACGGCGCCATCGCCGGCGCCTGCGCCTGGCTGCTACTGGCGGTGGCGATGGCCAGCGGCGGGCGGCGATAGGCGGCGCCTCAGGCCCGCGAATAGTCCTCCGATTCCTCCCCCAGCCAGCGCGCGATGAGCGGCTCGACGGCCTCCGGATGGGCGCCGAGCAGCGCGTCGGCGGCGGTCTGCACCGCGTTCAGCAGGCCGGCGTCGCGCGACAGATCGGCGATGCGAAAACTCACCAACCCGGTCTGCCGGGTGCCGAGCAGCTCGCCGGCGCCGCGGATCTGCAGATCTTTTTGTGCGATGGCGAAGCCGTCGTTGCTCTCGCGCAGGGTGCGCAGGCGCTCGCGGGCGTTCTGCGACAGCGGCTTGCGGTACAGCAGCACGCAAGCGCTGCTGGCACTGCCGCGGCCGACCCGGCCGCGCAGCTGGTGCAGTTGGGCGAGGCCGAGACGCTCGGCGTTTTCGATGATCATCAGCGAGGCCGCGGGCACGTCGACACCCACCTCGATCACCGTGGTGGCGACCAGCAGATCCAGCTCGCCGGCGGCGAAAGCCGCCATCACGCTATCTTTCTCGGCCGCCTTCAGTCGGCCGTGGATCAGGCCGACGCGCGCCGCGGGGATCGCCTCGGCCAGCTCCGCCGCGGTCTCGGTGGCGGCCTGCGCATCGAGGGATTCGGAATCCTCCACCAGCGTGCACACCCAGTACACCCGACGCTGTTCGGCCAGCGCCGCGGCGATGCGCTCGATCACCTCGGCGCGGCGCTCGGCGGCCAGCGCCACGGTGGTCACCGGCTGGCGACCGGGTGGCAGCTCGTCGATCAGCGACAGATCGAGATCGGCGTAAGCGGTCATCGCCAGGGTGCGCGGGATCGGCGTGGCGGTCATCGTCAGCTGGTGCGGGCGCAACGCCGCATCGCCGCCGCGCGCGGTCAGTGCCAGGCGCTGATGGACGCCGAAGCGGTGTTGCTCGTCGACCATCGCCAGGCCCAGTCGGGCGAAGCTGACGTCGGCCTGAAACAGTGCGTGGGTGCCGACCACGATCTGCGCTGCGGCGCTTTCGATCTCCTCCAGCAGCGCTGCGCGGCGGCGCGCCGGCAGCCGCCCGGAGAGCCAGCGCACGCCCACCCCGAGCGGCTCGAACCAGGCCGAGAAGTTGCGCCAGTGCTGCTCGGCGAGCAGCTCGGTGGGCGCCATCAGCGCCACCTGCCAGCCGGCTTCCACGGCCTGCGCGGCGGCCGCTGCGGCGACCAGCGTCTTGCCGCAGCCGACGTCGCCCTGCAGCAGCCGCAGCATCGGTCGCTGGCGGCGCAGATCGGCGTCGATCTCGGCGATCACCCGGCGCTGCGCGGCGGTCGGTGCGAAGGGCAGTGCGGCGAGCAGGCGGGTGAACAGCTCGCCGTCGCCGGCCAGCTGCGGTGCGGGCTGTGCCTGGGCGCGACTGCGCAGGCGCAGCAGGCCGAGGCGGTGGGCGAGCAGTTCTTCGAAGGCCAGGCGCTGCACCGCCGGGTGGCTGCCGCTGCGCAGCGCACCGGCATCGGCGTCGCGTGGCGGTCTGTGCACGGTGAGCAGCGCTGTGCGCAGATCCGGCAGGCCGGCGCTGCCGGGCAGGCCCGCGGGCAGCCAGTCGCGCGGCCCGGCGCCCTCGGCGAGCAGCGCCAGCGCCTGCTCGCTGAGGCGTCTCAGGCTGGGTTGCTGCAGGCCCTCGGTGACCGGGTAGACCGGTGTCAGGCGGTCTTCCGGAGGCGCTGCGCCGGCCTCCGTGGGCTGGCATTCGGGGTGCACCATCTCCATGCCGGTGGGACCGCTGCGCGCCTCGCCGAAGCAGCGCAGCCGCGCGCCGGCGACGCACTGCTCGCGCAGCGCGCGGGAGAAGTAGAAAAATCGCAGGGTCAGCTGGCCGCTGCCGTCGGCGATCCGCACCAGTAGCGCGCGGCGTTTGCGGATCACCACTTCGGCGTGCTGCACCTCGCCTTCGACCAGGCACTCGTCGCCGTGGCGCAGCGCGCCGAGCGGGGCGATGCGGCTGCGATCCTGATAGCGCAGCGGCAGGTGGAAGAGCAGATCCTGCACGCTGTGCAGGTGCAGTCGGGCGAGCTTTTCGGCCAGCTTCGGGCCGATGCCGCGGAGCGTGCTCAGCGGCAGATCGGCGAGTTGCGGTTCGCTCGCCGGTTCTGCTGGCGGCCGCCGGGGCATGCGCCTGCGCCGGCTCAGTGCTCCAGATGCAGGATCGCGTCGATCTCGACCTGCACGCCCTTGGGCAGGGCGCTGATGCCGATCGCCGCGCGCGCCGGGAAGGGTTCGGCGAGGTACTGCGCCATGACTTCGTTGACCAGCGGGAAGTTGGCCAGGTCGGTGAGGTAGACGGTGAGTTTCACCGCGTCGTCGAGCCCGCCACCGGCGGCTTCGGCGACCGCTTTGAGGTTTTCGAAGACGCGCTCGATCTGTGCGCGCACGTCGCCTTCGACCACTTCCATGCTCTCCGGCAGCAGCGGAATCTGGCCGGAGATGTAGACGCTGTTGTCGACCCGCACCGCCTGCGAATAGGCGCCGATGGCGCTGGGCGCGCGGTCGGTACTGATGATGGTTTTTGCCACGCTGGAATCCCTCTTGGGTTGCTGTCGGGTGGCCGGGCAGGCCGCGAAGGGCGCGATTATAGGCATGTGCCGAGCGCGCTCGGCAAGTGGTGCCCGGCAAGTGATGCCCGGCAAAAGTGGCGCCCGGCAAAAGTGGCGATCAGGTGCTGCGGTGATCGGCGCTGCCTGGGATGAGGCCGGGGCGGGCGGCGGCTGTCAGCCGGACTCGCGCCCGACGCGCTGCACCATGCCCTGGTTGCGCAGCCGGCGGATGATCCGCGCCAGGTGTTTGCGGTCGCGCACGCTGAGGGTGAAGATCAGCAGCAGGCAATTCTGGCCGGTGTTGTTGAAGCGCAGGTTTTCGATGTTGGCGTCCATGTTGGACAGGGTGGTGGCGACCCGTGCCAGCGCGCCGGGGCGGTTGAGCATTTCCACGCTGAGATCGCACTGAAAGCTGCCGCCGGCCTCCCCGGACCACTCGACGGGCACCCATTCCTTGGGCCGGCGGCGGTATTTCTTGATGTTGCTGCAGCCGGCGCGATGCACCACCACGCCCTTTCCCGAGGTGAGAAAGCCCTGAATGTTGTCCCCCGGCAGCGGCTTGCAGCAGCGCGCCAGCTGGATCACCGTGCCGTCGCCGCCCTCGATCACCAGCGGGCCAACGTCGTGCGGTTGCTGCGCGCTGCCGTCATCGCCACGCTCTGCGGCCGCGGCGGCGGCCTCCGGCGCCAGGCGTGCGGCGATCAGGCTGGGCAGGTGGTTACCGAGGCCGATGTCGATGTAAAGCTGGTCGAGGTCGCCAAAGTGGTAATCGTGCAGCAGGCTGTCGATGTTGGCCTGCGGCACGTCTTCGATCACCGTGTCGAGGCGCTCCAGTCCGCGCGCCAGCAGGCGTTTGCCGAAGGCGATGGCGCGCCGGCTGTCGAGGTTTTTCAGGTAGTGGCGGATCTGCGAGCGGGCCTTGGCGGTGACCACGAAGTTCAGCCACAGCGGGCTCGGCCGCGCGCTCGGCGAGGTGAGGATCTCCACCGTCTGCCCGGATTGCAGCGGCGTCGACAGCGCTGCCAGCATGCGGTTGACGCGTACCGTGACGCAGCGGTTGCCGATGTCCGAGTGCACCGCGTAGGCGAAATCCACCGGGGTGGCGTTTTGCGGCAGGCGGAAGATCTCGCCCTTGGGGGAGAACACGTAGATCTCCTCCGGGAACAGGTCGACCTTGACGTTTTCGTAGAATTCCAGCGAGCTGGCACTGCTGCGCTGCATGTCCATCAGGTTGCTCAGCCACTGGCGGGCGCGGTTTTCGGTGGCCGAGCTGGCGCCGGTTTTGTAGGCCCAGTGGGCGGCGATGCCGCGCTCGGCGAAATCGTCCATCTCCTCGGTGCGTATCTGCACCTCGATGGGCACGCCGTGGGGTGAGAACAGCACCGTGTGCAGCGACTGGTAGCCGTTTACTTTGGGGATTGCGATGTAGTCTTTGAAGAGCCCAGGCATCGGCCGGTAGAGGCTGTGCACTACGCCGAGGGCGCGATAGCAGTCGTCGTGGTTGGGCGCGACGATGCGGATCGCGAACATGTCGAAGACCTCGCGAAACGACAGCTGCCGCGAGCGCATCTTTTCGTAGAGGCTGTAAAGGTGTTTTTCGCGCCCGGTGACGCGGGCGTCGATGCCGGCTTCGCGCAGGCGCGCATCGATCAGCACCTCGATCTTCTGCACCAGCTCTTTGCGGTTGCGCCGCGCCCGCTGCACGGCGGCGCCAAGCACCCGGTAGCGCGCCGGATAAAGCGCCTGCAGGCCCAGGTCCTCCAGCTCGTTTTTGATTTGGGTGATGCCCAGCCTGTGGGCGATGGGCGCGAACACCTCCAGCGTCTCGCGGGCGATGCGCCGGCGCTTGTGTGGCGGCATCGAGCCGAGGGTGCGCATATTGTGCAGGCGGTCGGCGAGCTTGATGACGATGACGCGGATATCGTCGACCATCGCCAGCAGCATCTTGCGGAAGTTGTCGGCCTGCGCCTCGACCTTGGATTTGGCGCTGAGATTGGTCAGTTTGGAGAGGCCGTCGACCAGCACGGTGACTTCTTCGCCAAACTCGGCGGCCATCTCTTCGCGGGTGGTCTCGGTGTCTTCGAGGACATCGTGCAGCACCGCGGCCATGATGCTGCGGTGATCCATGTTCAGCTCGGCCACCAGCCGAGCCACCGCCAGCGGGTGATAGATGTAGGGTTCGCCGGAGCGGCGGCGCTGATGGCGGTGGGAGAAGGCGGCGAGGCGGTAGGCGCGGTAGACCTCGTCGAGCTGCGCTTCCGTCAGGCGTGCGGCGAGGTATTCCTCCAGGCCGCTGGCCACGAAGGGGTCGGTCGGTGCCTTGTTATCCCATCGTCGAGGATCGCCTTCCGCCATCGTCGCGGCCCCATGTCTAGAGTTCCTCGCGGACCTCGTCGCTGCTGACCAGACCCTCTGTGGCATGCTCGCGCGCAAAGACCTCGTCGAGTACTTCCATGCCAACCTTCTCCTCGGCGATCTCGCGCAGTGCGAGCACCGTGGGCTTGTCGTTTTCGACCGGCAGAAATGGCTCGGCGCCCATGGCGATTTCGCGCGCCCGTTTGGAGCCGGCGAGCACCAGCTTGAAGCGATTGGGAATTTTTTCGAGGCAATCCTCTACGGTCACGCGGGCCATTAAATGCTCCTCAAGGGTTGGCTGTCGGCCGATGCGGCAAACAGCAGATTAGTTTATAGCAATTTTCAAAACTGTCGCCAGTGTCAAACAATTGCTGCTGTATGGGAATCGGGTGGTACGCTGAGTAGCGAGTCGATCAGACCGGCGTGCGCCTCTCGCTGCCGGGCGGTGGCCAGGCGCGCTGCGAGCACGATGCTGGCCAGCTCTGCGAGGGCGGTTTCGAAGTCGTCGTTGATCAGCAGATAGTCGGCCTGCGCGTGGTGGCGCATCTCGGCGACCGCCTCGGCGGTGCGTCGCGCGATAGTTGCTTCGTCGTCCTGGCCGCGGCCGCGCAGGCGCGCCAGCAGCACGTCGCGCGAGGGCGGCAGGATGAATACCGAACGCGCCGCCGGCAGCAGCTCGCGAACCTGCGCGGCGCCCTGCCAGTCGATCTCCAGCAGCACGTCGCTGCCGCTGGCGAGAGAGTGTTCGACGCTCTGCCGGCTGGTGCCGTAGCGGTTGCCGAAGACCTCGGCGTGTTCGAGAAACTCGCCGCCATCGACCATTGCAGCGAAGCGCGCCGCATCGATGAAGTGGTAGTGGCGACCGTCTTCCTCTCCGGGCCGCGGCGCGCGGGTGGTGTGCGAGACGGACACCGTGATCTCCGGGTGGCGTGCCAGCAGCGCCTTGACGAGGCTGGTCTTGCCGGCGCCGGAGGGCGCGCTGACGATGAACAGTTGGCCGCTGGACAAGGGGTGAACCTCCACAGGCTAAAACGGGCGATGCAAAATCGACCGACAAGAATAACAGAGGTCTCGCGCTGCGGTGGTTTTCAGGGGGGTGTCGAGCGGGCTCGGCAAGTAAACGGTCGGCGGCACGCCCGGTGCCGCTGCGCAACAGGGTCACAGCGAATGGCCGCGTCGTCAGTCGTCGGTTGATTCGGTGCGCTGGCGGCGGCGGTCGCGGGCGCGCAGGGCGTTTTTCAGTATTTTGCCGTTGTTGTTCTTCGGCAGCGCGTCGACGAAGACGTAATCGCGCGGGCGCTTGAAGCGCGCCAGATGGTTGAGGCAGAGCTTGTCCAGTTCCTCGGGAGGCGGCGGCGGAGGCTCGCGACAGACCAGGTAGGCGACCACGTTCTCGCCCCACTCGTCACTGTGCCGGCCGATCACCGAAGCCTCGGCGATTTGCGGATGGGTGAGCAGAACCTCCTCTACCTCGCGCGGGTAGATGTTCATGCCGCCGCTGATGATCACATCCTTGTTGCGATCTTTCAGGGTCAGGTAGCCATCTTCGCTGAACTGGCCCATATCACCGGTGTACAGCCAGCCGTCGCGCAGCGCGTTGCGCGTCGCCGGCTCGTCGCGCCAGTAGCCGCGCATCAGCGTCGGCCCGCGCACCACGACCTCGCCGATCTCACCGCGCGGCAGTGGCTGGCCGCTCTTGTCGACCACTTCCACCTCGACCACGCTGTGCGCGCGGCCCACCGAGGCGAGGCGTTCGCGCCAGTTGGGGTGGTGCAGGTCGGCGATGTCGGCGCGGCGCAGGCAGGTGATCGTCATCGGCGACTCGCCCTGGCCGTAGATCTGCACCAGCGCATCGCTGAACGCCGCCTGGGCGCGCTCGGCGTCGGCGGCGTACATCGGCCCGCCGCCGTAGATCAGCGTCTTGAGCCCGCGCGGGCGGTGGCCCAGAGAGCCGGTCAGGCGCATCACCGCAGTGGGCGCGGCGAACAGCGTGCAGTTGGGCCAGTGGCCGAGCAGTGCGGCGATCTCGTCCGGATTGAAGCCGCCGCCGTCGGGGATCACCTGCAGTGCGCCGGCGAGCACGTGCGGCACGCTGTAGATGCCGGTGCCGTGGCTCATTGGCGAGGCGTGGATGATGGCGTCGCCGGGCGCCACCGCCTCGACGTCGGCGAAGTAGCTCAGCGCCATCGCCAGCAGGTTGGCGTGGCTGAGTACCGCGCCCTTGGGGCGCCCGGTGGTGCCGCTGGTGTAGAACAGCCAGGCCGGGGTTTCGCCGGGCAGCGACTGCAGCGGTAGCTGTTCGGCGCGCAGCAGGTCGGCGTATTCGGCGCCGCCGATCTCCACCAGTCGCGCGCCGCAGGCGGTGGCGCCGGGCGCGGCGGCCTCAGCGAGGCGCTGGCTGGCGAACACAGCGCGGGCGCCGGCGTGGTTGAGGATGTAGCTGAACTCGTCTGCGTGCAGGCGCGCGTTGATCGGCACCACCAGCAGCCCCGCCCACCAGCAGGCGTAGAACAACTCCGGATAACAGGGGTTGTTCTCGGCGATCACCGCGACGCGCGCGCCGGCCGGCAGCTCCAGCCGCCCGCGCAGCGCTCCGGCGAGGCGCGCGGTGCGCTCGGCGAGGCCGGCGTAGCTGTGGATCAGCGCACCACCGTGGGCGACGGCGGGCAGTTCGGGATTGGCGCGCGCGATGCGCTGCAGGTGTGTGGCTAGGTTCAAAGCCGCGTCCGTGGTTATCTGTCCCCGGCTAGACTACCGCCAAAAATGTGCCGAGGCCCAGATTTTGTCCCCGGCGCACCGATGGGCGCAGGTGCCCGCCCGCCGGAATGCGCTGTTGCGCAGCTGGCGCTGCGTGGTCTGCGGCACTCGGGTTAGACTGGGCGTTTCCCCGGCAGGAGCGAAATCATGGCGAGAACACCTTCGACGATGCTCGAACTGGGCACCCCGGCGCCCGACTTCGATCTGCCCGAACCCGCCAGCGGCGGCCGCGTCGCGCTCGCTGACTTCACTGGGCGAGCGCTGCTGGTGGCCTTCATCTGCAATCACTGTCCCTTCGTGGTGCACATCCGCGATGCCTTCAACGCCTTCGCCCGCGAGTGCCGCGAGCGCGGCGTCGCGGTGGTGGCGATCAACAGCAACGACGTCGCCAGCCACCCGGACGACAGCCCCGAGCGGATGGCCGAGGACGCGCGGCGCTTCAGCTACGACTTCCCCTATCTCTTCGATGCCGAGCAGTCGGTGGCGCGCGCCTATCGCGCCGCCTGCACGCCGGATTTCTACCTCTTCGACAGCGCCGGTGAGCTGTTCTATCGCGGCCAGTTCGATGGCGCCCGCCCGGGCAACGACGTGCCGGTCACCGGCGCCGATCTGCGCGCCGCGGTGGATGCGTTGCTGGCGGGATCGCCGCCGCCCGGCGCGCAGCTGCCGAGTCTGGGCTGCAACATCAAGTGGCGCGCTGGCAACCAGCCGGATTACTTCTGAGCCGCCCGTCGCCCGCCCCTGTCCGCGCCGCGCGCGACCCTTGAGCCATGAGCGCCGCGCCGCCGATCTCCATCGTCATGCCGGTGCGCGATGGTGGCGCTTGGCTGCGCCTCGCGGTGGACAGCCTGTACGCGCAGCGCTGCGGTGATTTTGAACTGCTGCTGGTCGATGACCACAGCGCCGACAACGCCATCGCCGAGCTGCCGCGCGACCCGCGCCTGCGCGTGCTGAGCAATCGCGGGCGCGGCATCGTCGCGGCCCTCAACACCGGGCTGGCGGCGGCGCGCGGCGCGCTGGTGGCGCGCATGGACGGCGACGACATCGCCCTGCCGGAGCGCCTCGCCGTGCAGCGCGACTTTCTCGCCGCCAATCCGCAGATCGGCATCGCCGGCGCGCAGGTGGAGATCTTCGTCGAGGGCGGTGAGCCGGCCGGTGGCTACCGCCACTACCAGCGCTGGATCAACGGTCTGTGCAGTGCGCAGCAGATCGGCCGCGAAATCTTTGTCGAGAGCCCCATCCCGCATCCCACCGCGATCTGGCGCCGCAGCCTGGTGGAGGCGCTGGGCGGCTACCGCGAGACGCCCTGGGCGGAGGACTACGACCTGTGGCTGCGAGCGCACCGTGCCGGGGTGCAGATGGGCAAGCCGCAGGGGGTGCTGCTGCGCTGGCGCGACCACGATTCGCGGCTCTCTCGTCGCGACCCGCGCTGCGCCCGCGAGCGCTTCGTCGAGGCCAAGGCCGAGGCGCTGGCGGCGCAGATTGCGGCGCAGCGCCCGCTGGCGCTGTGTGGCACGGGGACGGTGGCGATCCAGCTGCACGATGCGCTGGCCGCGCGCGGTGTTGAGCTGCGCTGTTTTCTCGACGTCAACCCGCGACGGATCGGCGGGCGCAAGCGCGATCTGCCAGTGCTGGCACTGGAGGCTGCACCGGGACTGTGTGCGGAGGGCGTGCTGCTGCTCGGCGCGCTGGGCCGGCGGGGTGCCGGAGCAGGCCTGCGCAGCGTGCTGAACGGCTTGGGACTATGTGAAGTGCAGGACTTTCTGCTCTGCGCATGAGCGTATGGTAAGGATTACAATCCGGGTTGCGTTTTTGAAGCCTCTATCGAAAGTGAGATAATGATCACATTATGAGGCTGGACTTTGGATGGACAAACCCTCTTCCGGAAGGGGCGCCATCGGGTTCAAGTTCATCGATCGGGCGCCGCTAATTTCACCGTGCGGCCGCAAGGTCGTACAGTTACCGTCGCCTTGGCGCGCGAACGCTCTGCGTATCGCGCGCTCTTTTTTTGCGCGACGGAAAATGCTGCCGGCCGCGGCTGGCGGGGTGAGTGACTGCGGCGCAGCCCGTGGTCTGATTGGGGGCGCGCCACCCGCCGGGCGCGGCCGCCTCAGCCGGCGTCGCCACCGGCGTTGCGGTTGTTGGCGCTGTCGCTATCGGCCCGGTCGCGATCACTTGCGGCGCCGTCCGGCGCTGGCTCGGTGCGCTCACGGTCGGCGGCGAAGTGCAGCGCCATTTCGAAGGCGCCGCGGGTGAATTTGAGCACTTCGGCGAAGCCGGCGTCGGAGAGCTGGCGGGCTTCGTCGTGGCTGCGGAAGATGTTGATGAATTCGCGTTCGCGCTCGTATTGCAGCGGGATGCGCGCTAGCCCCCATTGATCGAACAGCTGCCACAGCGCCGGGTTGTGCACGCGCAGCAGGCGCATCACGAAGGGGATCGGGTCGTGCCGCGCGAGCAGCGATGAGAGTCGCAGCACCAGCTCGAAGGGCAGGGCCGCACGACCGTCCTCGGCCGCTTCCAGCGCGTCGGTATCCTTCAAATCCAGCGCGTCGCGCAGCTCCTCGGTGGTCAGGCCGGCCAATTCGCGCATGTCGCGCAGATACAGGCCGGTGTCGCGCATCAGCTGCAGGCGGTCGGGGTCCATCGGATCACCCGCGCCGCCGCTGAATGGCAGGCTGATACCGCTGCTACTGACCGCTCGGCTCCACTGCCCGGCCAGTTCGGCGAACTGGCCGAAGAACGGGGTTCCGGTGGGATCGAGCAGGCCGTTGAAGGAGGCAGGCTGCGTTCCACTGGCCTTGTTTTTGTTGCGCAGCAAATCGCTCATCCGCGCTCTACCCCCGGATCGTGGCGCCGCCCGGGCAGGCGGCGCCGGTTTCGATTTACCAACCAGTGGCCGCGGTGACGCCGGCGCCCAGCTCGGCCGGTGAGCGCACGGTGTACACGCCGGCCTTTTCCAGCGCGGCGAACTTGTCCGCCGCGGTGCCCTTGCCGCCGGCGATGATCGCCCCGGCGTGGCCCATGCGCTTGCCCTTGGGCGCGGTCACCCCGGCGATGTAGGACACCACCGGCTTGGTCACGTTGGACTGGATAAACTCGGCCGCCTCTTCTTCCGCCGAGCCGCCGATCTCGCCGACCATCAGGATCGCCTCGGTCTGCGGGTCGTTCTGGAACAGGCTCAGCGCGTCGATGAAGCTGGTGCCCGGAATCGGGTCGCCGCCGATGCCGATGCAGGTCGACTGGCCGTAGCCCGGATCGGAGGTCTGCTTGACGCACTCGTAGGTCAGGGTGCCGGAGCGCGAGACGATGCCGACCTTGCCGGGCTGGTGAATGTGGCCGGGCATGATGCCGATCTTGCACTCGTCGGGGGTGATGATCCCCGGGCAGTTGGGGCCGATCAGGCGCGCGCCGTTGGCTTCGACCACCAGCTTGGCCTGCAGCATGTCCAGCGTCGGGATGCCTTCGGTGATGCAGACGATCAGCTCGATGCCGGACTCGGCGGCCTCGATGATCGAATCCTTGCAGAAGGGCGCCGGCACGTAGATCACCGAGGCGTTGGCGGCGGTGCTTTCGACCGCGTCGCGCACGGTGTTGAACACCGGCAGGCCGAGGTGCTCGCTGCCGCCTTTTCCGGGAGTCACGCCGCCGACCATCTGCGTGCCGTAGGCAATCGCCTGCTCGGAGTGGAAAGTGCCCTGCTTGCCGGTGAAGCCCTGGCAGATGACCTTGGTATCTTTGTTGACGAGAACGCTCATTGATTACTCTCCCACGGCGGCGACGATCTTGTTCGCCGCATCGGTCAGGTCATTGGCGGCGATCAGATTCAGGCCGCTGTTGTTGAGCAGCTCGGCGCCCTTGTCGGCATTGTTGCCCTCCAGTCGCACCACTACCGGCACTTCGATGCCGACTTCGCCGACCGCGGCGATGATGCCCTCGGCGATCAGATCGCAGCGCACGATGCCGCCGAAGATGTTGACCAGAATGCCTTTCACGTTGCCGTCGGAGAGGATGATTTTCAGCGCCTCGGCGACGCGTTCCTTGGTGGCGGTGCCGCCGACGTCGAGGAAGTTGGCCGGCGAGCTGCCGTGCAGCTTGACGATATCCATGGTCGCCATCGCCAGGCCGGCGCCGTTGACCATGCAGCCGATGGTGCCGTCGAGGGCGACGTAGTTCAGATCCCACTCGGAGGCGCGCAGCTCGCGCTCGTCTTCCTGGGTGGTATCGCGCATCTCGACCAGATCCGGGTGGCGGTAGAGGGCGTTGCCGTCGATGTTGATCTTGCCGTCGAGGCAGAGCAGGTCACCGGCGCCGGTGATTACCAGCGGGTTGATTTCGACCAGCGCAAGGTCCTCGGCCACGAACAGCTTGCCCAGGCCGGTGAGCAGCTTGCTGAACTGTTTGATCTGATCGCCCTTGAGGCCGAGGCCGAAGGCCAGCTCGCGGCACTGGTAGGGCATCACGCCGACCAGCGGGTTGACGGCGGCCTTGAGGATTTTCTCCGGAGTTTCCTCGGCGACCTTTTCGATTTCCATGCCGCCCTCGGTAGAGGCCATGATCACCACCCGCTGGCTGGCGCGGTCGATCACCGCGCCGAGGTACAGCTCGCTGGCGATTTCGCAGGTCTCTTCGACCAGCACCTTGTGCACCGGCTGGCCGTTGGCGTCGGTCTGGAAGGTAACCAGATTCTTGCCGATCAGCTCGCCGGCGAACTGGCGGACCTCCTCCGGCGTGTCGACCAGTTTCACCCCGCCGGCCTTGCCGCGGCCGCCGGCGTGCACCTGGGCCTTGACGACCAGCTTGCTGCCATTCAGCGAATCGCAGGCGGCCTTGGCTTCGGCGGCGGTGGTCGCAACCACGCTGTTGGGCACCGGCATGCCGTAGCGGCGGAACAGTTCTTTCGCCTGATACTCGTGCAGGTTCATGCTGTTGTTCTCATTGCTGTAGTTCTGTGGAGCCACCCCGCGGACGCGCCGCGAGGCGAGCGAGTATAACCGCTATGTTGCAGTGCAGCAAACGGCCTGCCGCCAGCGCGCAATGCACCGCGCTGACGGCGGCGGTCGATCAGCGGCGCTTGCGGTTGGCGATGTGGATCGCGCGGCCATCGGCGCCGAGTGCGGCCTCGTGGAGGGCTTCGGAGAGCGTCGGGTGGGCGAACACGGTGCGCGCGATGTCCTCGCTGGTGCCCTCGAACTCGATCGCCAGCACCGCCTGGCCGATCAGCTCTGAGGCCGACGGGCCGCAAATATGCACGCCGACAACGCGGTCGCTCTGCGCTTCGGTGATCACCTTGACCATGCCCGCCGCGTCGTCCATCGCCTTGGCCCGGCCGCTGGCGGCGAAGGGGAATACGCCGGCGTTGCAGGCGATACCCTCGGCCTTCATCTCCTCCTCCGTCTTGCCTACCCAGGCGATTTCCGGGTGGGTATAGATGACGTTGGGAATGGCATCGTAGTTGATGTGAGCCGGCTGGCCGGCGATCCGCTCGGCGACCGCCACGCCCTCCTCGGAGCCCTTGTGCGCCAGCATCGGCCCACGCACGACGTCGCCGATGGCGTAGACGTTGGGCACGTTGGTTTCGCAGGTGTCGTCGACGTGCACCAGACCGCGTTCGTCGAGCAGCAGCTCGACCTCGGGTGCGGCCAGGTTTTCGGTGTTGGGCCGGCGGCCCACCGCCACCACCAGGCGATCGACCTCCAGCGTCTGTTCGCCGTCCTTGTCCTGATAGGAGATGGTCACGCCTTTCCTGGTGGCGTGGGTGCTGGTGACGCGCGTGCCGAGGCGGATATCCAGCCCCTGCTTGTCGAACTGGCGCAGCGCGTCCTTGGCGACCTGCTGGTCGGCCATCGGCAGGAAGGCATCCATGGCTTCGAGGATCACCACCTCGGCGCCGAGTCGGCGCCACACCGAGCCGAGCTCCAGGCCGATCACGCCGGCGCCGATCACGCCGAGGCGCTTGGGCACCGTCTCCCAGTCCAGCGCGCCGGTGGAGTCGACCACGATGTCGTCCTTCATCGGCGCGGCGCCGATCTCGATCGGTCGCGAGCCGGCGGCGAGGATCACGTGCCCGGCCTGGTAAACGCTCGCTTCACCCGCGTGGTCGGTGACTTCAACACGGCACTCCGGCAGCAGCTTGCCGCTGCCCTGCAGCCAGCTGATCTTGTTGGCCTGGAACAGCCCGGCGATGCCGCCGGTGAGTTCGCGCACGATCTGGTCCTTGCGCGCGATCATCTGCGGCACATCGGCCTTCACCGATTTGGCGATCACGCCGTGCTGCGCGCCGTGCTGGATGATCTCCTCGTATTTTTCGGAGCTTTCCAGCAGCGCCTTGGAGGGGATGCAGCCCACATTCAGGCAGGTGCCGCCGAGCGCCGGCTTGCCATCCTTGTTGATCCACTTTTCCACGCAGGCGGTGTTCAGGCCGAGCTGGGCGCAGCGGATCGCCGCGACGTAGCCCGCCGGACCGCCGCCGATAACGATGACATCGAATTGGTCGGACATGGTTGTCTCCTGTGGCGGCGCGGCTCAGACGTCCAGCAGCATGCGCGCCGGATCTTCGAGCAGTTCCTTGATGGTCTTGAGGAAGGTCACGGCGCCGGAGCCGTCGACGATGCGGTGGTCGTAGGACAGCGCCAGATACATCACCGGGCGGATCACGATCTGGCCGTTCTCCACCACCGGGCGCTCCTTGGTGGCGTGCATGCCGAGGATCGCGCTCTGCGGCGGGTTGAGGATCGGCGTCGATAGCATCGAGCCGAACACGCCGCCGTTGGTGATGGTGAAGGTGCCGCCGGTCATGTCCTCGATGGCCAGCTTGCCCTCGCGCGCCTGCGCGGCGTATTCGCCGATCTGCTTTTCGATCTGCGCCAGCGACATGTTTTCGGCGTTGCGCAGGATCGGCACCACCAGCCCGCGATCCGAGGAGACCGCGATACCGACGTCGCAGAAGCCGTGGTAGACGATGTCGTTGCCGTCGATGGAGGCGTTGACTTCCGGGAAGCGCTTGAGCGCTTCGGCGGCTGCCTTGACGAAGAACGACATGAAGCCCAGACGCACATCGTGCGACTTTTCAAACTGATCCTTGTAGCGCTTGCGCAGCTCCATCACCGGCTGCATGTTCAGCTCGTTGAAGGTGGTCAGCATCGCCGTGCTGTTCTTGGCGTGCAGCAGGCGCTCGGCGATGCGCGCGCGCAGGCGGGTCATCGGCACGCGCTTTTGCGGGCGCTCTTCATCGCTCAGCGGGATGGCGCCGCCGGTGGGTGCCGCCGCGGGTGTCGGCGCCGCCGCCGGAGCGGGCGCCGGGGCGGCTGCGGGAGCCGCCGCAGCGGGGCTGGCGGCCGTGGCCGGGGCAGCGCCGGGGCTGGCCAGGTGTGCCTGCACGTCCTCTTTGGTGATGCGACCATTCTTGCCGCTACCGGCGACATCCGCCGCGCTGAGACCGTGTTCCTCCAGCAGCTTGCGCACCGCCGGGCTGGTCTGGCGGGTGCCGTCGGCGGCTTCTGCGGCCGCGGCTTCTGTGGCCGGTGCAGCGGCTGCGGGGGCCGCGGCGTCGGCTGCGCCGGCCGCGATGGTGCCGAGCAACTGGTCGGCGACCACGGTAGCGCCATCGCCCTCGGCGATGCTCTCCAGCACGCCGTCGGCCGGCGCGGGGACTTCCAGTACGACCTTGTCGGTTTCGATGTCGACCAGAACCTCGTCGCGGGCCACGGCCTCGCCGGGTTGCTTGTGCCAGCTGACGACGGTGGCGTCAGCCACGGATTCCGGCAACGTGGGCACTTTGATTTCGGTGCTCATTCTCTTCAGTTCCTGTGCTTTTCCGGTGTTGTGGTGTGGAGTGTCGCGGAGGTCTATTTTTCTTCGCTGTGGGCTTCGAGGCCGAGCGCTTCGCGAACCAGCTTGGCCTGCTGCTGCAGGTGCAGGCTGGCGTAGCCGACCGCCGGTGATGCCGACGGTGCACGGCCGGCGTAGTGCAGCTCCTGGCGCTTGCCGAGGACGCGCTCAATGCGGTGGCGGATGGCGCGCCAGGCCCCCTGGTTGCGCGGTTCCTCCTGGCACCAGATCACCTGTGTCGCCTTGCTGTACTTGTCGACGACGGCCTGCATCTCTTCGTAGGGGAAGGGGTAGAGCTGCTCCAGGCGGATGATGGCGACGTCGGTCAGCTCCTGTTCGCGGCGCTGTTCGAGCAGGTCGTAGTAGACCTTGCCGGAGCAGAACACCAGCCGCTTGACGCGGCTCGCGGTGAGCATGTCGATCTCGTCGATCACCGGCTGGAAGCCGCGCTCGGAGAGATCCTCCAGCGAGGATACGGCGAGGCGGTGGCGCAGCAGGCTCTTGGGCGTCATCACGATCAGCGGCCGGCGCAGCGGGCGGACCATCTGCCGGCGCAGCATGTGGAAGCACTGCGCCGGGGTGGACGGCACCACCACCTGCATGTGGTCTTCGGCGCACAGTTGCAGATAGCGCTCCAGGCGCGCCGAGCTGTGCTCCGGACCCTGGCCCTCGTAGCCGTGTGGCAGCAGCATCACCAGCCCGCAGTAGCGGCCCCATTTGGCCTCGCCGGAGCAGATGAACTGGTCGATGACCACTTGCGCGCCGTTGGCGAAGTCGCCGAACTGGCCCTCCCAGATTACCAGCGAGGTGGGGTCGGCGGTGGAGTAGCCGTACTCGAAGGCCAGCACCGCCTCCTCGGAGAGCACCGAGTCGATAACCAGGAAGTTGGCCTGATCTTCGGTCAGGTTGCGCAGCGGTACGTAGCTGGAGCCGTCGTTCTGGTTGTGCAGCACCGCGTGGCGGTGGAAGAAGGTGCCGCGGCCGCAGTCCTGACCGGAAATGCGCACCGAGTGTCCCTCGTCGAGCAGGCTGGCGTAAGCCATGGTCTCGGCGAAACCCCAGTCCATCGGCAGGCCGCCGGCGGCCATCTTGCGCCGATCCTCGACGATCTTGTTGACCCGCGGATGCAGGTGCAGGCCATCGGGCAAAGTGGTGAGACGGTTGGACAGATCGCGAATCCTTTCCGCCGCCACGCGGGTCTCGCCCTCGGTGCGCCAGGTGTGGCCGATGTAGGGCGTCCAGTCGACGGTGAATTCGTTGTCGAATTTCTCCACGTCGGCGATCCCTTCAGCCACGCAGTGACCGGCGTCGAGTTCGTCGCGGAACTCGCTGGAGAGCTTCTCCGGCTCGCCGTTGGCGCACACGCCATCGGCCACCAGGCGCTCGCCGTACAGCTTGCGGGTGGTCGGCAGAGCCTTGATTTTCTTGTACATCATCGGCTGTGTGGCCGATGGCTCGTCGGCCTCGTTGTGGCCGTGACGGCGATAGCAGACCAGATCGATGACCACGTCGTTGTGGAATTCGCGGCGGTAATCCATGGCCAGCTGGGTGACGAACAGCACCGCTTCGGGGTCATCGCCGTTCACGTGGAAGATCGGCGCGTTGATCATCTTCGCCACGTCGGTGCAGTACATCGTCGAGCGCGAATCCTGCAGGTTGGAGGTGGTGAAACCGATCTGGTTGTTGACCACGATGTGCACCGTGCCCTTGGTCGAGTAGCCGCGCGCACCGGCCATGTTGAAGGTTTCCATGACCACGCCCTGGCCGGCGAAGGCGGCATCGCCGTGGATCACCACCGGCAGCACCGTGTCTCCGGTGGTGTCGCGATGGCGCTCCTGGCGCGCGCGCACCGAGCCCTCGACCACCGGCGAGACGATCTCCAGATGCGAGGGGTTGAAGGCCAGCACCAGATGCATGTCGCCGTGTGGCGTGTCGACATCCGCCGAGAAGCCCTGGTGGTACTTGACGTCGCCGGCGGAGAGCTGCTCGTTGCGCTTGCCCTCGAATTCGGAGAACAGATCGGCGGGCTTTTTGCCGAGGATGTTGACCAGCACGTTGAGTCGGCCGCGGTGGGCCATGCCGATGACGATTTCCTTTACGCCCTGATCGCCGCTGCGGCGGACGATCTCGCTCATCATGGTGATCAGGTTTTCGCCGCCCTCCAGCGAAAAGCGCTTCTGGCCCACGTACTTGGAGTGCAGATAGCGCTCCAGACCCTCGGCGGCGGTCAGCCGCTGCAGCAGCCAGCGGCGGGTGTCCTCGCCCAGCTCGGGGTGCGAGGCGACCGATTCGATGCGCGCCTGCAGCCACTCCTTGCGGGTGGTGTTGGGCACGTGCATGAATTCGTAGCCGATCGGCCCGCAGTAGGTGCGGTCGAGCCGCGCGATGATGTCGCGCAGCGGTGCCGAATCCGGACCGTGCAGATTGCCGGTGCTGAAGGCGATGTCCAGATCGGCCTCGGAGAGGCCGTGATCGTGGAGCTCCAGCTCGCGCACTTCGGCCTTTTCAAAGCGTTGCAGCGGGTCGATGTCGGCGCGCTGGTGGCCGCGCAGGCGGTAGGCGTTGATCAGCTGGGTGACGCCCATCTGCTTGCGTTCGTGCTGGATGCTGGCGTCGCTGACCACCGTGGCGCGGCGCCCGGCGGCCTGGCGCGCCAACTGGTAGAAATACTGGCGTACCTCCGAGTGGGGAATGTCGCCGCCGCCGCTTTCGCCGCGCGGCAGGCTATCGAAATAGCTGCGCCAGCGCTCGGAGACGTCGTTGGGGTTGCGCAGGTAGGCTTCGTACTGCGCTTCGAGGTAATCGGCGTTGCCGCCGAGGAGCGAGGTGCTCTGCAGTGCCTTCATCATGGCTGGTCGTATCCCGCTGGGCCGCGAGTTTTCTCCTGTCTCGGTAGGTGCTGAAGGGGGGGCAGGGGGCTGGGAGAGGGGCGGCGTGCCGCGGCGGCGCGATGCCAGCGCGGCGGCGCCCAGGCGGGCGGCGAGTGCCGCAAGGTGCGGCGGGACTGTCGCTGGTCGGTGGCAGTCATTGCCGGTGTCGGGCCCTGCACAGGTGAACTCTGGGTCGCCGGGTGGTGGCGCGCTGCACTGCGGACGTCTGGCGCAGCGCGCGGCCCAGCCGGCCGCCTACTCTACAATATCTCGCTGGAGAAGTCTTTTGTGCTGTGCAAAAAAGATGGCCGCGTATCGCCGTCGGCTATCATTGTTTTGCCCAATTGTGCGCGCCCTAACGTCTGTGCAGCGCTCGAAGCTGCGCCAGCCGGCGCGATTGTGGCCAGGGTAGGCCGGGTCGTGCTGCATCGCAGCATGCGCGGATCACCAGCGAGCCCGGCCCCAGCGCTCCGGGTTGGCCCAGAAACGCGCGTTGAGCCAGTCCGGGACGGGCTTGTAGTCGCGCAGAGAGAACTGGTAACAGGCCGCCGCCGGCATGGGCTCTGGCGGTGCGGCGAGACGCCGCAGGCCGAGCGCCGGCAGCTCGGCGGCCAGCGCTTGCCGATGGTCGTCGAGCAACACCAGCAGGTGCCCGGCGGTGTGCAGATCGCGCAATCGCGCCAGCAGCGGCAGGCTGGCTTGCAGCGGCAGTTGCTCCAGCCCCAGCGCGATGACCAGCTCATAGCGCGGGCCGCTGCCGGTTTGCAGCGGCGCAGCGGCGTCGAGCTGCTCGATCCGGCAGCCGGCAAAGCGCGCCGCGCAGTCGCTGGCGATTTCAGCGGCGATTTCAGCGGCGCCTGACGCGGCGGCCGGAGCCACCAGCAACAGGCTGCGCGGGCCGGCGTCGCGCGCGCCGTCGAGCCAGCTTTCGATGCCGCCGCGCGCTTGCCGATGGCCGTCGGACACTCAGCCGCCCTGCTGGGTCTGCGCGTAGCGCGCCAGTTGCTCCGCGGTCGCCTCCAGCTGGTACTTATCCTTCCATTCGCTGTACGGCATGCCGTAGATGATCTCTTTGGCCTGGTCGAGGTCCATCTCCAGCCCGCGCTCCTCGGCGGCGCTGCGGTACCACTTGGCGAGGCAGTTGCGGCAGAAGTTGGCGAGAATCATCAGATCGATGTTCTGCACGTCGGTGCGTTCGCGCAGATGTGCGACCAGGGTGCGGAAGGCGGCGGCTTCGAGTTCGGTGCGGGTCTGTTGGTCCACGGTATTTTCCGGTGCGTATGGGTGGGAAGCGCTTATTATATCGACCTTGCCGGATGACTGGAGACCCCATGCCGGAACTGCTGCTGTTCGCCCTGTTGCTGGGCTTGTCGCTACTGTGGTGGGACAGCGCCCAGGCGCGCGAGCGCGCCGTGGATGCGGCGCGCGCCGCCTGCCGGCGCAATGCGGTGCAGTTTCTCGATCAGAGCGTCAGCCTGCGCCGCCTGCGGCCCAAGCGCGATCACGACGGTCGCCTGCGGCTGGCGCGGCTGTACACCTTTGAGTTCAGCCCGGACGGCCTGCGTCGCTGCCCCGGCTTCGTGGTCAGCCTCGGCACGCGGATCAGCGAGCTGCACCTCGATCCGGACACCGACGCCGGCAGTATCGAGCAGCCCGGTAGCGGCGGGAGTTAGCGGTGCCGCGCGCCGAGCTGGCCGAGTGCGTCGGCCGCATCGTCGACTACAGCCGTCGCGTCAACGCGCTGGTGGCGACGGCCGCTTTCGTCGGGTACGGTCTGGCTTTTTACGCTTGGTGGCAGGGGCAGAATGTGGGCGCCGTGGTGATCGCCACGCTGGGCTTTTTGCTGTTCCGCTCGCTGCGCCGGATTTCATACAGTTTCACCTGGCAGGCCTTCGCCGAGCGCGAAGGCTATGCCGAGGCGATGCGCCATATCGATGCCGAACTGCTCATGCTGCAGCGCGAGCGGGTCGTCGAGCGGGTGCTCGCCGCCGTCGAAGGAGAACGAGAACAATCATGAGTGCGATAACCGCCAGCAGCGAATGCCCCTGTGGTTCCGGCCGGGTCTACGGTGACTGCTGCCAGCCGCATATCGAGGGCGCCGCCGAGCCGGCCAGTGCCGAGGCGCTGATGCGCGCCCGCTACAGCGCGCACGTGGTCGCCGATCTGGACTACGTGTGGAACACTACCGACCCGGCCAAGGCCGACGAGGTCGATCGCATCACCGCCCGCCGCTGGGCCGAGGAATCCGAGTGGCTGGGGCTGGATATCCGTCACTGCGAGCGCGGCGGCGAGGGCGACGACGATGGCGCGGTGGAGTTCGTCTGCGAATACCGCGACCGCCAGGGGAAGCGCCATCGCCACCACGAGCTGGCGCTGTTTCGGCGCATCGACGGACGCTGGTATTTTCACGATGCGGCGGCGCCGAAGGTCGAGCAGGTGCGCCGCGAGCAGCCCAAGGTGGGCCGCAACGAACCCTGCCCCTGCGGCAGCGGCAAGAAATACAAGAAATGTTGCGGCGCCAATTGAGCGC
>CBFCYW010000038.1:0-28744 GCA_965602395.1 uncultured Chromatiales bacterium
ACATGTACGTGGACAACGCGGCGATGCAGCTGGTGCGCGCGCCCAAGCAGTTCGACGTGATGGTCACCACCAATCTGTTCGGCGACATCCTCTCCGACTGCGCGGCGATGCTGACCGGTTCGATCGGCATGCTGCCGTCGGCTTCGCTGGATGCCAGCGGCAAGGGCATGTACGAGCCGGTGCACGGTTCGGCGCCGGACATCGCCGGCAAGGGGCTGGCCAATCCGCTGGCGACGATTCTGTCGGTGGCGATGCTGCTGCGCTACTCGCTGGGCGAGGCCGCACTGGCGGATCGGGTCGAGAACGCGGTCGGCACCGTGCTCAGCGAAGGACTGCGCACCGCGGATATCGCCGGCGATGGCAAATCGGTGAGCACCGCGGCGATGGGTGACGCGGTGGTCGCGGCGCTGCGCGCGCCGTAGCGCCCGCCAATGCGTCGGTGCCGGGACGATTCCGTGCCGGGGCGAAAGATTCAGAATTTGGTTTTCCGAGGTAGACAGTGATGAGAGTAGGGTTCGTCGGTTGGCGCGGGATGGTTGGTTCGGTGCTTCTGCAGCGGATGCGCGAAGAGGGCGATTTCGCCGCTATCGAGCCGGTGTTCTTCACCACCTCCCAGCTGGGCCAGGCGGGGCCGGATGTGGGCGTCGATGTGCCGCCGCTGGCGGATGCGAAGAATATCGACGAGCTGAAAACCCTCGACGCGATCGTCACCTGCCAGGGCGGCGATTACAGCAAAGCGGTGTTCCCGCAGCTGCGCAAGGCCGGCTGGGACGGCTATTGGATCGATGCGGCATCGTCACTGCGCATGGATGACGACGCGGTGATCGTGCTCGATCCGGTCAATATGAATGTGATCCGGGATGCGCTGGCCCGCGGCGTGAAGAACTACATCGGCGGCAATTGCACCGTCAGCCTGATGCTGATGGCGATGGGTGGTCTGTTCAAAGCCGGGCTGGTCGAGTGGATGAGCGCGATGACCTATCAGGCCGCCTCCGGCGGCGGCGCCCAGCACATGCGCGAGCTGATCGGCCAGATGGGCGCGGTGCACAGCTCGGTGGCGCATCTGCTGGATGATCCCGCCAGTGCGATTCTCGATATCGACCGCCAGGTGGCCGATTTCATCCGCAGCGATAGCTACCCCAGCGAGATGTTCGGCGTGCCGCTGGGCGGCAGCCTGATCCCGTGGATCGACAGCCAGCTCGACAACGGCCAGAGCCGCGAGGAGTGGAAGGCGCAGGCCGAGACCAACAAGATTCTCGGTCGCGAGGGCAACCCGATCCCGGTCGATGGCATCTGCGTGCGGGTCGGCGCGATGCGCTGCCACAGCCAGGCGCTGACGGTAAAGCTGAGCCGCGATGTGCCGGTGGATGAGATCGAAGCCATGCTCGACGCCGATAACCAGTGGGCCAGGGTGGTGCCCAACGACCGCGAGGTCACCATGCGCGAGCTGACCCCGGCCAGGGTCACCGGAACCATGGAGGTGCCGGTCGGGCGCTTGCGCAAGTTGAACATGGGGCCGGAGTATCTGGGCGCCTTCACTGTCGGCGACCAGCTGCTGTGGGGAGCGGCCGAGCCGCTGCGACGCATGCTGCGCATCCTGCGCGAGGCCTAGTGCCGCTGCTCCGCCGCGGCGCAGCGCTGGTCGCCCCGGCGGGCGGCGATATGTGGATTGCGTCACATAGTTGCAATTTTTCTGGTGACGCCAATTCGCCCTGTCGGGCGGTTGATCATTCATCCCCCGGCCGGCGCGGATGGATCGCGCGCCGCGCGGCGGATTGAAAAATGCCCTCAGGATGTCTACTAACTGTGCGATGACGGCTATACCCTGAGAAAGTTGAGCTTGGCGCGTGATGTGCTTCGCGTTTCTGACGATGCGTCATTCCCCGTCAGCGAGTGGTGCACACGAGTACCGGTTTTCTCTGGCGATGCTGTCAAAATCGCCGCGCACAAACCGTGTAACCACTGCAAATACAGCGGCTTCGAGAAATGTAAAGGAGTTTCCCGCCGGCGCAAGCAAGCACCTGTGCGGTGCGCGAGCCGGTCGTGACGGGGTGTCGGTTTCGCTGCTGTGGCACAGGGAAGTGCGCCGCGACGTGCTTGTGGTCCCTGGTCTGGCGGCACGATTCGCAGCTGCTGATCGCCGCTCGTGGTGGCCTTCGAATGCTTCGTCCAGGGGGTTCAAAAGCGTGGTTCTTAACAGTATTCAGATAGTGATGCTGGTGTTAAATGGATATGATTGACAGTCGTTTAACGATGGTTTGTTAATGTTATTTCTTTAAAGTATATTCCGTGGAAGTTGCCTTAAGCTTTCACTGGTCGCGCATTGTGTGCGGCACAGTGCCGGTCGGGAGATGACCGTAATGGGTTTGAAAAGAGAGCAGAAGATTGTGCGCAAGTTGACTCTGGCTATGGCCATCTCGCTGGCCCTGTTTAACGGTCGTGCCAACGCGCTCGGGCTGGGTAACATCGAGCTGAATTCAGCCTTGAATCAGCCGTTGGATGCCGAGATCGAGCTGCTCTCGGTCCGCGAAGGCGAGACCGACGGCATGATCGTTACACTCGCCTCTCAGGAAGCCTTCCTGCGCGCCGGCATCGATCGGCCGGTGGCGCTCAACCAGCTGCGTTTCAACGTCGCTGAGCGCAACGATGGTACGCCGTACATCCGCGTCAGCAGCAACAGCCCGGTCGTCGAACCCTTCCTCAACTTTCTCATCGAGGTCGACTGGCCGCGCGGCCGGCTGGTGCGCGAGTACACCGTGCTGCTCGACCCGCCGGTGTTCATGACCGAACAGGCCCAGACCAGCGGCGTGGCCGCGCAGAGTCCGGCCACCAGCGTCGCCAATGCCCAGGTGGAAGGCAGCCTGCCCGCGGAGATCGAGCGCGAGCCGGTGCAGCAAGCAATCCAGCCCGAGGTCGACAGACAGCCCGAACCGGCGCCGCGCCCCGAGCCCGTTGCGCAGCCCAGGGCGCCCGTACAGCTGGCGGCCGAGCCGGATCTGTTCCCGCGTATCGATCCCAGTGCGCAACCGGCGCCGGCACTCGACGGCAGTGCTCCGCCCAGCCGTCCCATCGCCAGCCCGGATAGTGGTCCGGCCGCGGCGCCAGTTGCCGGTGGCGGCGGCCAGTACGGCCCGGTACAGGCCGGGCAGACGCTGTGGAATATCGCCAACGATACCCGCCCGGCGGGTGCCAGCGTCGAGCAGATGATGCTCGCCCTGCTGCGCGCTAACCGCGGCGCTTTTATCAACGGCAACATCAACCTGCTGCGCAGCGGTGCCATCCTGCGCGTTCCGGATGCTGGTGAAGTCGCCACGCTGACCCGGGAGCAGGCACTCGATCAGGTGCGCGAACAGAATGCCCTATGGTCGGCGTACCGCGACACCCAGCCGGTTGCCACCGCCCCGGCCGCCGACTCGCCCGACGCGGAGCGCGAGCCCGGCACTGCCGAGAGCGCGCCGCCGCCCGCGGATGAAGCGCCGCCGAGCGATGAGCTGCGCATCGTCGCCGAGGACGATGTGGCGCGCGCCGTCGCCGAGGCGAACGCCGCCAAAGAGGCGGAGGCCGCTGCGCTCAATGCCGCCGAAGCCGCCCGCCAGGAGCTCTCGCTCAGCGAAGAGCAGCTGGAGAGCGTTCGCCTGGAACGTGATGAATTGCAGTCGCGGGTCGATGATCTGGAGCAGACCGTCTCCCAAATGGAGCGGTTAATCACCCTGCGTGAGAACGAACTGGCTGCGTTGCAAGCGCGCCTGTCGCAGATGGAGGGCGGTGCCGACAGCGTCGCAGACACGACTCTGGCGCAGGTCGAAACGGACGAACCGGCCGACCAGCCTGCGGCCGGCGAGGATGCCGCTGGCACCGGGCAGGATTCCGCCGCGCTCGATGGCCAGACGGGAACCGTCGAGGCGCCGCCGCAACCCGAGCCGGTCGCCGAAGGCGAGCAGCAATCGGTGTTCGAACGCCTGCTGGCTAACCCCAACCTGCTGCTCGGCGGTGGCGCCGCCGCGGTGCTGCTGTTGCTGCTGGCATTCCTGATGATCCGCCGTCGTCTCGCCGACGCCGAAGATGATGATCTGTCGGTGGATGATATAGCGCAGGCGGGCCACGGCGAGCGCGCTGAGCCGATCTTCGAAGATGATGAGTTCGGCACGCTGGGCGGTGAGCCGGCACGCGACACCAGACCGCACGCCGCCGATGAAGTGATCGATGAAGCGCCGCCGACCCACGTGCCTGCCGAGGAGCCGGTACGCGAGAAGCCGCCGGCGGCGGTCGACTACGACGCGATGTCGGAGTTGCCGAAGGACGACACCATCGCCGAGGCTGATGTCTACCTCGCCTACGGCCTGTACGGCCAGGCGGAAGACCTGCTCAAGCTCGCCATCGATGAAAACCCGAGCAAGCCGGAGTACCGCCTCAAACTGCTCGAAGCCTACTACTCGCAGAAGAATGCGCCGGCCTTCATCGCCGCCGCTGGCGAGTTGCACAGCCGGCTCGATGACAGCAGCCAGCCGATCTGGAATCGCGCCGTCGCGATGGGCCGCGAGATCGCTCCGGGCGAGTCGATGTTCAGCGCCGCCGATGGCATCGACGAGGCGGCTGTGGCAGCCATTCAGGCCGGTCTCGGCGAGGGCGAGGGCGAGGATATCGCGACGGTGTCGCGCGGTGGCGACGATCTCGATCGCACCCAGATCATCGACGAGACCAGCCTGGCCGAGGGTGCTGCTGGTCGCGATTTCGAAGATGATCTGGAAAAGACCGGCACCTTTGCGCCGATGGGCCGGGATGTCGACGAGCTGACGACCGAATTCTCTGCGGGCGATGTCGAGCTTGGCATCGACGATGAGACACTGGCCGCCGCCGATGCGGAAATCGCGGATATCGAGGCTGCCCGAGCCGGCGGTCAGGATATTGACAGCGACGAGGATGCGGACGACTTTGCCTTCAATCTCGACGGTGAGCCCGAAGAGATTTCCGAGGACACGATGATCCTCGGCGAAGATACGAGCCTCGGTGAGGAAGCGGAGTCCACGGCTTCGTTCCAGGATGATGGCGATGCCACCATGCTGCTCGAAGATATCGACGAGGATGTTACCGCGTTGCTCGACGAGGCAACCTCCAGCGAGGTGCTGAGCGCGGTCGATGACGACAGTCAGGGCGATGACACCGAGTTTGATCTGGAGCGCGAGTTTGGCCTGTCCACCGCGTTTGACGATGACGACGGCTTTGACGCAACGAGCATTCTCGATGAGAGTCGGGACGACACTGGCGACAGCAGCTCCGTAGCCGACGAGCTGGAGAATGTGGACACCAGCCTGCTCGGCGAGAGCGAGCTGGACGGTGTGCTCGACGACACCCTGCACCTGGACAGCGAGCTCGACGGGACCGTTGCCGAAATCAGCGACGACACCTCGGGCATCGACACCGGTGCGCTGGAAGCGCTCAATGTCGGGGACGGCGATGAGGTCGATACCATGCTCGACCTGGCCCGCGCCTACATCGACATGGGTGATTCGGAGAGTGCCGCCAGCGCGCTCAACGAGATCATCAGCGTCGGCAACGACAAGCAGCAGCAGGAGGCTCGCGACCTGCTGGAGCAAATCGCCTGACTCTGCTGCAATAGGGCATGGCGAGGGGGCGCTACGGCGCCCCTTCGTCGTTTTGCTCGCGGCGCATCGCGCGCCGCGGCTGCCGACCGGGTATCTCCATCGAGCGACCAAGCACCCGTGAAAATTGCCATCGGTGTCGAATACGACGGCAGCCCTTTCAGCGGCTGGCAGCGACAGCGCCACGCGCCCAGCGTGCAGGCTGCGCTGGAGACGTCGCTGTCGCAGGTTGCCGGCGCTGCGCTGACCCTGCACTGCGCCGGCCGCACCGACGCCGGGGTGCACGCCGTCCAGCAGGTGGCGCATTTCGAGAGCCGGGCCGAGCGCAGCGAGAAAGCCTGGGTCATGGGCGGCAACAGCAACCTGCCGGATGCCGTCGCGGTGCTCTGGGCGCGGCCGGTGGCGGAGGATTTCCACGCCCGCTACAGTGCCGAGTCGCGTCGCTACCGCTACATCATCGACAACCGCCGCCAGCGCCCGGCGCTGTTGCACGGGCGCGTCGGCTGGGTCTATCAGCCGCTGGAGGCGGAACCCATGCAGCGCGCTGGGCAGGCGCTGATCGGCGAGCACGATTTCTCCGCCTTCCGCGCCGCCGGCTGTCAGGCGCGCCACGCGCGGCGCTGTGTCCACGCCATCGACGTGCGGCGCGACGGCGATTTCGTCTACCTCGATATCGCCGCCAACGCCTTTTTGCACAACATGGTGCGGATCATCGCCGGCACGCTGATCGCCGTCGGGCGCGGCGATCAGCCGCTGGATTGGCCGGCGCAACTGCTGGCGGGTCGCGACCGCACCGCCGCCGCCGCCACCGCGCCGCCCGGTGGCTTGTATTTCGTCGGCCCCGGCTATCCGGCGCGCTTCGCGCTGCCCGCCGCGAGGCACCTGCCGACGTTCTGACGGGCGGGCATTTCTGGTATCTTTGCCACCTTTGCACGCGCTACCGGATCGAGCCTGGTGCCGGCCGCGCAAGCCCCGGGCGAGACAGCCATGCGCACCCGTATCAAGATCTGCGGCATCACCCGAGTCGAGGACGCGATGGCCGCCGCCGAGCTGGGCGCGGACGCCATCGGCCTGGTTTTTTATCCGCGTAGCCCACGCTACGTGACGCCGGCCCAAGCGGCGCAGATCGCCGCGGCGCTGCCGCCTTTCGTCAGCTGCGTGGCGCTGTTCATGGATGCCCGGAGCGATGCGGTGCGCGAGGTGCTCGACGCGCTGCCGGTGGATCTGCTGCAGTTCCACGGCACCGAGACGGCGGCCTTTTGCAGCGCCTTCGAGCGGCCGTACATCAAGTCGCTGCCGATGGCTGGAGACGCCGCGCGCGGCGCCAGCGAGCTGGCCGCCAGCCATCCGCGGGCGCGCGGCTTTCTGCTCGACAGCAACGCGCAGGGCCAGGCCGGCGGCACCGGGCATACTTTCGACTGGTCGCAGCGGCCCGATCTCGGCGCTCGCCCGCTGCTGCTGGCCGGCGGTCTGGACGCGGACAATGTCGCCGCCGGGGTGCGCAGCCTGCGCCCCTGGGCGGTCGACGTGAGCAGCGGCGTGGAAGCCGCCAAGGGGCTGAAGGATCGCGCCCGCATGCACCGATTCATCGAGGAGACACAACGTGCCGACAGCCAATAGTTCCCCGCCCCTGGCCGCGAGCGCGCTGCACGACCTGGCCCAGCAGCCGGATCCGCGCGGCCACTTCGGCCCCTACGGCGGCGTGTTCATCGCCGAGACCCTGATGGAGCCGGTGCACGAGTTGCAGCAGGCTTATCTGCGCTACCGCGAGGACCCCGAGTTCATCGCCGAGTTCGACTGGGAGCTGAAGCACTTCGTCGGCCGCCCCAGCCCGCTGTACCACGCGCGGCGGCTGTCAGCGCATTGCGGCGGTGCGCAGATCTGGCTCAAGCGCGAGGATCTCAACCACACCGGCGCGCACAAGGTGAACAACACCGTCGGCCAGGCGCTGCTCGCCAAGCGCATGGGCAAGCAACGGGTGATCGCCGAGACCGGCGCCGGCCAGCACGGCGTGGCCTCGGCCACCGTGGCGGCGCGGCTGGGCATGGAATGCGTGGTCTACATGGGCTCCGAGGATGTGCGCCGCCAGGCGGTGAACGTGTTCCGCATGAAGCTGCTCGGCGCCACCGTGGTGCCGGTCGAATCCGGCTCGAAGACGCTGAAAGATGCGCTCAACGAGGCCATGCGCGATTGGGTGACCAACGTCGATGACACCTTTTACATCATCGGCACGGTGGCCGGCCCGCACCCCTATCCGATGATGGTGCGCGACTTCAACAGCGTGATCGGTCGCGAGGCCCGCGCGCAGAGCCTGGAGCAGTTCGGCGCACTGCCGGACGCGCTGGTCGCCTGCGTCGGCGGTGGCTCCAATGCCATCGGCCTGTTCCATCCCTTCATCGAGGACGCCGGCGTCGCCATGTACGGCGTCGAGGCCGCCGGCGATGGCATCGAAACCGGCCGCCACGCGGCGCCGCTGTCCGCCGGCAAGCCGGGCGTGCTGCACGGCAACCGCACCTATCTGATGGAGGACGAGGCCGGGCAGATTATCGAGACCCATTCGATCTCCGCCGGGCTCGACTACCCCGGCGTCGGCCCCGAGCACGCCTGGCTGAAGGACACCGGTCGCGCCAGCTACGTCTCCGCCACCGACGACGAGGCGCTGGCCGCCTTCCACACCCTGACGCGCATGGAGGGCATCATGCCGGCGCTGGAATCCAGCCACGCCATCGCCTACGCCATGCAGCTCGCCGCGGATATGTCCGCCGAGCGACACATCGTGGTCAATCTCTCCGGGCGCGGCGACAAGGACATCAACACCGTGGCCACGCTGGAGGGCATCGAGATATGAGTCGCATCGACGATGCCTTTGCCGCCCTGCAGTCCAGCGGTCGCGCGGCGCTGATCCCCTACGTCACCGCCGGCGATCCGGACATCGACGCCACCTTGCAGATCATGCGCGGGATGGTCGAAGCCGGCGCCGACATCATCGAGCTGGGCATCCCCTTCTCCGACCCGATGGCCGATGGCCCGGTGATCCAGCAGGCCTGCGAGCGCGCACTCGCCGGCGGCACCCGGCTGGCCGATGTGATCGATCTGGTGGCGCGTTTTCGCCGCGAGAACGAGCGCACCGCGGTGGTGCTGATGGGCTACATGAATCCGGTCGAAGTGATGGGCGCGCAGGATTTCGCCGCGCGCGCCGCGGCCGCCGGGGTGGATGGCGTGCTGACCGTCGATCTGCCCCCGGAGGAGGGCTCGGAAATGGTCGCCGCGCTGCGCGCCAACGGCCTCGACCCGATCTTCCTGCTGGCCCCGACCACCCCCGCCGAGCGCATTCGCCGCGTCGCCGAGGCCGGCTCCGGCTACGTCTACTACGTGTCGCTGAAGGGTGTCACCGGCGCCGCCAGTCTGGACACCGCAGCGGTGGCGGCGAAGCTCGCCGAGATCCGCCAGCACACCGATCTGCCGCTGGGCGTGGGCTTCGGCATCCACGATGCCGACTCCGCGGCGCAGGTGGCCAGCGTCGCCGATGCGGTGGTGGTTGGCAGTGCGCTGGTCAAGCGCGTGGCCGCCGCCGGCGAGGGCGCTGCGGCCGCCGCTGCCGTCGCCGAATTGCTCGGCGAGATGCGTCGCGCCATGGATGTCGCCACCGCTGGCGACGCTTCAAGTCACCAATAATCGGGAAGCAGATCGATGAGCTGGTTCGAAAAACTGATGCCCGCGCGCATCCGCATCGAGGCAGGCAACAAGGGCAATGTGCCCGAAGGGCTGTGGAGCAAGTGCGAGGAGTGCGCCAACGTGCTCTACCGCATCGAGCTGGAGCGCAATCTCGAAGTCTGCCCCAAGTGCGGACACCACATGCCGATCCGCGCCCGCGTCCGGCTCGAGGCCTTCTTCGACGCCGACGAGCGCGAGGAGATCGGCGCCAATCTGGAGCCGCTCGACCACCTCAAGTTCAAAGACAGCAAAAAGTACCGGGATCGTCTCAGCGCGGCGCAAAAGAGCACGGGTGAAAAGGACGCGCTGATCGTCATGCGCGGCAAGGTCGAAGGCGTGCCGCTGGTCGCCGCCTGCTTTGAGTTCCAGTTCATGGGCGGCTCGATGGGTTCGGTGGTCGGCGAGCGCTTCCTGCGCGGCGTGCAGGCCAGCCTCGAACACGGCATCCCCTTCGTCTGTTTCACCGCCAGCGGCGGCGCGCGCATGCAGGAGGCGCTGTTCTCGCTGCTGCAGATGGCCAAGACATCGGCCGCGCTGCGCCGCCTGTCGCGGCGCGGCATTCCCTACATCGTCGTGCTGGCTAACCCGACCACCGGCGGCGTCTCCGCCAGCTTCGCGATGCTCGGCGACGTGCACATCGCCGAGCCGCGCGCGCTGATCGGTTTTGCCGGCCAGCGGGTGATCGAGCAGACCGTGCGCGAAACCCTGCCCGAAGGCTTCCAGCGCAGCGAGTTTCTGCTCGAACACGGCACCGTCGATCTGATCTGCGACCGCCGCGAGCTGCGGTCGAAAATCGCCCGCCTGCTGTCCATGCTCAGCCATCGCACGCTGCCGGGCACTGCCGAGCCCGAAGCCAGCGCGCCCGATGGCGACGGCGAGCCGCGCGCAGATGCCGAGCCGCTCGCGGAGGACAACCTTGCGCCATGAGCGCCTGAGCGACTGGCTGGCCTGGCTGGAGACACTGCACCCCAGCGAGATCGAGCTCGGTCTGGCCCGTGTCTCCGCCGCCGCCACCGCGGCCGGGCTGGCGCGGCCCGAAATTCCGCTGATCACCGTCGCCGGCACCAACGGCAAGGGCTCGGTCTGCGCACTGCTCGAAGCCAGCCTCAGCGCCGCCGGCTACCGCGTCGGCTGCTACACCTCGCCGCATCTGTCGCGCTTTAACGAGCGCATCCGCGTCGATCGCCGCGAAGCGGGCGACGATGAAATCGCCGCCGCGCTGGCCCACGTCGACGCCCATCGCGGCGACACCAGCCTGACCTACTTCGAATTCACCACCCTCGCCGCGATGCGCGTCTTCCAGCAGCGCAGCGTCGATGTGGCGGTGCTCGAAGTCGGCCTCGGTGGGCGCCTCGACGCGGTCAATATCTGGGATGCCGATGTTGCCGTGGTCACCGCCGTGGCTATCGATCACATCGATTGGCTGGGCGACGACCGCGAGGCCATCGGCGCGGAAAAGGCCGGCATCTGCCGCCGCGACCGGCCGCTGGTCTGCGCCGATCCCGAGCCGCCGGCGAGTATCGCCGCCAGCGCCGCGGCGCGGGGTGCGCGGCTGTTGCAGCTGGGCACTGACTTCAGCGCACAGCGCGCCGATGGCGATGGCAGCGGTGAATGGCGCTTTTGCGGCAGCCGCGATCAGCTCGATGCGCTGCCGCCGCCGGCGCTGCCCGGTGACTGGCAGTACGCCAATGCCGCCGCCGCCTGCGAAGCGCTGTCGCAACTGCAGGCGGCCACAGCGCTGCGCATCCCGCACCGGGCGATCGCCACCGGGCTGCGCGAGCTGCGCCTGCCCGGGCGCTTCGAGCGGCACTGCCGCGACGGCGTGGAGGTGATTTTCGACGTCGCCCATAACCCCCACGCGGTGAGCGCCTTGCGAACGGCGCTGGGCAACGGCCTGCCGGCCACCACAGGGCGCGTCGGCCGCTGCCACGCGGTGGCTGGTTTGATGGCCGACAAAGCGGTCGACGAGGTGTTGGCTCTGCTGGTGGGCGGGGCGGGCGATGACCGCCAGAGCGCGCTGATCGATGCCTGGTATCTGGGCGAACTGCCCGCTGCGCGGGCCATGCCGGCGGCGCGATTGGCCGAGCTGGTGGCGGCCGCCGCGCCGCGCGCTGCCCTGTCGCAGCACATCGATGTGGCCGCGGCGCTGGCCGCGGCGCTGGCTGCGGCGGCGCCCGGTGATCGCCTGCTGGTGTTCGGCTCCTTCGTCACCGTGGGGCTGGCGCGGACTGCGTTTTTCGCCGCCGGCCGCGGTGACGACGGCGGCGGCCAGGAGGTGGCGGCGTGAGCGAAAGCGGGCTCAAGCAACGCCTGGTGGGCGCGGTGATGCTGGTGGCGCTGGCGGTGATCGTCATCCCCTGGCTGCTGGATGGCGCTGGCGTGGAGTACGGCTACCGGCCGCGGATGGATATCCCCGAGCGCCCGCCGGCGCCGCGCAGCCTGCTCCCGGAGCGGCCACTCGCCCGGCCCGCGCCGCAGCCGCAGGAGGCTCCGGCGAGCGGCGGCGCGCAGATCGAGCGCGACGCGGCGCCACCCGCCGGCGATGCGCCCGTCGCAGCCGCAGCCGACTCTGAAGCCGAAGCCGAAGCCGCAGCGCCGGCGCTGGCCGACCCGCAGCCGTCGCCGCTGCGCGCCTGGGTGGTGCAGGTGGCCAGTGTGCGCAGCGAGCCCAATGCGCGGCGCCTCGCCGAGGAGCTGCGCGGTGCCGGTTTCCCGGCCTTCGTGCAAACCTACGGTGAGGCCGGCGAGCGCCGCTATCGGGTGCGCGTCGGCCCGGTGGCGCGCCGCGATCAGGCGCAGGCGGTGCTCGAACGCCTCGCCGCCGATCACGGCCAGAAGGGCGTGGTCTACAACCACCCCTGATCGCTGTCCGGCGAAAGAGCTGCCCGGCGATCTGCCGATTACTCCCCCGACCCGCCCGCGGCTGGCTAGCCCGCCGGAGGTGCGCTGCGCATCATCGACGGCCGCTGCGAGAAGTCCGCGTACCAGTCGGCCAGCTCGGGTTGCGCGGCGCGCCAGTCGAGCTCTGCGGCGAAGCGCAGATCCAGATAGCCCAGCGCGCAGCCGGTGGTGATGGTGGCCAGATCCACTGCGCCGTCGGCGGCGCGCAGATCCGCGGCGAGTGGCGCCAGGCTGCGCCGCAGCGCGCTCAGCTGCATGTCGATCCAACCCTGCCAGGTGAATTCGCCGGGGCGCTTGGCGCGCTCCATCAGGGCGTTGACCGCGGCATCCATCATGCCGTGGGCGAGGGCGTGGCGGCGCAGCACGGCGATGCGCTGTGGCCCGGCATGGGGCAGCAGGCGGCCGCCGCCGGCCAGCTGATCGAGATATTCGCAGATCACCGCGCTGTCGTAGAGCACGCCGGCGTCGTCGCTGTGCAGCGCCGGGACCTTGCCCAGCGGGTTGTCGTCGCCGATGTCGCTATCGCTGGCCCAGGGGTCGGTGGAGATCAGCTCGATGCGCTCGTCCAGCTGCAGTTCGATGGCGCAGGCGTAGGCTTTGCGCACGTAGGGGGAGGTGGGTGAGTAGCGCAGTTTCATCGGCTGGTGCTCCGCGGTGGTGGTGTCGCGGCAGCCTAGCAGGCGTTGCGCGCGCGGTCATGTGTGTTGCTTTGCGGGCATCCAGAGCAGGCGGTCAAACAATCGCTCTGGCCGCCGCTAAACGGCCAAATATCCGTCAATGCGGCGCGCCTGCTGCGCTTTCAAGGGACTCACATGCCGGCCGAAATCCGCCTGCTAGCCATCGACGATGATCGTCTCAGCCAGAAGATAATCCGCCGTTCGCTGGATACCGACGAAGTGGATGTCGATATCGCCAACGACGGTGAGTCCGGCATCGCCGCGGCGCTGGCCGAGCCGCCGGACGCGATCCTGCTGGATGTGGAAATGCCCGGCCTGAATGGCTACGAGGTCTGCGAGCGCCTGCGCGCCGAGCCACCGACGCGGGAAGTGCCGATCATTTTCCTCTCCTCGCACAGCTCGCTGCGCGAGCGCATGCTCGGCTACGAGGCCGGCGGCGACGACTATCTGGTCAAGCCCTTCGAGCGCGACAACCTGCTGGCGCGCATCCGCGTGCTGATTCGCTTTCGCAATCAGCGCAAGGAACTGGCCGCGCAGTATGAGGTGGCGCAGAAGGTTGCCCACGTCGCGCTCAGCAGCACCAGCGAACTGGCTCAGGTGGTGCAGTTCGTCGAAAAGAGCTATGCCTACCGCAGCACTGCCGAACTGGCCAGCGGGGTGTTCGATGTCACCGAGCAACTCGGCCTGAGCTGTTGCATGGCGGTGCGCGAAGAGGGGGGCGACGGCGAGGCTGAGGTGCCGGCCAGCCAGGTCGGTGGCGAGCAGTGGTTCTCTTCCGATGGCGTGATCAGCCCGCTGGAGCGCGAGCTGATCGAGATGTCCGATCGCCAGCAGCGCTTTGTCGATTTCAACGACAACACGCTGATCAGCTACGAGCACATCAGCCTGCTGGTGCGCAACATGCCGCTGGATGACCGCGAGCGCTACGGGCGTTTGAAGGATCTGCTGCCGGTGCTGCTGTCGGCCTCTGAGGCCAAGCTCAATGCGATCTCGGTGGAGCGCATGCTGCTCGATCAGGGACGCCAGATGCTCACCGCCTTCGCCCGCATCCGCACCGATTTCTACCACCTCGCCAAGGATCTGATCGGCAGCCAGGAGCAGGCCACCAAACTGCTGCGCGAGATGGTCGGCAACCTCAATTACGACCTGCTGCGGATGGGCCTGGAAGAGGATCAGGAGGAGTATCTGGTGGCGCGCATCGATGGCGCCGTCGACGAGGCGGTCACCGGCATCGACGCCAACGCCGCCATCTACACCGCCTTCGCCGCGGTGCAGGACAATCTCAAGCGCATGGTGCGCCAGCAGGAGGCGGTGGTCGAAGCCTGCACCCCGCCGGCGCCGGTCGAGCAGACGGCGCCGGAGGACGACGACGATATCGAGCTGTTCTGAGGCGGCGCCGGCGCAGGGCGCCGATGGCCCGCCGCCGCACCGACTGCCGCGGCGCCAGTGCGGCCGGCCGGATCAGAAATACCCGTAGAAGCCGAAGTTCAGAGAGTCGACGGTGACATCCGTGGGGATGTCGTCGAATTCATTGTCGTCGTAGTAGATCATGTAGTCGATGGCGAAGAATTCGGTCTTGGTAATGCGGTGTTCGAAACCGAAACCAAAGCCGACGCCGTTATCGCTGTTGTTGGTGTCCACGCCGAAGGCGGTGGCGGACAGCTTCACCCGGCTGGCGCCGACCATGGCATACAGGCTGGAGTCGTCGTCCAGCGGCAGTTTGCCGCGCAGGAACAGGAGGCCGGTGGCGACGTCGTACAGCGTCGGGCCGCTCTCGTCGGGCGACAGCGAACCGCTGAATTCGACGCCGAGATCCAGATACCGGTTGAAGGTGTAACCGCCGCGCAGGTAGCCGTTGACGGGGTCGTACTCATCGATGTCGTCATCGAAAGTGATCAGCGCACCGCCGATGCCGAAAAACCAGCCCTCGTCAGTGGTGGTCTCGGCTTGTGCCAGAGGCGCGGCGCACAGCGCGGCGGCGAGCAGGAAGTGGCGAAGGTACTGCAAAGCGTTTTCTCCTTGATGGGCGTCGTGTCTGTCGCCCGTGAGCGGCGCGGCGACTGATCTGTTCGCGTGGCACCGGGCGCCCGGGGTGTGAGCCTGTGTCAATTCTGCGACGTGCGAGTCGGGAAAGCTGCTGGAATTCTACTCAGACCGCGCGGCTCAACTTTGCAATCGGACTCAAAATGCTCATTAATCAGAGCCATCCCCGGTTTTTTTTCCATTTGGGAATCTTTGCGTTCGATCGGCCGTCGCCTGCGACGTGTTTTGGCGCGACGCCGCCCGGCGCGGCCGGCGTGCATCCCGCTCGCCCGCTACAGGCTCAGCCCCAGCCGCCGCCCCTCGAAGATCGCCGCCGCCGCCTGGCGCGGTGCCAGACAGTCACCGATGCCGTGCACCTCGATATCGCTATCGGCCAGCGCCAGCAGCAGCTCGTCGAAGGGCTGGTTGGCGGTGGCCAGCACCAGCGTGTCGAAGGGCAGCTCGCGCTCGCTGCCGTCGAGTAGATCGACGATCAGCGCCGTATCGCCGCGCCACTCGCGCAGCGCCGACTCGGTGAAGAAGCTCGCGCCGAGCGATTTCAGGCGCATGCGCAGCGGGATATCGGCGGCGGTGCGGCTGATCTCCGCGCCGATCACCGGCTTGTGGGTGACGATGCTCACCGCGTGGCCCTGCTCGGCCAGATGCCAGGCGGTGCCGCCGGCCTTCCAGTTGCCGAGGTCGTCGAGCAGCAGCACGCGCCGGCCGGGGCGGGCGTTGCGGCTCATCACATCTTCAGCGCTGCAGACGTTGCCGCGCTCGATGCCCGGCAGTGCCTCGATCACCGGCAGGCCGCGCTGGTAGCCGTTCTCGGCGGGCAGTGAGCCGGTGGCGATCACCACCGCGTCGGCGCCGGCGGCGCGCACCTCGTCGGCGTCGAGATAGCTGTTCAGGCGCAGATCAACACCGAGTTGCCGCAGCTGGCGCTCCTGCCAGGCGAGGTAGTCGAGGATCTGCGCGCGGCGCGGCTGCAGGCCGGCGAGGCGGAACTGGCCGCCGAGGCGCTCGCCGGCCTCGGCCAGCGCTACCCGATGGCCGCGGCTGGCGGCGACCCGCGCGCACTCCAGCCCGGCCGGGCCGCCGCCGACCACCAGCAGGCTTTTCGACCGCGCCGCGGGCGCGTGCGGCTCGCTGCCCCAGTCGCCCTCGCGGCCGGCCGAGGGGTTGATCAGACAGCTGATCCAGTAGTCGCGCGAGCGCCGCCCCCAGCACTGCTGGTTGCAGGACAGGCAGGGGCGGATGTCCTCGGCGCGGCCGGCGCGGGCCTTGTTGGCCAGCTGCGGATCGGCGATCTGGCCGCGCACGATGGAGACCATGTCCGCCTGTCCGCTGGCGATCGCGTAGTCGGCGTTCTCCGGCGTGCGGATGTGGCTTTCGGCCTGCACCACGGCATGCCGCAGGCCGAGGCCGCGGATCGCCTCGGCGTGCGGCGGGCCGAGCTGGTCGGCGTGGAACACCGTCGGCATCAGCTGGGTGAAGTCGAAGTAGCCGCCGGTGCCGACGCTGATGTAATCCACCAGCGTGCGCTCATCGAGCCAGCGCGCCACCGATTGCAGGTCTTCGAGGCTCTGCACCTCGGGCACCGTGGGGTCGACGGCGACGCCGATGCCGAGCACGAAATCCTCGCCGCAGCGCTTGCGGATCGCCGCGTAGACCTCGCCGGCGAAGCGCATGCGATTGTCGAAGCTGCCGCCGTAGCGATCGTCGCGGCGGTTGGAGAACGACGACCAGAATTGCTCCAGCAGCGCGTTGTAGCCGGCCATGATTTCGATGCCGTCGAAGCCGCACAGTCTGGCGCGGTGGGCGGCCGCGGCGAAGGCTTCGACGGTCTCGGCGATCTCGGCGACGCTCATCGCGTGGCTGCCGTCGCCGTCGTGCATCGACGGCCGGCCGGAGGGCGACCAGTTGGGCTGGAAGCTGTTGTCCCAGTCGCCGTGGGCGCCGACGTGGTAGAGCTGCTGGATCATCAGCGCGCCCTCGGCCTGGCAGGCCTCGGTGATCGGCCGGAAGTGGGCGATGATGTCGTCGCTGGCGGCGCGGAAGTTGCCGCGCGTGAGTACCGCCACCGGGTGTACCGGCACCGGCTCGACGACGATCATCGCCGCGCCGCCGCGGGCGCGCTCCAGATAGTAGTGCCGGTGCTGTTCACCGGGCAGGCCGTCGCTGCTCATATTGGCGGTGTGGGCGCCGAAGTTGAGGCGATGGCGCAGGCGGCGCGCGCCGACGTCGAGCGGCTCGAACAGGTGGGCGAAGGGCTGCTGCGTGGAGGGCTGGCTCATGTTCGGTGCTCCGCGGTGGTCGCTGCTCGTTGGCAGCGCTCAAGCTAGTCGCCGCCGCGTCGCCCGGGCAAGCGACAATTGGCCGCTTTTGCCATAACCTCAGCGCATGACCAGACGATCCCGGCTGCCGTCACTGTCCGCGCTGCGCAGCTTCGAGGCGGCGGCGCGCCAGCTCAGCTTCACCCGCGCCGCCGCCGAGCTGCACGTCACCCAGGCCGCGGTCAGCCGCCAGGTGGCGCGGCTGGAGGACGAACTCGGCTGCCGGCTGTTTCGGCGCGGCCACCGCGAGGTCAGCCTGACGCGCGCCGGCGAGGCGCTGGCCGCGGCGGTCGGCGAGGGCTTCGCGCGCATCCGCGAAGCGGTGGATGAGATCTCGGCGGCCGGCGAAGGGCCGCTCACCGTGGCCGCCTCGGTGGGCTTCGCCGCACTGTGGCTGATGCCGCGGATGGGCGACTTTCGCGCCCGCCACGCGGATATCGACGTGCGCGTGCTGGCCGCGGACCGCGATATCGACCCGGCCACCGGCGACGCCGATGTGGCCATCCGCTTCTGCGATCTTGCCGCGCCGCCACCCGGTGGCGAGCTGATCTCCGCCGAGGAGGTATTGCCGGTGTGCAGTCCCGGCTGGCTGGCCGAGCACGGCCCGCTGGCATCGCTCGATGACCTCGCCGGCGCCACTTTGCTGCACCTCGACGAGGAGCACTGGTCGGGTTTCTACGGCCACGCCATCATCGACTGGCGGCACTGGTTGCAAGCCGCCGGGCTGGCCGAGCCGCCACCGGTGCACGGCCTGTCCTTCAACAATTACCCGGTGATGCTGCAGGCAGCGATGTACGGCCAGGGCGTGGCGCTGGGCTGGCGACCGCTGGTCAACGATCTGCTCGACAACGGCCTGCTGGTGGCGCCGCTGGCGCAGCGTTTGGCCACCCAGCGCGGCTACTTTGTGCAGATCGCCGCGCAGCGCGAATCGGCGCGCCAGTTCGCCGACTGGCTGCGGCAGCTGGCGCCGCGCGGCTGACTGCCGCAGCCGGGTGGCGCGACCCGGCGCGCGCAGCGGCGGATTGCGGTCTCTGCTTCAGTCGAGCGACTGATGGCTGCCGTCGCACAGCGGCGGTTTGCCGCTGCGCTTGCAGCCGCAGAAGAACAGCTTGCCGTCCTTTTCCGCGCTGTATTTGGTCGGCGCGAATTCGCTGCCCTGGTGCGAGCCGTCGCAGAACGGCTGTTTTGCGCTGCGCCCGCAGCTGCACCAGAAATAGTGCCTGCCGGCTTTGACTTCGACGGCGTAGGGCCCGCGCTGGGCGATTTCGGCTTTGCTCATGTTGCTCTCCGCGATGGCTGGCGCGCCAGCATAGCGCGACTACTCGCCGGCCAGCACCAACAGTGCCGCGCCGCCGTCGACCAGCTCGCCGGCGGCGTAGCGGATCTCGCCGACCACGCCGTCCGCCGGCGCGGTGATGGTGTGCTCCATCTTCATCGCTTCGAGCACGATCAGCGCCTGTCCCGCCTTCACTGCGGCGCCGCTCTCGACCAGCACCTGCACCACTTTGCCCGGCATCGGCGCCTCCAGGCTGCCGGCCGTGGCATCGTCGCCGGCGGCCTGAGCGGTGGGGTCGAGCAGCGTCACGTGAGCGGAGATGGCGTCGCTGAAAACGTGGATCTCGCTGCCGTGGCGGACCACCGTAGCGGACAGCTGCTGACCGTCGATACTGGCGCGCAGCCGGCCGTCGGCGGCCACTTCGGCGCTCGCTGTCGCGGCGCCGCCGGGCAGGCTGAGGTGATAGCCGTCGGCGCCGTGGGTGATCACCACCTCGCTGATCTCGCCGGCTTCATCGGCCATGCGCAGCCGGTCGCGCGCCGGCAGATTCAGGCGCCAGCCGTCGCCCAGCGACCAGGGCGAATTCGGCTCCACCGCGGCCGCGGCGCGCTTGCGCTCGGCGAGCACGAACAGCGTCGCCAGCTGCAGCAGCAGGTCGTGATCGGCGGGCGTTTCGAGAAACACCTCCTCGCGGTGGCGGTCGATGAAGCCGGTGTCGAACTCGCCGCCGGCGAAGGCCGGGTGGCGGATCACCCGGTCGAGAAAGTCCACGTTGTTGGCCAGGCCGACGATCTGCGTTTCGCGCAGCGCGCGGTGCATGCGGCGCAGCGCCGACTGGCGGTTCTCATCCCAGACGATCAGCTTGGCGATCATCGGGTCGTAGTGGATCGACACCGCATCGCCGCTGCGCACCCCGGTGTCGATGCGCACGTGCGCGCTCGGCTCCGGGAATCGCAGGTGGTGCAGTGTGCCGGTGGCCGGCAGGAAGTTGTTGTGCGGGTCCTCGGCGTAGATCCGCGCTTCGATGGCGTGGCCGCTGATGGCCAGCTGCTGCTGCGCTTTGGGCAGCGGCTCGCCGGCGGCGACGCGCAGCTGCCACTCGACCAGATCCTGCCCGGAGATCAGCTCGGAGACCGGGTGCTCGACCTGCAGGCGGGTGTTCATCTCCATAAAAAAGAACTCGCCGTGGCGATCGACGATGAACTCCACCGTGCCGGCGCCGACGTAGCCGATGGCCTGTGCCGCGGCGATCGCCGCCGCACCCATCTCTGCGCGGCGCGACTCGCTGATGCCCGGCGCCGGCGCCTCTTCGAGCACTTTCTGATGGCGGCGCTGCACCGAGCAGTCGCGCTCGAACAGGTACACCGCGCTGCCGTGGCCGTCGCAGAAGACCTGGATTTCGATGTGTCGCGGCTGGCGCAGATACTTTTCCACCAGCACGTGCTCGTCGCCGAAGGCCGCGGCGGACTCGCGCTTGGCGGCGGCCAGCTGGGCGGCGAAGTCCTCATCCGACTCGACCACCCGCATGCCCTTGCCGCCGCCGCCGGCGCTGGCTTTGATCAGCACCGGATAGCCGCAGTCGGCGGCCGCTTTGCGCAGCGTCGCTTCGCTCTGGTCGTCGCCGTGATAGCCGGGCACCAGCGGCACATTCGCCGCCTGCATGATTTTCTTCGCTTCGCTCTTGCTGCCCATGGCGCGGATCGCATCCGCCGGCGGGCCGATGAACACCAGCCCCTCGGCGGCCAGTTGTTCGGCGAAGGCGGCGTTCTCGGAGAGGAAGCCGTAGCCGGGGTGGATCGCCTCGGCGCCGGTGGCTTTGGCGGCGGCGATGATCCTGTCCGTGACCAGGTAGCTCTGCGCGGCCTCCGCCGGGCCGATGTGCAGCGCCTCGTCGGCCATCGCCACGTGGCGGCTGCCGGCGTCGGCGTCGGAGTAGACGGCCACGGTGCGCACGCCCATGCGGTGCGCGGTGTCGATCACGCGGCAGGCGATTTCGCCGCGGTTGGCGATGAGGATTTTGTTGAACATCGTTTTTATCCGCTGTGTGTTCGGATTTGTGTCGGGTTCTGTTTCGCCCCGCTGGGCGAGTTTCTTTGCATTGCGTGCACAAAGAAAAGTAACCAAAAGAAAGTGCACCCCGCTGCCGCGCCCCTTCGCTTCGCTACGGGGTTCGCTGCGTTGCTCGCGTCGCGCGGCGCGCATGCAAACCCGCGGCTGCGCCGCTCAAACAGGCCTGCGCTTGTTTCCGCGCGCCGCTGCGCTACTCGCCGCGGCAAAGCGGATTGGCGGGCAGCCACAGACGTCGTCAACACAAGTCGCCTGTAGCGGGGCGCAATCCGCGCAGCGCATTGCGCCGAATGCATGAGATTGGCATCAACCCAGCCAATTCGCCTTGCGTTTGCCGAGAAACGCATTCAAGCCTTCGCGGCCCTCTTCCGAGGCGCGGATGCGCGCGATGCGCGCGGCGGTGTCGCCGCGCATGGCGTCGTCGATGGGGCCTTTGTCGACGGCGAAAATCAGCTCTTTGGCTTCGTACTGGGCCACCGGGCCGCCGGCTTTTAGTGCGGCGAGCAGCGCGTCGATCCTGGCGTCCAGCGCGGTTTCATCCGCGCTCACCTCGTGCACCAGACCGATGCGCTGGGCATCAAAGGCGCTGAAGCGCTCGGCGGTCAAAAAGTAGCGCCGCGCGTTGCGGCTGCCGATGGCATCGACCACGAAGGGGCCGATGGTGGCCGGGATCAGGCCGAGCTTGACTTCCGACAGGCAGAAGCTGGCGCGTTCGCTGGCAATCGCCATGTCGCAGCAGGCGACCAGACCCACGCCGCCGCCGAAGGCCGCGCCCTGCACCCGCGCAATGGTCGGCTTGGGCAGGCGGTTCAGCGTGTTCAGCAGGCGCGACAGCTCGCCCGCGTCGCGCAGGTTTTCCGCTTCGCTGTAATCCGCCATGCGCCGCATCCAGTTGAGATCGGCACCGGCGGAGAAGCTCTTGCCCTCGGCGGCGAGTACCACGGCGCGCACTTCGCTATTCGCCGCCAGCGCTTCCAGATCGGCGGTCAATTGGGCGATCAGCGCGTCGTCGAAGGCGTTGTGAATCTGCGGGCGATTCATGGTCAGCCGGGCCACGCCGGCGCTGTCGATCTCGATTCGGGTTGTTGCGGTCATTGGAATCTCGCCAAATTCGTAGGCAGCGTCACATGCGGAACACGCCGAAGGTGGTCTTTTCCACCGGCGCATTCAGCGAGGCGGACAGGCCGAGGCCGAGCACGCGGCGGGTGTCGGCGGGGTCGATGACGCCGTCGTCCCACAGCCGCGCCGAGGCGTAGTAGGGGTGGCCCTGGTGTTCGTACTGCTCGCGGATCGGCGCTTTGAAGGCTTCTTCATCTTCCGCCGACCAGCTCTGGCCGCGGGCTTCCAGGCCGTCGCGGCGCACCGTGGCGAGCACCCCGGCGGCCTGCTCACCACCCATTACCGAGATCCGCGCGTTGGGCCACATCCACATAAAGCGCGGGCTGTAGGCGCGACCGCACATGCCGTAGTTGCCGGCGCCGAAGCTGCCGCCGATGACCACGGTGAATTTCGGCACTTTGGCGGTGGCCACGGCGGTGACCATCTTCGCGCCGTCCTTGGCGATGCCGCCGGATTCGTATTTCTGCCCGACCATAAAGCCGGTGATGTTCTGCAGAAACACCAGCGGGATGCCGCGTTGGGCGCACAGCTCGATAAAGTGCGCGGCCTTTAGCGACGACTCGGAAAACAGGATGCCGTTGTTGGCGACGATACCCACCGGATAGCCGTACAGCCGCGCGAAACCGCAGACGATGGTGGTGCCGTAGAGTGCCTTGAATTCGTCGAATTCGGAGCCGTCGACGATGCGCGCGATGACTTCGCGGATATCGAACGGTTTGCGCGAGTCGGTCGGGATCACGCCGTAGAGTTCGCGCGGATCGTACAAGGGCTCGACCGATTCGCGGATGCTGACGTTGGGGTTTTTCTGCCGATTCAGATTGGCGACGATGCGCCGCGCGATACCCAGCGCATGCTCGTCGTTATTGGCGTAGTGATCGGTGACGCCGGAGGTGCGCGAGTGCACGTCGGCGCCGCCGAGGTCTTCGGCGCTGACCACTTCGCCGGTGGCCGCCTTCACCAGCGGCGGGCCACCGAGAAAGATCGTGCCCTGTTCTTTCACGATCACGCTCTCGTCGCTCATCGCCGGCACGTAGGCGCCGCCGGCGGTGCAGGAACCCATCACCACGGCGATCTGCGCAATCCCCTGCGCCGACATGTTCGCCTGGTTGAAAAAGATCCGGCCGAAGTGCTCGCGATCGGGAAATACATTGTCCTGCTCGGGCAAAAAGGCGCCGCCGGAATCGACCAGATACACGCAGGGCAGTCTGTTCTGTTCGGCGATCTCCTGTGCGCGCAGATGCTTTTTCACCGTCAGCGGATAATAAGTGCCGCCCTTCACGGTGGCGTCGTTGGCGACGATCACGCACTCCTGTCCGGCGACGCGGCCGATGCCGGTGATCACGCCGGCGGCGGGTACCTCGTCGTCGTAAACCCGGTAGCCGGCGAATTGCGACAGCTCCAGAAACGGCGAGCCGGCGTCGAGCAGCGTGTGCACGCGCTCGCGCGGCAGCAGCTTGCCGCGGGCGAGGTGCTTTTCGCGCGCGCGCTGGCCGCCGCCGAGGGCGATCTTTTCCAGCTTTTCGCGCAGGTCGTCGACCAGCGACTGCATCTGCGCGGCGTTTTCGGCAAAGCCGGGGCTGCGCGGGTCGAGGGCTGTTGTTATGAGGCTCATGTCGGCTCTCTCATTCAGCTGTACATGGGCTTGCCGCCGTTGAGGCGCAGCCAGCCCTTGATGATCCGGTAGGCGTACCAGAACGGGACGATGCTCAACACGATGTAGCCGATGCCCGCGAGGTAGGTCACGGTGCCGATCACCATCCACAGCAGACCCCACCAGAAGGTGTTGATCTGCCAGCGAAAATGGCTCTCCGCCAGGGGGCTTTCGAGATCATCTCGCTTGAGGTGGTTGATGAACACGCCGATCACCGCGGTGACCCCGGCGAAGAAGGCCAGCGCCTGCAGGGCGTAGACCAGATGGGTGAGGCGGCGCGCCGACTGCTCGTGCTCGTCGAGCTCTGCGGATCCGGTCTGCGAGTTGTCGATCCATTCGGAGCCGCTTTCGGAAGCGTTTTCGGGGTCGGCTTCCGCGCGGCCGGCCTGCGCGCCGTGCCGGCCGCTCTGCTCGTTTTTGCGCTGGTCGCTGCCGTCGGGGATATCGTTCACCATCCGCCCGTCTCCAGCCAGCGGTCGATCTGTTCGAGGCGGTCATTGCCCCAGAAGGGCTCGCCGTCGACGATGATGAACGGCGAGCCGCAGACGCCGCGCTCGATGGCCGCTTCGACCACCGTGCGCAGCAGCGCCTTGAGCTGTTCATCCTGCATCGCGGCGAGCAGCGCGTGGCGATCGACGCCGAGCTTTTCCGCCTCATCGACCACCACCTGCGGCTGGCCGATGTCGCGGCCGTCGATGAAATAGGCGCGGTACAGCGCGTGCAGCAGGGCCGCGGCCTGTTGTCGATCCTGCCCGGCCAGCCACAGAAAGGCGCGCGAGGCGGCGACGCCGCTGATCGGGAACTGCTCCGGCATGTGGAAGGGGATCTCGTGCTCGCGCGCGCTGCGGGTGAAATCGTGCAGCGAGTAGGGGCCGACCAGCGGCACCTCGATCAACGGTTTCACGCCGCTGAGCTTGAACACCGCGCCGAGCAGGATCGGGTGCCAGGTCACCGTGCGGCCGTGTTTGTCGGCGATGGCTTCGATGCGCTCACTGGCCAGATAGCCGTAGGGCGAGGTGAAGTCGAAGTAGAAGTCGATACTGTCGTCCTGCATGTTCGGTCCTCGTTGTTGTTGCCCGCCGGCCCGCGAAGGGCCGATCAGCCCGCCAGCGCGCGGCTGATGACGATGCGCTGCACTTCGCTGCTGCCCTCGTAGATCTGGCAGACGCGCGCGTCGCGGTAGATGCGCTCCACCGGAAAGTCGGCCAGATAGCCGTAGCCACCGTGGATCTGGATCGCCTCGGAGCAGACTTTTTCGACCATTTCCGAGGCGAACAGCTTGGCCATCGAGGCCTCTTTCAGGCAGGGCTCGCCGGCGTCGCGCAGCAGTGCCGCACGGTGCACCAGTAGGCGTGCGGCATCGAGCTGGGTGGCCATGTCGGCCAGCTTGAAGGCGATCGCCTGCTGCGCGAACAGCGGCTTGCCGAAGGCGGTGCGCTCCTGCGCGTAGGTCAGCGCCGCCTCCAGCGCGGCGCGCGCCATGCCCAGGCACTGGCTGGCGATGCCGATCCGCCCGCCTTCCAGATTCGACAGCGCGATGCGGTAGCCCTGGCCCGCTTCGCCGAGCAGGTTGGCGGCCGGCACGCGGCAGTCGTCAAAGACGATCTGCGCCGTGTCCGAGGCTCTTTGCCCCATCTTTTTCTCGATGCTGGCGACCTGATAGCCGGGGTTGTCGGTGGGCACGATAAAGGCGCTGATGCCCTTGGCGCCGGCGCTCGGGTCGGTGACCGCAAAGACGATGGCGATCTGCGCGTTGGCGCCGGAGGTGATGAACTGCTTGACGCCGTTGAGCACCCAGTGGTCGCCGTCGCGAAGCGCCCGGCACTTGAGGTTGGAGGCATCGGAGCCGGCCTGCGGCTCGCTCAGGCAGAAGGCGCCGAGCAGCTCGCCACGGGCCATCGCGCGCAGGTATTGGTCCTTTTGCGCGGCGCTGCCGAATTTGAAGATCGGCATGCAGGCGACCGAGTTGTGCACGCTCATGATGGTCGAACAGGCGCCGTCGCCGGCGGCGATCTCCTCCAGCGCCATCGAGTAGGCGAGGTGGTCGGCACCGGCGCCGTCGAATTCCTCCGGCAGCAGCATGCCGAGCAGGCCGAGCTCGCCCATTTGCGCGATGGCGGCTTTGGGGAAGCTGCCGCTGGCATCCCAGTCCGCGGCGTTGGGGGCGAGTTCGTTGCGGGCAAAGTCGCGCGCCATCTCGCGGATCATCAACTGTTCTTCGCTGTAGTTCATCGCTTTGATCGATCCCGCAGGGTTCAGACTCGCTCGACCGCCAGCGCCGTGGCTTCGCCGCCGCCGATACACAGCGAGGCCACGCCGCGCTTGAGGTCATGCTTTTGCAGCGCGTTGAGCAGCGTCACCAGAATCCGCGCTCCGGAGGCGCCGATCGGATGCCCCAGCGCGCAGGCACCGCCGTGCACATTCACCCTGTCGCGCGGGATCTCCAGGCTCTGCATCGCCGCCATCGTCACCACCGCGAAGGCTTCGTTGATCTCCCACAGATCGACCTCGCCGGCGGCCCAGCCGAGCTGGTCGAGCAGCTTGCGGATCGCGTACACCGGCGCGGTGGTGAACCAGCCCGGATCGTGGGCGTAGGTGCTGTGGTCGAGGATGCGCGCCAGCGGCCGGACGCCGCGCCGCGCGGCTTCTGACTCGCGCATCAGCAGCAGCGCGGCGGCGCCGTCGGAGATCGAGCTGGAGTTGGCCGCGGTCACCGTGCCGTCTTTGCGAAAGGCCGGGCGCAGCTGGGGAATCTTGTCGAGATTGGCTTTGTGCGGCTGCTCGTCGCGTTCGACCAGCACGTCGCCGCGGCGCGTCTGCACACTGAACGGGGCCACTTCGGCGGCGAAGGTGCCGTCGTCGATGGCCCGTTGCGCGCGGCTCAGCGAGCTGATCGCGAATTCGTCCTGCTGCTCGCGGCTGAAGCCGAAGTGCTGGGCGCAGTCCTCGGCGTAGCTGCCCATCAGGCGGCCTTTTTCGTAGGCGTCTTCGAGGCCGTCGAGGAACATGTGGTCCATCGCCTGGGCGTGGCCCATGCGCATGCCACTGCGCGCCTTGGGCAGCAGGTAGGGGGCGTTGGACATGCTCTCCATGCCGCCGGCGATCATCACCCGGTTGCTGCCGGCGAGCAGCAGATCGTTGGCCAGCATGGTGGCTTTCATGCCCGAGCCGCACATCTTGTTGATGGTGGTGCAGCCGGTCGATTTGGGGATTCCGGCGCCGAGGCTGGCCTGGCGCGCCGGCGCCTGGCCCTGGCCGGCGGGCAGCACGCAGCCCATGATGACTTCATCGACGTCGCCCGCTTCGATGCCGGCGCGCTCGATTGCGGCGGCGATCGCCGCGGCGCCCAGTTCGGCGCAGCTGACGCTGGCGAAATCGCCCTGGAAGCCGCCCATCGGCGTGCGCGCACTGCCGACGATGACGATCGGATCACTGTTGCTCATCGCTGCATCCTCACTGGGTCTCGTTAAACAGCTCGCGGCCGATCAGCATGCGACGGATCTCGCTGGTGCCGGCGCCGATCTCGTAGAGCTTGGCGTCGCGCAGCAGGCGGCCGGTGGGGTATTCGTTGATGTAGCCGTTGCCGCCGAGGGTCTGGATCGCTTCGAGCGCCATCCAGGTCGCCTTTTCGGCCGAGTAGAGGATCGCCCCGGCGGCATCCTTGCGGCTGGTCTCGCCGCGGTCGCAGGCTTTTGCCACGGCGTAGACGTAGGCCTTGCTGGCGTTCATCGTCGAGTACATGTCCGCCAGTTTGCCCTGCATCAGCTCGAAGGTGCCGATCGGCTGGCCGAACTGCACCCGCTCGTGGACGTAGGGCACGACGATATCCATGCAGGCGTCCATGATCCCCAGCGGGCCGCCGGAGAGCACCAGCCGTTCGTAGTCGAGGCCGGACATCAGCACGTTGACGCCGCGGCCGACGCCGCCGAGCACGTTTTCCTCCGGCACTTCGCAGTTCTCGAAGACCAGCTCGCAGGTATTCGAGCCGCGCATGCCGAGCTTGTCCAGCTTTTGCGCGGTGGAGAAGCCGGCGAAGCCCTTTTCGACGAGGAAGGCGGTGATGCCACGCGGGCCGGCGTCCGGATCGGTCTTGGCGTAGACCACCAGGGTGTCGGCATCCGGGCCGTTGGTGATCCACATCTTATTGCCGTTGAGGATGTAGCGGTCGCCCTTCTTTTCGGCGCGCAGCTTCATGCCGACCACATCGGAGCCGGCGCCCGGCTCGGACATCGCCAGCGCGCCGACGTGCTCACCGCTGATCAGCCTGGGCAGGTACTTCGCCTTTTGCGCGTCGCTGCCGTTGCGGTTGATCTGGTTGATGCACAGATTGGAGTGGGCGCCGTAGCTCAGGCCCACCGAGGCCGAGGCGCGGGAGATCTCCTCGATGGCGATGACGTGCGCCAGATAGCCCATCTCCGAGCCGCCGTACTGCTCGCCGATGGTGATGCCGTGCAGGCCCAGATCGCCCATTTTCCGCCACAGATCCATGGGGAATTGATTGCTGGCGTCGATCTGCGCGGCGCGCGGCGCGATCTCTGCCTGCGCGAAGTCGTAGACCGTGTCGGCGAGCATCTCGATGGTTTCACCGAGGTCGAAGTTGAGCGTCGGATAGGGAAATTTCATCGCATTCTCCGAAAAAGCGGTCGCGCCGGTGGTCGCGTGGATGGCCGGGTTACTGGAGGCGATCGGCACCGCCGCGGCTGGTGTCGTCGGACTGATTGGGCAGCGTGATCAGGGTGGCGAGCGCGGTGGCGCAGAGCTTGTCGGCGCCATCCTTGCGGGCGAGCACGCGCGCTTCGCAAACGGTCAGCGTGCGCCCGGGGCGCAGTACTTCGGCGCGCGCGATGAGCAGCTCGCCATCGCCGGGGGCGAGCAGATTGACCTTGTACTCGGCGGTGAGTACCGAATCCTCGGCACGCATCAGGGTGAAGGCGGCGTAGCCGCAGGCGTTGTCGGCGAGGCTGCCGATCACGCCGCCGTGGTAGTAGCCGTGCTGCTGGGTGAGCTCACTGCGATAGGCGAGGTGGATTTCCACCACGCCCGCTTCGATCTGCGCCAGCTGCGCGCCGAGGGTATGCATGAAACCCTGGCGCTCGAAGCTCTGCTGCACGCGCTGGCGAAACTGCGGGTTCATCGGCGTGAAAGGCATGCGTTCCTCCACTGATTCCCACCGCTGGCCGGATGCTTTGGCCGCTTGTCGCGGTGCGGCATCGGTGGGGCGTCGTCGGCGGGCGGCGATCTGCGCGGCGGTGGCTGCGTCGGGCACTCGGGCGGCCAATTTAGTTGACGTTTACGTTAACGTCAACAGGCTGTTGGGCTCAATGCCGGCGATGATTTGCCGTCGATGGGGGCGGGGGATGGCGTCCGCTGCACGGGCTGGC
>CBFCYW010000039.1:0-28652 GCA_965602395.1 uncultured Chromatiales bacterium
GAATATTTCCCTGCACGGTCTGGATGGCCTTTGTGATCGGCGGTGCTCGGCGGTGGCGGCGTTGCTGGCGGATGCCGTCGAGACTCCGCACCGTGCATTGCCGATGTGGCTTTGGGCGACAAAATACCGGGGGCCGCCGACGCAAGCGCCAACGACCCGCCGGTACCCCCAATCGGCTCAGTTGAACTTTTCGTAGGCCTTGCGCAGATCGACCATCGGGTGATTGCTGGACATCTGGAATTTGACCAGCAATTCACGCGCGATCATGTCGCGATCCTGCTGGTTGTCCGGCAAATCGATGTCGGCGGGAATCGTCACCCAACCGTTGATATTGCGATCGAATACCGCGGCATTGCCCTCCTCGTAGCCCATGTGCACGTCTTCCAGCCAATTCAGATCCTGCCAGCCCATGGTCTCCATGTATTTGCGGAGAAAGGGCGTGCAGCGATCCATGTCCGGCACCAGGTTGACGTCGTAGCGGTAGCCAATGTGCTGACCGATGGTCTTTTCGCGTTCGCTGTCCAGACCGTCGGTCTTGAGAAAGTGATCGATATCCTGGTCACTCATCGCATGATCTCCTTTAGAAACGGGTCATGTCGGGACGGCCGACGGTGTGGCGGGTGCCGGCCAGCGGCACCTGGGCGAGGGCGGAGGCCTCCATGGTCAGCGCGGAGAGATCCTCCGGCTCCAGCGAGTGCACATTGGTCTTGCCGCAGGCGCGCGCCAGCATTTGCGCCTCGATGGCCAGGGTGTGCAGGAAGTTGTACACCCGCTCGGCGGCTTCGTCGGGGTTGAGGCGCTTGCGCAGTTCCGGGTCCTGGGTGGCCACGCCAACCGGGCAGCGACCGGTGTGGCAGTGGTAGCAGTAGCCGGCTTCGACGCCCATTTCCTTTTCAAAATCGACGCCATCGATGGCCTTGTTGCAGTTCAGCGCCATCATCACCGAGTGGCCGATGGCGACCGCGTCGGCGCCCAGCGCCAGCGCTTTGGCCACATCGCCACCGTTGCGGATGCCGCCGGCGTAGACCAGCGAGATCTCGCCGGATTTGCCCACATCGTCGAGCGCCTGGCGGGCCTGGCGGATCGCCGCGATACCGGGCACGCCGGTCTCTTCGGTGGCCAGATGCGGGCCGGCGCCGGTGCCGCCCTCCATGCCGTCGATGTAGATCGAGTCGGGGTCGGTCTTGGCGGCCATGCGCACGTCGTCGTAGACGCGCGCCGCGCCCAGCTTGAGCTGGATCGGGATCTGCCCGTCGGTGGCTTCGCGGATCTCCTGAATTTTCAGCGCCAGATCATCCGGCCCCATCCAGTCCGGGTGGCGCGCCGGCGAGCGCTGGTCGATACCGGCCGGCAGCGAGCGCATCTCGGCGACCTGGTCGGTCACTTTCTGGCCCATCAGGTGGCCGCCGAGGCCAACCTTGCAGCCCTGGCCGATGAAGAATTCGCAGGCGTCCGCCAGGCGCAGGTGGTTGGGGTTGAAGCCGTAGCGCGACTGGATGCACTGGTAGAACCACTTCTCCGAGTAGCGGCGCTCGTCGGGGATCATGCCGCCTTCGCCGGAGCAGGTCGCGGTGCCGGCCATGGTGGCGCCGCGGGCCAGCGCGGTCTTGGCTTCGTAGCTGAGCGCGCCGAAGCTCATGCCGGTGACGTAGATCGGGATATCCAGCTCCAGCGGGCGCTTGGCGCGCGGGCCGATCACGGTCTTGGTCAGGCACTTTTCGCGGTAGCCCTCGATAACGAAGCGCGTCAGCGTGCCGGGCATGAAGGTCAGGTCATCCCAGCTGGGGATCTTTTTGAACAGGGAGAAACCGCGCATGCGGTAGCGCCCGAGTTCCGCTTTGACGTGGATGTCGTCGATCACCTCGGGGGTGAACATGAAGCTCTTGCCGAGGTTGTAGCGGTCTCTTTTCGGTGGTAAACCGGCCATGATTCGTTTGCCTCCAGAGGGTTAGAGCACCAGCTTCTTCTCGGTGGGCTCGAGGTTGTCGTAGTTCCAGAGCTGCTTGCCGGAGACCAGCTTTTTGATGCTGTCGATGCCGTTGGGCGCCTGCATGCCGTACAGCGACAGCTTCGCCGCCAGCCACTTTCTGTCCAGATCGGTCATCTCGCCCTCGACGCAATCCACGCCCAGGCTCTTGATTTCGCCGCCGACGTAGATGGTGCCGTCGTACATCGAATCGCCGAGGTTGTCGCCGGCGTCGCCGAGGATCACCATCCGCCCGCGCTGCATCATGAAGCCGGTGAAGGCGCCGACGCTGCCGCCGACGATGATCGTGCCGCCCTTCTGGTCGATGCCGACGCGGGCGCCGGCCTGGCCCTTGCAGACCAGATCGCCGCCGCGGATGGCGGCGCCGAACAGCGAACCGGCGTTCTTTTCGATCACCACCGTGCCGGCCATCATGTTTTCCGCGCAGGACCAGCCGACGCGGCCGGTGATATGCACGTTGGGGCCGTCGATGAGGCCGCAGCCGAAGTAGCCGAGGCTGCCTTCGAAGGTCAGATTGAGGCGGTTGAGAATGCCCACGCCGAGCGAGTGCTGGGCGCGCGGGTTTTTCACCGTGATGCTGCCGTGGCCGGCTTTCATCAACTCGCGGATGCGCAGGTTGACGGCGTTGGCGTCCATCTCGGCGGCGTCGAATTCGGCGTGCTTGTCGAAATCGACCGGGTAGCTCCACGGATAGGTGAAGTTCTCCTCCTCGCTGGCCGAGAAGAAGCGCTGCTGGCTGCGGCCGGTCAGCTGCTCGGTGTGCAGCCCCATCTCGTGGGACTTGTGCTCTTCGTTCACGCCTGCCATACCCGAACCTCCCCGTTGTATGGATCCCAAGTGTCGATTTCGTGCGGGAACACGCTGCGGATGGCCACCTCTTCCGAGGCCAGGCCGACGAAATCGTCGCTCTCGTAAAGCACCATCGGCTTGGCCGCCATGACATCTTTGGCCATGCCGAGCTGGTCGCTGGTGGCCACCAGGTAGGTGAACACGCCGTCGAGTTCGTCCACCGAACGGCGCATCGCGCCCTCCAGCTCGTCGCCGCGGTCGATGCGATCGGCGATGTACACGGCGATCAGTTCCGAATCGCAGTTGGACATGAAGCGGTGCCCGCGGCGCTCCAGCTCGCGGCGATAGGTCCAGTAGTTGGTCAGCTGGCCGTTGTGCACCACCGACACGTCGCTGAACGGATAGGCCCAGTAGGGGTGCGCCGAGCGGATGTCGACGTCCGACTCGGTGGCCATGCGGGTGTGGCCGATGGCGTGGGTGCCGTTGAAGCTGCCCAGGCCGTACTGGCCGGAGACCACCGCGGCGTCGCCGAGATCCTTGATCAGCTCCAGGGCGTGGCCGATGGAGAGAATCTCCACGCCGTCGATGTCTTCGATAAAGTCGATCAGGCGGCGCAGATCGCCGTCGTGGGTGAAGGTGTAGCGATAGGCGTACTCGGTGGCCGGGGCCTCGTCGACGATGCTCGCGCCCATCTCGGCCATGCGCTCATCGACCTGCGCCTTGCGTTCGACGATCTGCCGGTGGATGTCGAAACCGACCGCCACATCCGCCTGCTCGGCGAGCTTGAAGCGCATCACGTACTGCTCGTCGGAGCCGTTGCCGTAGAGCGCGAAACCGGTCGAATCTGGTCCGCGGTGCTTCAGTGCCTGAAGCATTGCGGTCATCTCGTTGCCGATGTCGCTGCTCTTACCTCTGTGGATAAGTCCAGCAATACCACACATTTAAGTGGCCCTCCTGAAAGGGTGAAAAGACCTCCCGCCGGGTTCGGCGGGGCGTTTTTCGGGCGGACTCCAACCGGGCCGCCCGCGAAAACGCGGGTGGCCGGCCGGCGTCCTGTGTCGATTTGCCGCCGCTTTAGGGCAGGCAGTCCAGATAGGTGTTGAGATCCCAGTCGGTGACGGTGTGGTTGAAGCGCTCCCACTCGTCACGCTTGTAATGCGTGTACACGCGGTACATCTCGTCGGGCATCGCCGACTTGATCACATCGTCCTTTTCCAGCTCGTCGAGCGCCTCGCCGAGGGACATGGGCAGCTTCTTCACGTTCTTGCCCGCGTCCATCGCCTCGTAGATGTTGCGCTCTTCGGCTTCGCCGGGGTCGAGATCGCGGCTGATGCCGTCGTCGAAGGCCCTCAGCAGCGCCGCACCCATCAGGTAGGGGTTGACCATCGAATCCACCGAGCGGTACTCGAAGCGCCCCGGTGCCGAAACGCGCAGTGCGCAGGTGCGGTTCTGGTAGCCCCAGTCGGCGAAAATCGGCGCCCAGAAGCCGGTGTCCCAGAGGCGGCGGTAGGAGTTGACCGTCGATGAGCCGATCGAGGTCAGCGCGCCGAGGTGCTCGATCACCCCGCCGATGGATTGCAGGCCGATCGGGCCGGGCTTGCGCTCGTCGATGGACGGATCGGGCATGAAGGTGTTGTCGCCGCCCACCGCGTAGGTGAACACGCCGGGCATGCCGGGCAGGGTGTCGAAGCCGAGGTTGTTGACCTCATCCTGCCCGCCGCGCCACAGCGAGACGTTGTGGTGGCAGCCGGAGGCCGACACGCCCATGAACGGCTTGGACATGAAGCAGGCGATCAGGCCATCCTCGCGCGCCACCTGGGCGCAGATCTGGCGATAGGTGGTGAGGCGGTCGGCGTTGCGCAGCACGTCGTCGAACTGGGTGTTCAGCTCCAGCTGGCCGGGGGCGTCCTCGTGGTCGCCCTGGATGATGTCCAGACCCATCTGCTGGGCGTACTCGATGACCTTCATGAAGCTCGGGCGCAGCTCCTCGAACTGGTCGATGTGATAGCAGTTGGGCTTGGTCACGCCGCCGTTCGGGCCGCCGTCGGCGCCGCGCTTGAGCCACATCATCTCCGGCTCGGTGCCGGCGCGCAGGCGCAGGCCGTGCTTCTGCTCGAATTCGTCGTGGAAGATGCGCAGATTGCCGCGGCAGTCGGAGGTCAGGTGGCCGCCCGGGTTGTCGCGCTCTTCGCGGTTGCGGAAGCAGGTGCAGAAGACCCGCGCGATGCGCTTGTCCCAGGGTAGCTGGACGAAGGTCTCGGGATCGGGGATGCCGACCAGCTCGGAGGCCTCCGGGCCATAGCCGATGTAGCTGCCGTGGCGGTCGAGAAACAGGTTGGCGGTGGAGCCGTAGACCAGCTGGAAGCCCTTCTCGGCGATGCGCTCCCAGTGTGCCGCCGGGATGCCCTTGCCGACGATGCGGCCGGTCACCGAGACGAACTGATAGTAGATGTAGGTCACGCCCAGTTCGTTGATCTTCTCCCGCACCTGTTTGACCAGATCGGCGCGACCGGGGGCGTTGACGTGCATTTCGAGGTCGGTCATTTGCTCTCCTCCAAGGGGGCTATCGTGTGGTTATTGCCTGCGCCCCTGGCGGAGCGATCCGCAGAGCACAGAGATTTTTAGCGGGGATCGAGTCCGGCCGGGCCGGTAGGGCTGCAATGCGCCGCCGGTAGATGGCGGTGGGCGGTGGGCGGAGCGCCGGGTAGTACTGGCGTGCGGCCAGGCGTGCATTTCGCAGTTGGTGAATGGCGTGGCGACAGCGCTTTTGCGCCCCGCAAAGCGGGCGCTGGATGCGCCCGGCGTGGCGCACCACGAGGCGCTGTGTAGCGCCTGCTGCTGTCGGCTAGCGGGTTCCGCCATCCACCTGTCTCCTCCGCTGCCGGGCCGTTTGCGGGGTGCTGAAGGCCCGGTTTGCAGTGCCGGATTTGCCGTGCCGCGTTGGCGATCACAGAAAATTGGTCTGCATTGGAATAGTAATGGTTTGCCAGACTCTACACCCGGCTTTTGGCGTTTGCAACGGCTTGCGTGTGGGTACTACTTTGGTGGCTGGTCGCGGCGGGCCGCAGCGCCTGCTTGGCCTCATCTGTGGCGGTTAAAATGATATAAAACAGTCTATTATGCTGTATCGCAATAACCGGCACGGCATCCGCAGCTGGTCAGCGCGGCTTGAAAGCCGCCGGCCGTTATCATTAATATGGTTCATCGATAGTGAACCTTTGGCGCGAATAGCGCCGGTTTTGGTACACGAGGGATTCGTTCATGCAGAAGCCCGTTCCGCAGCCTGAGCAGGCCGCGTCAGCCGCGACGGACGGTGGCAGCGCCACGCAGATCGCCGCCAGCCTGCGCCGGGCGATCACCGACGGCGGCTATGCCGACAACGAACGCCTGCCGCCGGAGCGCCAGCTGGCGGTTGAATTCGGCGCCTCGCGCGGCACCATCCGCGCCGCACTGCGCCAGCTCGAAGAGGTCGGCCTGCTGGCGCGCAAGGTCGGCAGCGGTACCTTCGTCACCCATCGGCGCGAGGCCGATGAGCACGAAGATGTGGCCGAATCCACCAGCCCGGTGGAGCTGATCGAGGTCCGTCTGGGCATCGAGCCACAGATCGTGCGGCTCGCCGTGGCCCACGCCAGCGCTCGCGATATCGAGCGTCTGGAGCGTACTCTGCAAAGGCTGGAGCAGTGTGGCGAGGATGCCGAGCGCTTCGCCGAGGCGGACAGCGAATTCCACCTCACCCTGGTCGAGTGCACCGGCAACCCGCTGATGATCTGGCTCTACCGGCAGATCGACGATGTGCGCCGCCACAACCAGTGGAGCGCGATGAAGGATCAGATCCTGCAGCCGGCGCGCATCGCCCGCTACAACGCCCAGCACCGCGCCATGTACGAGGCGATCCGCGCGCGCGACATGGAAGGCGCCGTGGAGCAGGTCAGCCTGCACCTGGAGGGCGCCCGCCACGATCTGCTGGGCATACGCCGCTAAAGCGAGCGCTCACAACCCCGATTGAACCAATGCTTGTACCAATTGCCCGGCAATTGGTACATTGATGCCCCGCATCGCCCGCGCGGTGCCGCCACAGAAGGGAGGACAGCCCATGCCTGAACACAGCGACGGCGCCGCACTCAGCGAAGCCCAGCGCCGGCTGCGCGACCACTTCATCGGCTGGCAGTGCCGAATCCGCCAGAAGGCCATGCGCCAGGCAGAGGGCCGGCCCGGCAGCGGCATGCAGCCGACGCTCAGCGTCGCCCGCCACGGCGAGATCGGCCCTATCAACGTGCAGCTGCTCAAGCGCGATCCTGAGGAGGAGACCGCCGAGCTGCGCCACATGGTGCGCAAGACCCACGACCCGGCCGAGCGACTGAAAAACGGCCTGCGCTTTCTGTCCTCGGCCTACTACCAGCGCCCGGCCGAATTCACCGATCTGCTCAGCGGCGTGTTCGCCACCGATTCTGAACTCGCTGCCGGGCTGGTCGAGCTCGGCGAGTGCCGGCTGGATTTCGAGCAGTACGGCCAGCGCTATCGACTGCATTGCCGGGTGCGCGCCAGCGCCAGCGACGAGCCCGGCCACCAGGCCACCTACTGGCACAATCACCTGTTCAACCCGGCCATGCCCGGCACGGTCGCGGTACTCGAATTCCAGCCCGACTGGTCGCGCAGCAGCGCTGACCCGGCGGTGCCCTGAGCGATCCGCCGGCGCGTTTCGCTGCGCGCCGCGCACCGCTAGAATGCGCCGCCATCGCCAGCGGATCGCCACCGCGGCCCCACTCGGAGGACGCCACTTTGAAAATCATCGAGCAATGCCGCAGGCAGATCTGGGGCAGCGGCGCGCGGGTCGTGCTTGCCGAGGGAGAGGCGCCGCAGGTACAGGCCGCAGCGCGCCTTTTAGTGGATCAAGGGCTGGCCTCCGTGCTGCTGCTGGGCAAGCCGGATGTGCTGGCGGAGATCGCCGCCGAGCAGGGTCTGACGCTGGATGGCATCGAGCTGATCGATCCCGCCGCCAGCCCGAAACTCGATGGCTACGCCGAGCTGGTCGCCAGCGGCCCGCGACCGCTGAAGCCGGCGATCGCCAGGCGCATGGCTGCCAAACCCCTGTTCCACGCCGGTTTGATGCTGCGCGCGGGCGACGCCGATGCGGTGGTCGCTGGCGTCAGCTGCACCACCGCGCGGGTGATCGAGGCCGGCCTGATGACCGTCGGCGCAGCCGAGGGCATCGACACCCCGTCGAGCTTTTTCGTCATGGAATTTGCGCATCGCGCCCCGCTGCTGTTCGCCGATTGCGCGGTCAACATTGACCCGACGCCGCAACAGCTCGCCGATATCGCCATCGCCTCCGCCGCCTCGGCCGAAAAGTTGCTCGGCGAGCCGGCGCGCGTCGCGCTGCTGTCCTTCTCCACCGCCGGCAGCGGCAGGCACGATCACGTCGACAAGGTCACCGAGGCGCTGGCCATCGCCAGAGCGCGCGCGCCGCAGCTGGCCATCGACGGTGAATTGCAGGCGGACGCGGCGCTGAGCGAGGCGGTGGCGGCGAAAAAGGCCGCCGACAGCCCGGTCGCCGGGCGCGCCAATGTGCTGGTCTTCCCCGATCTCGACGCCGGCAATATCGGCTACAAGCTGGTGCAGTACCTCGCCGGCGCGCGCGCCACCGGGCCGATGCTGCAGGGCTTCGCGCGGCCGCTGTGCGATCTGTCGCGCGGCGCCAGCGTGGATGACATCGTCAATGCGTCGGCGCTGGCGCTGGCGCTGAAATCGCATTCCCCGAACTAAAAAAGCGCCGCCACGGCTCGCTCGGGCGGCGCCTTTGGTGGGCTGCGATCAATCAGCGCTGCTCGATCGGCAGGTAAGCGCGCTTCTGCGGCCCGTTGTACAGGGTCAGCGGGCGAATCAGGATGTTCTGCGCGCACTGCTCCTGCACGCTGACCACCCAGCCGGGCACGCGGCCGATGGCAAAGATCGGCACGAACATGTCCTCGGGGATGCCCAGCAGGTGGTAGATGACGCCGGCGTAGAAATCCACGTTGACGTTCACGCCCAGGCGCGAGTAGGGCTTCATCGCCTCGACCAGCGCCTGCAGGATCTCGAACCACTGCGGCTGGCCCATCTCCTTCGACAGCTTCTCCACGCCGTCGCGCAGGTGGCGCGCGCGCGGGTCTTCGGCGCGATACACGCGGTGGCCGAAGCCCATCACCGCCTCGCGGTTTTTGCGCTTGGCCTTGACGTAGGCGGCGGCGTTCTCCGGGCTGCCGACCTCCTGCGCCATCTTCATCACGTTCTCCGCCGCGCCGCCGTGGGCCGGGCCGGAGAGCGCCGCCACCGCGGCGGTGACCGCGGCGTGCAGATTGGCCTCGGTGCCGGCGACCACGCGCGCGGTGAAGCTGCTGGCGTTGGCGCCGTGCTCGGCGTGCAGGATCATGTCGGTGTCCATCAGCCTGGCGGCATCTTCACTGGGCCGCTCGCCGCTCATGGCGTAGAGAAAATTGGCCGCCTGGCCGAGGCTCGGGTCGGCTTCGATCGGCTCGTGGCCGTGGCGGATGCGCTGGTGCGCGGCGACCAGCAGCGGCACCTGCGCGGTCAGGCGGATGCCCTTGCGCCGCAGCGCCTCCGGCGAGTTGTCGCCGACCTCCGGATCGAAGGCGCCGAGCGCGGAGACCGCGGTGCGCAGCACCTCCATCGGGTGGCCCTGGGCGACGTGGCGGATCACGTCGACCAGCGCATCCGGCAGCTGGCGGGCCTCGGCCAGCGCGGCGTGGAAGCCATCCAGTTCTGCCTGTGTCGGTAGTTCGCCGTGCATCAGCAGCCAGGCGGTCTCCTCGAAGGTGGAGTGTTCGGCCAGGTCGTGGATGGTGTAGCCGCGATAGAGCAGCTCACCGGCGCGGCCGTCGATGAAACTGGTCGGCGAGCGGTCGAAGTAGACGCCCTTGAGTCCGCGGTGGATCTCCACCTTTTCAGTGCCTTCCGACATGTCTGTCTCCGCTGTGGGTGAATGCTGGTTGGCGATGCTAGCCAGCGGCGCCGCGCCGCAGTAGCACCAGCGCGGTGTCGCGGCTGGCCCCACGCCGGGCTTTTGGCGCCGCCGTCCGCCATCGCCGCGACCATCGCTGCGATCATGGCCGCGAACCACGGCCGCGAACCACGGCCGCGAACCACGGCCGCGAACCGTGGCGGCGATTCGGCGCGGCAACTCATCGCCGTCGCGGGCCGCGGTAGCTGATCGGCCCGCCGCTGCACAGCAGGGTGTTGGCGAGTGTCCGATCGGCGTGGGTCATGCGCAGGCTGAGCAGGCGCTGGGCGCAGTCGAGCAGCACTTCGCGGTGCGCCGGGTCGGCGGCCAGGTTGCGGAATTCGCCGGGGTCTTCGCGCAGGTCGAAAAGCAGCGGCGGCAGCGCCGCGAAGTGCACGTATTTGTAGCGTTCGCCGCGCAGCACGGCGCAGTTGCACTGATCCGGCGCCAGCCCCAGCGCGGCCTCGGCGCGGCCGTGGCGGAGGTCGCGGAAGTCGTACTCCCAGTGCGCCGCGTCGCGCCAGCGCGGCGGCCGGCGACCTTCGATAAAGGGCAGCAGGGATTCGCCGTCGCAGGCCGCCGGCACCTCGCAGCCGAGCCAGTCGAGAATGGTCGGCATCAGGTCCACCGACTCGCTGAATTCGTCCACCCCGGTGCCGCGCGCGGCGGCCGCTTGCGGGCGCGGATCGCGCACGATCAGCGGGATGTGGTAGCTCTGCTCGAAGTAACCGCCCTTGTCGAATAGCCAGTGGTCGCCGAGCATTTCGCCGTGATCGACGGTGAAGATGATCAGCGTCTGTTCGTATTCGCCGCTGGCCTTGAGGTGCTCGACGATGCGCCCGATGTGCTGATCGACCTCGCTGAGCAGGCCGTAGTAGGCGGCGCGGATACGCTGCAGGCCGGCGCTGTCGATCTGCTCGCTGCGCAGCGGCTTGCCGAGAAAGTACTCCGGCAGCGCGTGGCTGCGCAGCCACCAGTCGAGAAAGGGGTGCTGCGCGGCCTCTTCGTCCAGCGTGGCGGCGCGCTGCGGCGTGCGCAGCGTCGCCGGATCATAGTGGCTGGCCCAGGGTTCGGCGGCGTAGAAGGGCGGGTGCGGGCGGAAAAACACCGCGTGCACGAACCAGTCTGTGTCGCGGTTCTGGCGCAGGTGTTCGATCACCCGGTCGGCGATGAAGGCGGTGTCGCTGTCCTCGGCGCGCCACGGTGCCGCCGCGCCGCTGGCGCCGCGCAGCTCTGCCGCCGGGTAGTAGATATCGCTGGGTGACGCCGGTGGCGGATAGCCCTTGCCCAGCAGGTCGGCGATCCACGCCGCCGGGTTTTCATCGGGGAATTCGACGCCGACGCGAAAACCAGGCAACACGCCCTGATAGCTGCGCAGCGCCGGGTCGCGCGGCGGGCGGCCGCGCGGGTCCGGGCTGGTGTCGGTGTAGCCGAACAGGATCGGGTCGTAGCCGGCGGCGCGCGCCTGCAGCGCGATGTTCGTGTGTCGCGCATCCAGCGGCGTGCCGTTGCGCACCGAGCGGTGGTTCATGGCGTACAGCCCGGTGAGCAGGCTGGCGCGCGCCGGCCCGCAGGGCGCCGCCTGAGCGTAGTGGCGACGAAAGCTCAGCGCGTCCGCGGCCAGCGCGTCGAGCTGCGGGGTGTGCACCTCCGGGTGGCCGTGGGCGGCGATGCACTCGCCGCGCCACTGGTCGGCGCTGATCAGCAGTACCTTGCGCGGGGTCGGCTTCATTGGCTATCGCAGTGCTCCGCAAACCGGGCAGACTAGCCAGTGCGCCGCGCTTCGCCAAGTGCGCCGCGCTGGCGGCTGCCGGCCGCGATTCGCGCGGCCTGTTTATCCCCCCCCCTCAGAATCCGTGCGGTGTGTCGATACAGGGGTAATCGCTGTGTCAGCGAGATATTCCGAGGCCGAGCATGTCCAGATCCGCAACGGCTATCGCACCGCTGCCCGCCGCCACCGTCGATATCCGCCAGAGCGCGCCCGAGCGCGCCGGGCGGCGCCGCGGTGACCAGCCTGCCCGCCGGTGATGGCGGTTTCTTCTGAGTAGTCGATCGCATGCGTTTCTTGCAGGATAAGCTGAATCAAATCAACGGATTCGGTGCCAGGATCGGCGCCGGATTTGCGCTCGTGCTGCTGGTGGTGATGCTCGGCTACGGCGTCAGCCTGCGCGTCACCGCCGGCTTTTCCGATGCCCTCGCCGTGCTGCATCTGGCCGAGCAGTCGCGCCAGCGCAGCGCCGCTGTCAATCTCGCGGTGCGGGATTTCGAAGTCGGGCGCGACGACATCGCCGCCGGTGTGGTGGAGATCAATCTCGCCGCGCTGGATGAGACGCTGGAGGCGCTCGGCCGCCTGCAGCGCGAAGACCCGCAGCACCAGCGCGAGCTGCAAACCGCCCGGCTCGCCACCCGGCGCTACGCCGATCATTTCGGCTATCTGCTGGAGTTGGGGCGCGTGCGGCGCGCGCAGCTGCAGAGCATGGGCCGGCTGCTGACGCGCGCCGAATTCCAGTTGCAGCGCATGGGTGGCGAGGCCGCCGAGGATTTTGCGCGCGCGCGCGGCGAGGCGCAGCGGGTCGATCTGGCGCGCAGTCGCGCCACGGCCGCGGCCGACAGCGCTAAGGGGCTGCTGCTGGCGCTGAGCGCGCTGCACCAGCTCGACGCGCAGACGGGCAGCGCGCAGGCGTTCGAACGCGGCCGCGCCATCGTGCTGGCGCAGGCGCGATTCGATCAGCTCGACCGCGCCCTGCCGCTGCTGCGTGAGGCGCTGCCGGATCAGCGCCCGGCGGTGCGCCAGTTCACCCGCTGGCTGAATGCTTTTCGCGGCGAGCTGATGGGCTCGCTGCGCGGTGCCGAGTTCGGTGCCGGGCAGGGCCTGGCGGGCGAGAGCGGGGCGATCGCCACGCGCCTGCAAAATGCAGCCGACAAGCTCTACCGAGCCGCGCTGCAACGCTACGAGTTGCTCGACCGTGAGGCCACCGCGGCGCGCGCCGCGCTCAATCGCGCCACCGATGAGCTCGGTCTGGTGAACGCTGCGCAGATCGAGATTCGCGCCATTGGCGAAAGCCTCGAACGGGTGCGCGGCAACGTGGCGGGTGCCAGCGCCGGTGCACAGGCGCTGATCGCCGATCTGCGCCAGCGCATCAAATCGCAGGCCGCGAGCACCGGGCAATGGCTGTCGCTGGATGGACTGCTGCGCATCTACGGCGGGCGCCTGAACAATATCGACAGCGGCGCGAGGGTCTATTGGGACGCCACCTCGGCGATGCGAGATATCCACGCGGAACTCGAAATGGGCATCGTCTCTCTGGCCGAGGGGCAGCGCCGCAGCGTGCTGGACGACCAGCGGCGCGCCGAATCGACGCTGCTCGCCGCGGCCGCTGTCGCACTGGTGCTCGGCGTGCTGCTGGCCGGCGGCATCACCCGCCAGCTATCGGGTGAGCTGGGGCAGCTGTCGCGGCGCATGTTCCGCCTTTCTGCGGGCGATGCGGATATCGACATCCCCTATCTGCAGCGCAGTGACCAGACCGGCAACATGGCCCGCGCGCTGGAGGTGTTCCGCGACAACGCCCGCGCCCTGACGCACTACCAGCAACACCTCGAAGAGCTGGTCGACGAGCGCACCGCCGAGCTGCGACAGGCGAGCGCCCGCGCCGAGCGTCTGGCACGGGTGAAAAGCGAGTTTCTGGCCAATATGAGCCACGAAATCCGCACCCCGCTGAATGCCGTGCTCGGGCTGGCGCAGATCGGCCTGCGCGACAGTGGCGGCCGCCAGGCAGCGCGCACTTACACGCAGATTCTCGATTCCGGCAACCACTTGCTCGGCCTGATCAACGCGATCCTCGATTTCTCCAAAATCGAGGCCGGCAAGCTGGTGATCGAACAGCAGCCCATTGAGCTGCGACGCATCCTGCGCGAGGCCCGGAGCATCGTCGCCGAGCCGGCCGCCGAGCGCGGGCTGGCGCTGCAGGTGTCGATCGACGAGCGCCTGCCGGACTGGCTGTGCGGTGACGCCCTGCGCCTGCGCCAGATACTGCTCAACCTGCTCAGCAATGCGGTCAAGTTCACCGAGCGCGGCGGCGTGTCGTTGCGCGCCAGCCTCGCTGAGGACGCTCGGCCGCGCGGCGACGAGGGTGGCGGCGACGAGAATGGCGGCGACTGGCTGTGTTTCGAGGTCGCCGACAGCGGCATCGGCATGAATGACGAGCAGCTGTCGCGACTGTTCAATCCCTTCGAGCAGGCCGACAGCTCGACCACGCGCCGCTACGGCGGCACCGGGCTGGGGTTGGCGATCTGCGCCAATCTGGCCGACTTGATGGGCGGGCGCATCAGCGTCAGCAGCCAGCCCGGCGAGGGCAGTCAGTTCCGCCTGCATCTGCCGCTGATCGCCGCCGAGGCGCCTGCCGGGGAACTGGCGGCCAGCGATGCGGCCGCCGCCGACCCGGTGGCGCCTCTGCCGGAGGAGGCCGCGGCCGCAGCGCAGAGCGGCCGCGCGCGGCTGGCGGGTCTGCGCCTGCTGGTGGTCGATGACATCGAAATCAATCGCGTGATCGCCACCGAGATGCTCGCCCCCGAGGGCGCCGAACTGAGCACTGCCGAGCATGGCCAGCGCGCTGTGGAACTGGTCGAACAGGCTGGCGGCGAGGCCTTTGATCTGGTGTTGATGGACGTGCAGATGCCGGTGATGGACGGTTACCAGGCGACCCGCCGCATCGCCGAGCTGGCGCCGGGCCTGCCGGTGATCGGGCTCACCGCCCACGCGCTCGACGAAGAGCGCCGCAAGTGCCTGGCCTGCGGCATGTGCGATCACGTCACCAAGCCGATCGATGTGGAGCTGCTGATCGCTGCCATCCTGCGCCACGCGCGGCGCGCCACCGCGCAGGCCGAGCCGCCGCCGCAGCCATCGCCAGTCGCCACTGCGGCCGCGCCCGCGGACAGCGGCAGCGGCATCGACTGGCAGGCGCTGCGGCAGCGTTTCAACGGCCGCCAGCGGCTGGTGGACAAGGTTACCGGGATGGTTGTCCGCGACCACGCCGAGTCGCCGGCGCAGTTGCGCAACGCGCTGCGCGAGGGTGATCTGCAGGGCGTGGCCTTCATCGCCCACAAGCTGAAGAACGTCGGCGGCACGCTGCAGGCGGATGGCCTCACCGAGGCCGCGGGGCGCACCGAGCTGCTCGCGCGCGAGGCGCTGGAGGATAGCGCCGGCGCGGCCGCGGACGATGTCGAATCGCTGGCCGGCGAGCTGGCCGCAAAGATGGAAGCACTGCTCGGCGAGTTGCGCAAAGCGGGCTGATCTGCCGGATTGCTGCGGCCAGGGTTGTGACTAGGGTTGTGGTTCAGGCTGCGGCTGCGGATTGAGTCGAAAGGATGTCGTCGTCGTCAAAAAAACGGCGACCTGACCGCTGATTCTCTCGCAAGTATTTGTTGTTTGACTGGTGCGGCATTTGCATCTCGATGGCTGGTTGCGCTGGCGGCAGGCGTCGGCGCCCGGCACCCATTCGAGGAGTGGATATGCACCTGATCCGGATTACCTCGCGCGCCCTGGCCGGCTGCCTGCTGCTGGGACTCACCGCCTGCGGCGGTGCTGGCGATCTGTCCTCCGGCGGCGCGCCCAACATCAACTGGAACTGGCCCGCACACCTGATCGGCGAGGCCATCGACTTCACCGTGCGCGACGCCGGCGGCGCCAGCGTGGCGGTGGGCAGCGTGATCAATTATCGCTTCGACAGCGCCGGCTCGGTGGTCGGCACCAACCCCGAGAGCGGCAATCAGTACTACCCGCAGTCCTACACCTACAGCGCCAGTGGCAGCAGCGCGACCATCACCCTCGACTACGGCGGCGGCGCCTACGAGCGCTATCGCCTGCAGGCCAGCGACTGCGACAGCGGCAGCTATCGGCTGGAGTCCTACTCCGGCACCGCCAGCGCCAACTCCAGCGGCAGCTATCGGATCACCACTGCGGGCAGTTGTGGCGGCGGGCCGCAGCCGGTCGACTACGACGAAGAGCCCAACGACAGGCCCGCCGAGGCGGTGGCCGTGCCCAGCCCGTCGCTGCTCAGCGGCAGTGTCAACAGCGCCCAGGGTGGTGATCGCATCGACTACTACGCGCTGACCCCGGACGCCAGCGAGGAATTCAGCATCACCCTCAGCGACTACGGCGGCCACGATCTCGACCTCCACGTCGACGACGCCCAGGGCAACGTGCTGTACAGCAGCGCCAGCAGTTTCGATGTGATCGAGAACGTCTACGAGACGCTGCAGGCCGGCACCACCTACTACGTCAAGGTGTTCGCCTACGACACCGCTGGCAGCACGGTGGATTACGAGCTGTTGTTCACCCTCGGCAGCGCCAGCCGCGGTGGCTCGCGCACGCCCGGCTCCGCCAGCCCGGCAGCAGCGGTCGCTGGGCAATAACGGCAACCTGTGGCTGGTGATCTCCGGCAGCAGTGCGGTGCGCTGCTCGACCGGCCTCTCGCAGGGCTCGCAGCCGGAGCGCTTCGGCAGCCTCAGCGGTAGCACCATCAGCTGGAGCGATGGCGCGTCGGATACCATCCTTTCCGATCGCACCGCGACCGCGATGAATGACAACTGGAGCAACACCAGCGGCAACTCCGGCACCTGCACCTTCGCCCGCCCGGTGCAGGTGGCAGTGCCCGGCTGGTGCGGTTGAGCAGCCCGTCAGTGCGTGCAAAAAACCCGGCCCGGCGCCGGGTTATTTGTTGTCCCCCGGCAGCGTCTGGGGAAGCCTGCGGCCGGGAATGATTGGTCCCGGCGCGGGAGTATTTCGCCGCGCTGCTTGTCTATTGATCTGCTGTCGATCGATTTGCGTGGCGGCGCCGCTTCCCGCATTGGGACAGCAAGCAAATTTAGAATTTGCTAATATTCTGTCGGGTCGCGAGTGGTCGGGCCACCTGTCGTGCCGACACGACCCGCAGTACAGACAAACACCGAATGAGAGGATGACATCAGATGAAGCTAAACGTTGGCGGTATCGACAAAAAGCTGCGCATGGCCGCGGGCGCGGTGATTCTTGCCCTGGGCGCTTATTTCCAGAGCTGGTGGGGGCTGATCGGGCTGGTGCCGCTGGGCACTGCGCTGATCAATTTCTGCCCCATCTACCCGCTGCTGGGCATCAACACCCGCAAGGGCCGCGATGCGGTCGGCTGAACCATCAGCTGGCTGAGCCACCGCGCCGCATCGCCAGTTGAGCCACCGCTGCGGTGGCGCTAGCCTGTCCGGGCCCGCTACGGCGGGCCTTTTTCAATGTATCGCGGTATCGCGATGACATGGTTTCCGGGGCAAAAAATCATGCTTGTCCCCGCGCTGTTCACGCCCCGAGCACCGGCTGAGAGGCCGGTGCGGTGCGTCGCAACAACATTTTGTGCGGTTGCTCGCCCGCGGCGTGACATCAGTATTCATCGTGCCGAGAATCAGTGTGCCCGAAGCCCGCAACAGGCTCCCCGGCTCTGGCTGGCACCACCAGCTGCCGGCACCGCTGCAGCTGGCACCACTGTTTCGCTGATCGCTCGATCCGCCGGCGGATGATGGGCTGAGGGGCACAACACCAACGGCCGGCTGGCGCGGCCGCGTCCCGGCCTCACTTGCCACTGAGCACGGTCCTGGCTTGGGCGAGCATGTCGCCGAGGCTGTTTGCGCGGATGCTGGCGAGCAGCTCGTCGAGTTTGAACCTGTGCTGGCGCTCGCGGACCACGCCGACCTGTGGCATATCGGCCAGCCCGGTTTCGCGGGCGTGCTCGACGAAATCGCGGTTCTTCCAGAAGAAGGCGCCGGGCATGGTAGTGGGGATCACCAGCACGAAGAACAGCGAGCGGCTGATGGTGGCCATGGCCAGCATCGACAGGCTGAAGGCGATGCCGACAACGATGCCTGCGGCACCGGAGAGACCGGTGATGGCCAGCACCGCGGCCAACAGCAGGTTGGCGCCGAGCAGGCCATTGCGGATCAGCGCCGGGTAGCCGTACTCGGTGCGCTGGATGTACAGCGCGGCCGCGCCCTCGTCGTCGCCGGCGGTGAGGTCGCGATGGTGGACGACGTGGCCGATGGCCTCGGCCGCCAGTCCCAGTGCCATCACGCCGGCGAGCAGGCGGATCAGCGATTCGTCGGCTGCGCCGAAGGCCGCGGCGACAACTGCCACCAGCAGGCCGCCGATGCTGGCGAGGCTGCCGAAGAAGGCACTGGCGGTCTGCCAGTGATCCCAGTAGGGCCGCGCCTTGATGCGGTAGATGCGGTACATGAAGTACAAGCCGGCGAGGCCGCCGAGACTGCCTGTCGCCGTGAACAGGTCACTCAGCAGTTCGGCCCAGCTGGCGTCAAACAGCGAGAATAGGCTGTAAGCGGTGAGGCTGGCGAAATACACCGAGACTCCGGCGATCTCGCGGCTGACCGGCGAGTAGCGCAGATTGTTGAAGCCACGGTAGAAGCGGTGCGGTTTGCCGAGGTGCATCTGCAGCTTGAACATGCCGAAGGCCAGCGTGCCGAGCATCACTGCCAGCAGCGGGATAAAAGCGCTGGAGTCGCGCAGCTCGCCCAGCGGGGCGAGGCCCGACAGCGGCCCGAGCGCGAGCAGCAGGAAGGCACCGAGCGAGGCCTGGGTGGCGAGGGTGAAGATGACGTGAGAACTCTCGTGCGAGCCGAGCAGTTTCCTCCAGTTCCACTCGCGCGCCTGCCCCTTTTTCTCGTCCACTTCGGGCACGAAACGGCCGACGCTGTCGTCGCGGTGGTATTTCAGCGGCATGCCGTCGGTGCGCGTCATTTCACGCGGCAGGCTGCGCTTTTGCTGGAAGCGAATGTTGGGGTGGGTGATCTCCGGGGAAGGAAAGCCGGGGATGTCCAGCGTGGCCTGATCGCGGTTTTCCGGGGTGTTTTCGATCACGCCAAAATCCAGCGCGCCGCCGAGGCAGGCGGCGACGCAGGCCGGTTTCAGCCCGACTTCGAGCCGATCCACGCACATGTTGCACTTGCTCACCTGACCCTCGACCGGGTCGAGCTGCGGCGCGTTGTAGGGGCAGACCCAGGTGCAGTAGCCGCAGCCGAAGCAGATGTCCGGATCCTGCAGCACCGCGCCGTATTCGGCGAATTTGGTGTAGGCGCGCGTCGGGCAGCCCTTCAGGCAGACCGGGTCGTCGCAGTGGTTGCAGGCCATGGAGATGTTCAGCCGGCTGTAGGCCGGGTAGCTGCCGCCCTCGACGTAGCCGACGCTGCGGAAGGCCAGGTGCGCCGGGTTGTCGTTCTTCTCCGAGCAGGCCGCCTCGCAGGCGTGGCAGGCGATGCAGTTGTCGGCGGTGAAGTGGAAGCCGTGTTGTTTGTAGCGGTCCGGGTTTTCGCCGGTGCCGATACCGGGGTCACCGTTGATGCGCAGGCTCTGCCCGGCCAGTGCGCTGGCCTCCTCGACCAGCTGGATGAACCTGCCGTGCTGGTTCTTCTCCTTTGAGGCTTCCTTGCGCAGAAAGGCGTATTTCGGTTCGTCGTCGCGGACGGGGAACATCGCGGTCTCCTCAGAAGGCGCGCATTTCGGCGTTGAGGCGCGCGGCCTCGGACTGATCGATGGGCTCGATGCGCACCGCGTTCTGCTTGAAGGCCGGCTGGCGCGAGTGCGGATCGAGCAGCCCTTTGGTCAGCCGATTCACGCAGTCGTGATAGTGGAAGGGCACGAACACCATGTTGCGCGGCACGCGCTGGGTGAGCTGAACCATGACCACCGCGTCGCCGCGGCGCGATACCAGGCGCACGTAGCGGCCGTGGATCACGCCCAGTTCGGCGGCGGCGTCCGGGTTCATCTCCATGTACGGCGTCGGGCTGTACTTGTTCTGGTTGCCGATCTTGCCGGTCTTGGTGCGGGTGTGGAAATGCTCGACCACGCGGCCGGAGTTCAGCCACAGCGGGTACTCGTCATCGGGTACTTCGTTATTGTCGATGAAGGGCAGGGCGATCAGCCTGGCGCGGCCGTCGGCATGCTGGAAGCGGCCGTCGGCGTAGAGGCGGCGGTCGCCCTGCTCCGATTCGGCTCCGGCGCGATACGGCCACTGGATGCCGCGCTGCCTTTCGATCTCGTCGTGGCTCATGCCGGAAATGTCCACCAGCCGGCCCCTGGACAGCTCGCGCATCTCGTCGAAGGCCTCGGCGGCGGTCTCGGGGAACTCGACCCGCGTGCCGTTGGGGAAGCGCTTGGCCATCTGGTTGAAGATCCACAGATCCGAGCGGGAGTTGGCGTGCGGCTCGGTCACCTGGCGCACGATGTTCACGCGGCGCTCGGTGTTGGTGAAGCAGCCCTCTTTCTCCGCCCAGGTCGCGGCGGGGAAGTAGACGTGGGCGTACTGGGTGGTTTCCACGTCGGCGTAGTTGTCCTGCACGATCAGGCACTCCAGCCGCTCCAGCGTCTTGCGGATGCGCGCGGTGTTCGGCATCGAGGTCATCGGGTTGGTGGCCACCAACCACAGGCCCTTGATCTGGCCGGTCTCGATCGCCGGGAAGATGTCGGTCTCGGTCAGCCCGCGCTGTTTCGGCAGGAACTCCGGATCGATGCCCCAGAAGTCCGCCACCTCGCGGCGCTCCTCCGGGTTTTCCAGATAGCGATAGCCGGGCAGGCCGGAGCAGGAGGACCACTCGCGGGTGCCCATGGCGTTGCACTGGCCGGTGATCGACAGCGAGGTACCGCCCGGCTTGCCGATGTTGCCGGTGACCAGATTGAGGTTGTTGATGCCGACCACGCCGTCCGAGCCGTGGGTCGACTGGTTGATGCCCATGGTCCAGATCGACATCGCCGCACCGGCCCTGGCGTAGAGTCGCGCCACGTGGCGGATGCTGTCCTCGTCGATGCCGCAGATCTTCGCGGCGCTGATCGGGTCGTAGTTGGCCACCAGCTGTTCGACGGCTTCGAGGCCGGTGGTGTGCTTGTCGATGTACTCGCGGTCTTCGAGGCCCTCGTCGAGAATCACGTGCATCAGCGCGTTCAGCAGCACCACGTCGGTGCCGGGGGTGATCGCCAGGTGCATGTCGGCGAACTGCGCCAGCATGGTTACCCGTGGATCGACCACGATCAGCGGGAACTTGCGCTTCTCGCGCGCTTCGCGCAGGCGCCAGTAGATGATCGGGTGCTGCTCCGGCAGGTTGGAGCCGAAGGCGATCAGGCACTCGGTGTGCTCGAAGTCGTCGTAGCAGCCGGGCGGGCCATCGGAGCCGAAGCTGCGCTTGTAACCGGACACCGCCGAGGCCATGCACAGGGTGGTGTTGCCGTCGTAGTTGTTGCTGCCGATGACGCCGCGCGCCAGCTTGCCGAGGGTGTAGAACTCCTCGGTCATCAGCTGGCCGGTGGAGATGATCGCAAACGAGTCGCGGCCGTAGCTCTGCTGGATGCGCTGGATCTCGGCGCCGGCCCTGTCCAGCGCCGCGTCCCAGTCGACCGCGCGGTAGTCCTCGTGGATGCCGTCGCGGATCAGCGGCTCCTCGCCGCGGCCGGCGGAGTCGAACAGCTCGTGTTCGAAGATCCCCTTGATGCACAGCTTGCCGCGGTTGACGTCGGCGCTGCCGACGCCGCGAGTCGCCACCGGCTTGCCGTCGTCCCTCAGGCCCACCTCGATGGAGCAGCCGGTCGAGCAGTAGCCACAGGTGGTGTATTTCCATTCGACGACCTGTTTGTCGGCGATCCGGATCGGATTCTTCGTGCCACGGCCAAATAACATTCCGGACTCCTCAGTGCTTTACGCGGGTGAACGGCAGCCGCGGCTGCGCGGCGGCCACCTCAGGCGGCGCGCAGTTCCAACTGCCCGTCGCTGGAGATGCGGGTTGTGAAGGTGTCCAGCGCGATCGACCGGTCTTCGAGGCAGGCGCCGGTTTCGAGGTTGAAGTGCTGCTTGTAGATCGGCGAGGCAACCACCAGCTGCCCCCGCAGATCGCCGACGATGCCGCGGGCGAGCACGTTGGCGCCGCTGAAGGGGTCGTGGTTGTCGATGGCGAACACGCCGTCCACGCCCTTGAGGCGGAACAGCGCCACCTGGCGCTCGCCGACCAGCGCCACGGCGCCGAGATCCTCGCGCAGTTCGTCGAGCGGGCAGATCGCCAGCCAGCCATCGCTCTGCGTTGCACCCTGATTGATCACTGCTGCCATGTCTTTGTCCTCCATAGTCAGGATGCGATGCGCGCCGGACGGGCGACTTTTTCCTCGGCGCGCGCCGGGCGGATCTGGCCGCGTTCGCGGACGAAAACCACGCTGCTGTCGCTGGCTTCGCTGTTGACGAAAGCGCGGAAGCGCTTGACCTTGCCCGGGTCTTCAATGGTGGTTTTCCACTCGCACTGGTAGCTGTCGACCACGCGCTGCATGCGCGCCTCCAGCTCCTCGCCGAGGCCGAGCCTGTCGTCGATCACCACCTCGCGCAGGTAGTCCAGCCCGCCCTCGAGGTTCTCCAGCCAGCGCGCGGTGCGCTGCAGACGGTCACCGGTGGCGACGTAGAACATCAGCACGCGGTCGATGTAGCTGATCAGGGTGTCGCGATCGAGATCGCTGGCGAACAGGTCGGCGTGGCGCGGCTGCATGCCGCCGTTGCCGCAGACGTAGAGGTTCCAGCCGTTTTCGGTGGCGATCACACCGATGTCCTTGCACTGGGCCTCGGCGCATTCGCGGGTGCAGCCGGAGACGGCGAACTTGATCTTGTGCGGCGCGCGCAGGCCCTTGTAGCGCTCCTCCAGCTCGACCGCGAGGCCGACCGAGTCGTCGACGCCGTAGCGGCACCAGGTGGAGCCGACGCAGGATTTCACCGTGCGCACCGACTTGCCGTAGGCGTGGCCGGTCTCGAAGCCGGCGTCGATCAGCTCGCGCCAGATCTCGGGTAGCTGCTCCAGGCGCGCGCCGAACAGATCGACGCGCTGGCCGCCGGTGACCTTGGTGTAAAGGTCGTATTTCTTCGCCACCTGGCCGAGGGCGATCAGCTTGTCCGGGGTGACTTCGCCGCCGGCCATGCGCGGCACGATGGAGTAGCTGCCGTCCTTCTGGATGTTGCCGAGGTAGTAGTCGTTGGAGTCCTGCAGCGGCGCGTGCTTGTCGTCGAGCACGTAGTCGTTCCAGCAGCTGGCGAGGATCGAGGCCACGGTCGGCTTGCAGATGTCGCAGCCGCGCCCCCTGCCGCAGCGTGCCAGCAGCTCGTCGAAGGTCTCGATGCCGCCGACGCGAATCAGGTCGAACAGCTCCTGGCGGGTGTAGGCGAAGTGCTCGCAGATCGAGTGATCCACCTCGACGCCGCGCGATTCCAGCTCGCTGTCGAGCACCTGCTTGCACAGCGCTGCGCAGCCGCCGCAGCCGGTGCCGGCGGAGGTCTCGGCCTTGAGGCCGGCCAGGTCGCAGACGCCGCCGTCGATGGCGGCGACGATGTCGCCCTTGCTGACGTTGTAGCAGGAGCAGATCTGCGCCGACTCGGGCAGGGCGTCGACGCCGAGGCCGACGGCGGCGCCATCGCGGCGCGGCAGGATCAGACCGTCCGGCTCGGCCGGCAGGTCGATGCCGTTGAGGGCGTACTGCAGCAGGGTACCGTAGTCCTCGGCGTCGCCGACCAGCACCGCGCCGAGCAGCTTGTGGTTGTCTTCGCTGACCACCAGCTTCTTGTACACCTCGCCCGGACCGTTGTTGTAGACGTAGACGTGCGCGCCGGGCGTGGCGGCGTGGGCATCGCCAATGCTGGCCACGTCCACGCCCATCAGCTTGAGTTTGGTGCTCATGTCGGCGCCGGCGAACTCGGCGGTTTCCTCGCCGGCCAGCGATCTGGCGACCACCTCGGCCATCTGGTAGCCGGGGGCGACCAGGCCGAAGATCTGCCCGCCCCACAGGGCGCACTCGCCGATGGCGTAGATGTTGTCGTCCGAGCTGCGGCACTGATTGTCGATGCTGATGCCGCCGCGCGGCCCCAGCTCGATGCCGGCTGCACGGGCCAGTTCGTCGCGCGGGCGGATGCCGGCGGAGAACACGATCAGATCGGTCTCCAGCGATTCGCCGTCGGCGAACTGCATTTTCAGTGCGTGCTCGCCGCCCTCGATGATGTCGGTGGTGTTCTTGCCGGTATGCACGCTGACGCCGAGCTGCTCGATCATGCGTCGCAGCAGCGCGCCGCCGGCTTCGTCCAACTGCACCGCCATCAGGCGCGGGGCGAATTCGACCACATGGGTTTCCAGGCCCAGATCGCGCAGTGCCTTGGCCGCTTCCAGACCCAGCAGGCCGCCACCGACCACCACGCCGACCTTGCCGCTGGCCGCGGCGTCGCGGATCCGGTCGAGGTCTTCGAGGCTGCGGTAGACGAAGCAGCCGTCGCGCTGGTGGCCGGGCACCGGCGGCACGAAGGGGCAGGAGCCGGTGGCCAGCACCAGGTCGTCGTAGGCCAGCTGCTCGCCATCGCTGGTGAGCACGGATTTGGCGTTGCGATCGATGGCCACGGCGCCGACGCCGGTCTGCACCTCGACGCCCGCCGTGGCGTAGGCGCCGGCGTCGGCCAGCATCAGCTCCTCGGCGGATTTGCCGGCGAAGTACTCGGAGAGGTGCACGCGGTCATAGGCCAGGCGCGGCTCCTCGCAGAGCACCTTGATGCTGTACTGCTCGCCCAGATCGGCGGCCAGCGCGGATTCCACAAAGCGGTGCCCCACCATGCCATTGCCGACCACTATCAACTGCTTCTTGTCACTCATCGAAATCGGTCTCTCGGCTGGATATGAGAGCAGAAAGCAGCTTCTGTGCCAGCCGATGAAATGAGATAAGACACTGATAAATAGTGAAATAATATTGTTCTTCCGGCTGTTTCCTGCACCAGGGTTGTGCGCTGCAGCAGCGATGGCACCAAGATGGGCGGGTCGCCGCCGACCCACCGACCCACCGACCCACCGACCCACCGACCCACCGACTCACCGACTCACCGACCCGGCCAATCCCGGCCAATCCCGGCCAATCCCGGCCAATCCCGGCATCCCGCAGGCTGCGGCTGGCGTTCGTCGCGGACACAAAAAAGGGCGCGGCGAGGCCGCGCCCAGGCTCACACAGGCGAGGGGCAATCAGGCAGCTCTGCTTATCCGGCCGCGGCGACCGGAACGCCGTGCGGAGTCGGCCGGCGTTGTGGCGCATCCGCTGTCCGGCTCGCGCGGGGGCTCGGCCGGCGGCGCCCCGGTCGCTTCACCCGGCCGCCCCTGGCGGGCGTAGAGGAACTCCAGCACCGCGGTGCGGCAGCGGTTGTACTCGGGGTCGGTGGCCAGGGCGACGCGGTCGCGCGGGCGGTCGAGGTCGACCTGGCAGATCTCGCCGATCTTCGCCGCAGGGCCATTGCTCATCATCACGATGCGGTCCGAGAGCAGCACGGCCTCGTCGACATCGTGGGTGATCATGATCACGGTGTTGTTCAGGTCGTGCTGGATCTCCATCAGCGAATCCTGCAGATGGGCGCGGGTCAGCGCGTCGAGCGCGCCGAAGGGTTCATCCATCAGCAGCACCTTGGGCTGCATGGCCAGCGCGCGGGCGATGCCGACGCGCTGTTTCATGCCGCCGGAGATCTCTGCCGGGCGCTTGTGCATGGCGTGCGCCATGTGCACCAGTTCGAGCTTGTGCTCGATCCACTCGGCCATTTCCATTTTGGACTTTTTGCCCTTGAAGACGGTTTTCACCGCCAGCTCGACGTTCTGGTAGGCGGTCAGCCAGGGCAGCAGCGAGTGGTGCTGGAAGACCACGGCGCGCTCCGGGCCGGGTTCGGTGACCTCCTTGCCGTCGAGAATCACGCCGCCGCGGGTGGCCTGGTACAGACCGGCGACGATGTTGAGTACGGTCGACTTGCCGCAGCCGGAGTGGCCGATCAGCGAGACGAACTCGCCCCTGGCGATTTTCAGGTCGACGCCGTCCAGCGCCAGGAATGGGCCCTCCCTGGTCGGGAATTCGATCGCCACCTGCGAGAGGATCAGATGTTCGTCAGCCATGATTTGCTACCTCGTAGTGAGCGATCAGCGAAGGATCGCGTCCTTGTCCCAGGAAAACAGTTTCTGCAGCATCAGCATGCCGCGGTCGAGCAAAAAGCCGATGAGGCCGATGGTGAACACCGCCACCATGATGCGGCCGAGAGAATTCGACGAGCCGTTCTGGAATTCGTCCCAGACGAACTTTCCGAGGCCGGGGTTCTGCGCCAGCATCTCCGCGGCGATCAGCACCATCCAGCCGATGCCCAGGCTGAGGCGCAGGCCGGTGAAGATCATCGGCATCGACGCCGGCAGGACGATCTTCCACAGCTGGGTGAACCAGCCGAGGCGCAACACGCGGCTGACGTTGAGCAGGTCGCGGTCGATGCCGGAGACGCCGACGGTGGTGTTGATCAGCGTCGGCCACAGGCAGCACAGGGTGACGGTGATCGCCGAGGTGATGAAGGACTTGTCGAACAGCGGTTCCTCGGAGACGTACAGCGCCGACACCAGCATGGTGACGATCGGCAGCCAGGCCAGTGGCGAGACCGGCTTGAAAATCTGGATCAGCGGATTCAACGCGTTGTACAGCCCGTGGCTCAGCCCGCAGGCGATGCCGATCGGTATCGCCACCAGGCTGGCCAGCAGAAAGCCGGTGAACACCGTGATCAGGCTGGTGAGGATCTGGTCGAAATAGGTCGCCTTGCCGGTGTAGTCGCGGATCTTCACCTCGGCGTTCGGATCCTCGGCGAGCTTTTTCGCGTTGCGCTTTTCCTGGCGCTCGTAGAAGGCCGCCGCCCGGTCGCGCTGACGGATGTGGTCGGCGACCAGGCTCCCGGCCTGCTCCCAGACCTGCAGCGGCCCGGGCAACTGGCCGAGCGAGGTGGTGACGTTGGCGGCTGCGGCGTGCCACAGCAGCAGGAACAGGGTGAAGGCGGTGAGCGGCGCGGCCAGTGCGCGCAGGCGGCTGCCGAACTCGAAGCGCTGTGCGAGCGATGCTGTTGTCGCAGACATGAGATGTGCCTCTCGTTGTCATTTGCCGCGCCGCGCCGGGGTATCCGGCGCGCCGCGGATCGGGCCTGTTTCGGGCCTATTTGATGACGTCATCGCCCTGCAGGCCGATGGGGAACTGCGTGAGATACTCGTTCGGCTTGGTGCCGTCGAAGGTCACGCCGTCGATGAACTCGGACTGTGGCGGGCGGAAGCCGGTCTCGCTGGCGAAGTCCGGGAAGTCCTTGGCGTCGACCTTGCCCTCGGCGATCAGCAGCCTGGCCGCTTCGGCGTAGATGTCCGGGCGGTAGACCTTCCTGGCGATGTCCAAGTACCAGCCGTCCGGCCTGGGCTCGGCGATCTGCCCCCAGCGGCGCATCTGGCTCAGATACCAGACCGCGTCCGAGTAGTAGGGATAGGTGGCGTTGTAGCGGAAGAAGACGTTGAAGTCGGGCACTGCGCGCTTGTCGCCCCTCTCGTACTCGAAGGTGCCGGTCATCGAGTTGGCGATGACCTCCGCGTCGGCGCCAACATACTCGGGCCAGGAGAGGATCTCGACCGCCTCGGGGCGGTTGGCGTTGTCGCCGGCGTCCAGCCACTGCGCGGCGCGGATCAGCGCCTTGACCACGGCCAGATGGGTGTTGGGGTTTTCGTCGGCCCAGGCCCTGGACACGCCGAAGACCTTTTCCGGGTTGTTCTTCCAGATCTCGTAGTCGGTGATCACCGGCACGCCGATGCCCTTGAACACCGCCTGCTGGTTCCACGGCTCGCCCACGCAGTAGCCGTGGATGGTGCCGGCCTCCATGGTCGACGGCATCTGCGGCGGCGGGGTCACCGAGAGCAGCGCCTCGGCCTGCAGCTGGCCGCTGATGTCGCCCTTGTGCGGCGCGTAGTAGCCGGGGTGGATGCCACCGGCCGCCAGCCAGTAGCGCAGCTCGTAGTTGTGGGTGGACACCGGGAAGACCATGCCGAGCTTGAAGGGCTCGCCCTCGGCGCGGTACTGATCGACCACCGGCTTCAGGTAGTCGGCCTTGATCGGGTGCACCGGCCTGCCGTCAGCATCCTTCGGGATGTGCGGCAGCATCTGCTCCCAGATTTCGTTGGAGACGGTGATGCCGTTGCCGTTCAGGTCCATTGAGAAGGCGGTGATGATGTGCGCCTCGGTGCCAAAGCCGATGGTCGCGCCCAGTGGCTGGCCGGCGAGCATGTGCGCGCCGTCGAGCTGGCCGTCGATCACGCGGTCCAGCAGCACCTTCCAGTTGGCCTGTGCCTCAAGGGTCACGTACAGGCCCTCATCCTCGAAAAAGCCCTTCTCGTAGGCGATCGCCAGTGGCGCCATGTCGGTGAGCTTGATGAAGCCGAACTTGAGTTCTTCCTTCTCCAGTTCCAGCTCGGCGGCGGCCGGGCCGGCGGCACCGAGTCCGATGGCGGTGGCGATGGCCAGCGCGCTCAGGCTGCTCAGCAGGCCACGTCGGGTCGTGTTGTGCTTCATGTATCGCTCTCTTGATTTTCGGAAATTGTCGTCGCGGCGCCCGGTGAGCGGCCGCAAAAGCGCATATACAGAAAGCGTGCCAAAGATAAAAAGTGTTTTTTATCAGCGTCTTGTGTATTTTTTCGGCGATAGGTGAGCGGGTTGTGCGCACCGTCGGCGCGCACCGCAGGGGGCTCGGTGCACCACCATGATGCAGTGCACAATGAGCGCCCGGAAAGATCTGGCGGGGCCGCGATGAGCTGTACGGATTCGTCGCGACTCGCGGATATGCTGGGCGCATGAATGAGAGTTGCGAACGCTTGCGGCGTGGGCGGGCATTGCAGGGGGCAGCGGCCCGAGCACCTGCCCGAGCGCCGGTCCGGCTGTTGGCTGGGGCGCTAACCTGCTGCCTGCTCAGTGCCTGTGGTGGCGGTGACAACGGCGGTGGCGGTGGCGGTGGCGACGGTGAAGAAGACGACGGCGGCACCCTCGGC
>CBFCYW010000040.1:0-27900 GCA_965602395.1 uncultured Chromatiales bacterium
CCATCCCGACACCGCCATCCCGACACCGCCATCCCGGCTCGCCACCCGGCACACTACAGCGCCGGGTAGCGCTCGCAGAACCAGTCGAGAATGCTGAAGTGGTTGCAGCCGGCGGCGACGCGCTCGACGATCTGCACCCGCCCGCCCCAGGCCTGCGCCAGCGATTGCGACTGGCGGTGGTACTCGTCACTTTCGCGCTCGCCGACGGCGAGCAGCAATTCGCCCTCGGTGAGCGGCACCGGCCACAGCGCCGGGCTCAGCGTGCGCGCGCTGCCGGCATCCAGGCGTAGCGCCTCGTTGACCGGCGTCGCCAGCAGTGGCTCCAGCTCGAACAGGCCGGACAGGCTGATGGCGCGATCGATGCCTGGCTCGCAGGCCAGCAGCGCCGCGGCCAGATGCCCGCCGGCGGAGTGCCCGCTGACGGTCAGCCGCCGCGCCGGGCAGCGGCTGCGCAAGCGCGACAGGGCGCGGCGCAGGCTGGCGATGATGTCGCCGATGCCCACCTCCGGGCACAGCGGGTAGCCGCAGATGGCCACCGTTTCACCGGCCGCCAGCAGTGGCTCGGCGACAAAGCTGAAGTGGGATTTGTCCAGCGCCTGCCAGTAGCCGCCGTGGATGAACAGGTGCAGCGCCGCAAGCTCGCCATCGTCGCCGACACCCGCATCGGCCGGGCGGAACAGATCGAGCCGCTCGCGCGGGTGCTCGCCGTAGGCCAGTTCGGCCCAGTGCGCCCGCCGCTCGCGGACGGCCGCGCTGCGCGCCGCCCAGTCGGCGAAGATCTGCGGGTGCTCGGGCACCGCGCCGCGGTTGTCGTACTGGCGGATCAGCTCCGCGGCATCCAGCTGTCGCCAGTCTCGCTCCTCAGCCATCTCACACCCCCAGATAGCGCGATTGCAGTGCCGCATCGGCGGCCAGTTGGTGGCTGTCGCCGCGCCACACTACGCGGCCCTTTTCCATAATCAGGTGGCGGTCGGCGAGCGCCAGCAACGCATCGAGATTCTTGTCGATCAGCAAAATCGATTCGCCCTCGGCCTTGAGCCGCGCCAGCACCCGCCAGATTTCGGCGCGCACCAGCGGCGCCAGCCCCTCGCTGGCCTCATCGAGGATCAGCAGCCGCGGATTGGTCATCAGCGCGCGACCGATCGCCAGCATCTGTTGCTCGCCGCCGGAGAGCTGATTGCCCATGTGCCCGGCGCGCTCGGCGAGGCGCGGAAACAGTGCGTAGACCGCGGCCAGATCCCACTTCGCCCGGGCCGCTCGATTGGCGCGCGCGGTGGCGAGCAGATTTTCCGCCGCGCTGAGGTTGGGGAAAATCTGCCGCCCCTCCGGCACCAGCCCCAGCCCGCAGCGGGCGATGCGGTGCGCCTCCATTTTGTGCAGCGGGTGGCCATCGAAAACGATCTGGCCGGCGTCCACCGCCAGCAGCCCCATGATCGCACGCACGGTGCTGGTTTTGCCCATGCCGTTGCGGCCGAGCAGCGTCACCACCTCGCCCTCGGCGAGATCGAAATCGACGCCGAACAGCACCTGGCTGCCGGCGTAACCGGCCTCGACGCCGCGCAGGCTCAGCATGCCTCATCCCCGAGATAAGCGCGGCGGACAGCGGCATCGTCGCGGATCTGATCCGGCGTGCCGCTGGCGATCAGCTCGCCGGCGACCAGCACCGAGATGCGATCGGCGAGGGCGAACACCGCGTCCATATCGTGCTCCACCAGCAGCATCGCGTAGCGTCCCTTCAGAGCACGCAGCAGCTCGGTGAGCGCCGCTGAGCCACCGGGGCCGATGCCGGCCATCGGCTCGTCGAGCAGCAGCGCGCGCGGCTCGCCGGCCAGCGCCATGGCGACTTCGAGCTGGCGCTTTTCGCCGTGGGCGAGTGCGCCGGCGGGGGTCTGCGCCTCGCGCTGCAGATCGAACTGCTGCAACAGCGCCCAGGCCGGGGCGCGCAGCGATTGGTCGCGCGCCACCGGTCGCCAGAAGCGGAAGCTGTGCCCCTGGTGGGCCTGCACGGCGAGCATCAGATTCTGCTCGACGCTCAGCTCATCGAACAGCGCGCTGATCTGAAAGGAGCGCGACAAACCGCGGCGGGCGCGCGCCGGCGCCGGCAGCGCGCTGATGTCCTCGCCGGCGAACAGCACCTGGCCGCTGCTGAGTGCTGTCTCGCCGCAGACGCAGGCGATGAAGGTGCTCTTGCCGGCGCCGTTGGGGCCGATCAGCGCGTGCAACTCGCCGTCGCGCAGTTCCAGCGAGACCTCTCGGTTGGCGTGCACCCCGGCGTAGCACTTGCTGAGCTTGCGGGTCTCCAGCACCGGGTTCATCGCCCGCCCCCGCCCGCAGCGGCAGCGCCGCCGGCCAGCAGCCCCCACAGCCCACGCCGCGCGAACAGCACCACCAGCACCAGCAGCGGGCCGAAGTACAGCATCCAGTGCTCGGTGTAGGCGGCGATCAGCTCCTCCAGCAACAAAAACGCCGCGGCGCCGAGCAGCGGCCCGTAGAGCGTGCCCATGCCGCCGAGGATGACCATCACCAGCAGCGTGCCCGACAGCGGCCAGTGCAGCAGCCCCGGATCGACGAATTCCGATTTATTGGCCAGCAGCGCGCCAGCCAATCCGGCACCCATGGCGGCGATCACGAAGGCGGCCAGCTTGTAGCGATAGGTGGCAAAACCCAGCGCGCGCATGCGCCGCTCGTTCTGCCGGCAGCCGCGGATCACCATCCCGAAGCGCGCGCCGACCAGTCGCCGCGACAGATACAAAAAAGCCGCCAGCAGCGCCAGGCAGACGTAGTAAAAGGTGGTGTCGTCGCCCAGATCCAGCCCCGGCAACTGGTTGCGGCCGTAGAACGGCAGGCCGTCGTCGCCGCCGTAGGCTTCCAGCGAGACAAAAAAGAAATAGGCCATCTGCGCAAAAGCCAGGGTGATCATGATGAAGTGGATGCCACTGGTGCGCAGGCAGATGGCGCCGATCAGCGCCGCGGCGACGCCGGCCACCAGCATCGCCAGCGGCCACAGCAGCAGCGCCTGCTCGGAGCCGCCGACCAGCCCGTCGATAAAGTCCGTGCCCTCGCCGGCGTGAAAACTGGCGATGGCGACGACGTAGGCGCCGATGCCGACAAAGGCGGCGTGGCCGAAGCTGACCATCGCCCCGTAGCCGACGATCAGATCGAGGCTGGCCGCGGCCAGGGCGTAGATCAGCACGCGCGCCGCGGTGGAGACGAAAAAGCCCTCGCCGGCCAGCTCCGCCAGCGGCGGCAGCAGCACCAGGCCGAACGCGCCAGCGACCAGCAGTGCGCGCTCGCGGCTCCAGTGCCGGCGGCGCTCAGCCATGACTGACCGGGAACAGGCCGCGCGGACGCACCGCCAGCACCGCCGCCATCAGGATGTAGATGGCCATCGAGGCCAGCGAGGCGCCGGCGCCGTCGGCCTGCGCGACCGGCAGGAACAGGCGCAACAGATCGGGCAAAAAGGCGCGCCCGAGGGTGTCCACCAGACCCACCAGCAACGCGCCGATCAGCGCGCCGCGCACCGAGCCGATACCGCCGATGACGATCACCACGAAGGTCAGGATCAGGATGCTCTCGCCCATCCCCGACTCCACCGCGAGGATCGGCCCGGCCAGCGCACCGGCCAGCCCGGCGAGCAGCGCGCCGAGGCCGAACACCAGGGTATTGAGCAGGCGGATGTTGACCCCCAGCGCGGCGACCATCTGCAGGTTGCTGGCCCCGGCGCGGATGCGCATGCCCAGGCGGGTGCGCGCGATCAGCCACCACAGCGCGACGCCGACCAGCGCACCGGCGACGATGATCGCCAGCCGGTAGCTGGGATAGGGCGCGCCGGGGATCAGCTCGACCTGGCCGGAGAGCCAGCCGGGCACGTCGAGAAACAGCGGCTGGCGACCCCAGACGACGCGCACCAGCTCGTTGAAGAAGAGAATCAGACCAAAGGTGGCGAGCACCTGATCGAGGTGATCGCGCAGATACAGGCGGCGGATAACCAGCGCTTCGACCAGCATGCCGGTGAGCCCGGCGGCCGGCAGCGCGGCGAGCACGCCGAGCGCAAAGCTGCCGGAGTGCGCGGCCACCGTCGCCGCCACATAGGCGCCGACCATGTAGAAGGAGCCGTGGGCCAGGTTGATGACGTTCATCACCCCGAACACCAGGGTCAGCCCGGCGGACATCAGAAACAGGGTGATGCCCAGCTGCAGGCCGTTGAGGAGCTGTTCGAAGAAAAGCAGCATGTGTGCTGGTCGGGTGGCTGCCGGGCGGGCGCAGCGGCCCGCCCGGCGCCCGCCCGACACCCGCTCAGAGCTTGCAGTCGGCCGCGTAGGCGTCGCGGTGCGCCTCGAAGACGCGATTGACGGTTTCGTTGCGGATGCCCTCGTCATCCTTCACCACGCGGCGCACGTAGATATCCTGCACCGGGTGCTGGTTGTTGCCGAAGGCGAAGCGGCCGCGCACCGATTCGAAATCGGCGCGTTTCAGCGCGGCGCGCAGGGCGTCGAGATCATCCACCCCGCCGGTGGCCTTGAGCGCGCTGGCGATCAGCCGCGCGGCGTCGTAGCCCTGGCTGGCGTAGAGGGTCGGCATGCGGCCGTACTTCTCGCGGAAATCGTGCACGAACTGCACGTTGGCCGGCACCACCAGATCGTGGTTCCACTGCGAGCCGTTGTGCACGCCGACGGCGGCGTCACCGACCGCTTTGAGAATGCGCGCGTCGAAGGAGAAGGCCGGGCCGAAGACCGGCACATCGACGCCCGCCTGGGCGTACTGCTTGAGGAAATTGATGCCCATCCCGCCGGGCAGGAAGAAGAACACCGCATCGGGCCTGGCGGCGCGCAGCTCGGCGATCTCCGCGGCGTAGTCCGACTGGCCCAGCTTGGTGTAGACCTCGCCGGCCAGCTCGCCCTTGAAATAGCGTTTGAAGCCGGCCAGCGCGTCTTTGCCGGCCGGGTAGTTGGGGGCGAGGATGTAGGCGCGCTGGTGGCCGGCCTCGCTGACGTACTTGCCCATCACCTCGTGCAGATTGTCGTTCTGCCAGGCGACGTTGAAGTAGTTGGCGTGGCAGCCCTTGCCGGCGAGGCGCGACGGCCCGGCGTTGGGGCTGATGTAGATCGCATCCTCGCGCACCACTTTCGGCACCACCGCCATCGCCACGTTGGAGAAGACGATGCCGGTGAGAATTTTCGCGCCATCGCGCTTGAGATAGCGCTCGGCGATCGACACCCCCTTGCCGGGCTTGCGCTCGTCGTCCTCCACCGAGACCTCGACCGGCACGCCGCCGAGCTTGCCGCCCTCGGCCTCCACCGCCAGCATGAAGCCGTCGCGGATGTCCTCGCCGAGGTAGCCGGCCTTGGTGGACAGGGTGGTCAGCATGCCGATCCGCACCGGCTCGGCGGCCAGCGCGACGGGCTGCTGCGCGGCGCCCAACAGCAATGCGGCAGCGGCGACGGCAATCGTCTTGTTGATCATGTCTCTCTTCTCCCCCGGTTTTATTGTCTGTGACGCCAGCGCGACAGGCGGCGATGTTAGCCCGCCGCGCCCACCCGCGCCAAGCGCCTGGCACGGACACAAAAAGGCCCCGCGCAATGGCGGGGCCTGAAGGGTGTCGCGCAGCGCCGGCCGGCGGGGCCGGCGGCGCCGCGCCGGGCGGGCTCAGATCTCCTCTGTAGACAGGCCCTTGTAGATGCAGTAGCACAACCCCACGCAGATGATCGCGAAGGGGAAGCCGGTGGCGATGGCCAGCGCCTGCAGCGAGCCCAGCCCGCCGCCGAGCAGCAGCGCAATCGCGATCAACCCCTCGAAGCTGCACCAGAACACGCGCTGCGAAACCGGCGCGTCGATCTTGCCGCCGGCGCAGATGGTATCGACCACCAGCGAGCCGGAATCCGACGAGGTGACGAAGAACACCAGCACCAGCACGATGCCCACCAGCGAAGTGACGGTGGTCATCGGCAGCTGTTCGAGCATCGCGAACAGCGACAGCTCCGGCGTCCAGTTGGCGATGGTCTGCTGCACGCCCATGTAGCCGTCACTGGTCATCTGGCTGATGGCGGTGCCGCCGAAGGCGGCCATCCACAGCACGCAGACCAGGGTCGGCACGATCAGCACGCAGACCACGAACTCGCGCACCGTGCGGCCCAGCGAGACGCGCGCGATGAACATGCCGACGAAGGGCGACCAGGCGATCCACCAGGCCCAGTAGAAGGTCGTCCAGCCGTGGAAGTAGCCGGTGTCCTCGCGGCCGATCCAGTTGGACAGCGCCGGCAGGTCGGTGACGTAGGTCGCCAGGCCGCTGCCGAAGATGCTGAAGATGTCCGCTGTAGCGCCGGCGATGATGACGAACAGAAACAGCGCGAAGGCCAGCATCATGTTGGCCTCGGAGAGCACCTTGACGCCGCCGTCGAGGCCGCGCAGCACGGAGATCAGCGCCAGCGCGGTAACGGCGAGGATGATGATCACCTTCAGCGTGTCGGTGGCCTCGATGCCGAACACGTAGTTCATTCCCGCCGCGGCCTGCGAGGCACCGAAACCCAGCGAGGTGGCCAGACCGGCGAGGGTCGCCAGCGAGGCCAGCGAATCGATGAGGTGCCCGGGCCAGCCCCAGGTGCGCTCGCCGAGGATCGGGTAGAAGGCCGAGCGGATGGTCAGCGGCAGGCCCTTGTTGTAGCAGAAGATGGCCAGCGCCAGCGCCACCACGCTGTACACCGCCCAGGGGTGCAGCCCCCAGTGGAAGATGGTCCCCGCCATGCCGGCCCTGGTCGCCTGCTCGACCACCGCGGCGGCGGCCAGATTGCCGTCGGCATCCAGCGCCCCGGGTACGCCGAGCGGTGGCGACAGGGTGTGGTTGAGCGGCTCCAGCACGCCGTAGAACACCAGGCCGATGCCCATGCCGGCGGCGAACAGCATGGCGAACCAGCTGATGTAGGAGTACTCCGGCTGAGCATGCTTGCCGCCGATCCTGACCCTGCCCAGCGGCGAGACGATCAGGAACAGGCAGAACAGCACGAAGATGTTCATGGCGATGGCGAACACGAAATCCAGTTTCGTGGTCAGCCAGGGGCGCAGCGCACCGAACATAGCGCTCGCCGCCTCGTCGAAAATCAGGCAGAACAGCACCAGAGCGATGACCGACAACCCGGAGATGAGAAATACCGGGTTGTGGAAGTCCAGCCCGAAAGGCCCGATCTTCGTCTGTACATTGTCCTGCCCGATGACGTAATCGGTATCGATTTCGTTAGACATTCTGAGTGATTCCTCCATAGCGTCCCCGGTGCTGCGCGGCGCGCGGCCCGGATAGCATTTATTGCTGTTATCTGACCACGAATACCGACAGGTCGGAGTGCGAGGCCACGTAACCGCCGTGGGCGTGGAAGATGTGATCGGCGAAACCCGGCACGTGCGAGGCCATGACGATTAGATCGGCACCGATAGCATCGCCGGCATTGCGCAGGGTCTGGTCGAGATCCACCGCCGGGTCGTGGGACCTGATGGGATGGGCCCGCGCGTCAATGCCGTGGGCCCTGGCCTGCGCGGCGACGAAACTGTCGAGCTTCTCGGCGAACTCGGCCGGGTTGTGGGCCACCTCGCTGGGTGCGGCGCTGGTTACCGCCACGTAGTGGACTGCGGCGCCGTAGTGCCTGGCCAGGTCGGCCGCAGCCTGCAGCGCCTTGTCGATCTTGTCCAGATGGGCCAGATCGACGGGAACCATGATGCTGGAATACATCGCGTTCCTCCCGTAGTAGTTGTATGGAAAGATCGGCCGCCAGAGCGGCCTGTGGTGCCGCGCGTCAGCGCGGTGCAGAGGGCGACCGCGCCACCGGAGGACAAAGCTCTGCGGCAGCGCGGACACCGGGGCAGTGTGAGTCGCTATCAGATTGCCCGCGGGTCCGGGGCGGTCACACTGTTAGGTAAAAACGACATCCTGTGCGCCCCCATGAGTATCAAGCGTGGCCCGTGATAGCAAGCGCGCAGTGGATGAGCGCAGATGCCGCCGCGGCAATAATCCGGCGCGCTTGCTCCGCGCGTGACTTGCACGCAAGATTCAGCCGGATGCCGTCGCCGCGGCCAACGGGCGGACGCAAACGCACGCGGCGACGCGGGTCGGCAGAACGGGGAAGCGATTCAGGTGGAGCTGAAAAAAATGATGGTAGGGGCAGCCCTCGATGCCGCGGACATCCGCATCCTCAGCGCGATCCAGCAACACGGCCGGCTCAGCAAGGCCAGGCTGGCCGAGCGCGTCAACCTCTCGCCGACGCCCTGCTGGACGCGCCTCACCCGCCTGGAGAGAGCCGGGCTGATCCGCGGCTATCACGCCGACATCGCTCTGGCGCGCCTGGCCGACGTTTTCACCATCGTGGTGACGGTCTCGCTCGGCAATCACAGCAAGCGCAGCCAGGAACGCTTCGAGCAGCATATCCAGCAGTGCGATGAAGTCGTCGAATGCATCGCCACCGGCGGCGGCATGGACTATGTGCTGAAGTTCGTAAGCCCCAGTCTGGCGGCGTTTCAGCAGACGATGGATGGGCTGCTCACCGCGGAGCTGGGCATCGACCGCTACATGACCTACATCGCCACCCGCGAGATCAAATCGATCCAGCCGGATGTCGCGCGCCTGTTCGATGCACGCCGCAGGTAGATCAGCGCGGACACGCCACAAACGGGCCGCCACAAGCCGCCCGCAGAGCAGCGCCGCAGCAAAGTCCGAAAGCCGCCATCGAGGCGCCGATCACAGTCCAAACAGTCTGCGCAGCGGGGCCATTTCAGACCATTTGCCACTGTCACCGTAAATAGAATGGCGCCCTGCCGCAACAGCACAGCGGCCGGTCAAACACAGCCTTCATCACAGGTGACAGACATGCAAAACGCAGGCGACTTCGGCTTCGGTACCCAGATCCGCAAATCCCCCTACTTCGATGCCACCGTGCGTTGGGGTGCGGCTGCCTTTTCCGTCTACAACCACATGTACATCCCGCGCGATTTCGGCGATCCGGAACAGAATTTCTGGAACCTGGTGAACGACGCGATCCTCTGCGACGTGGCGGTCGAGCGGCAGGTCGAGATCACCGGCCCCGACGCCGCCAGGTTCACCCAGCTGCTGACCCCGCGCGACCTGTCGAAAATGGCGGTCGGTCAGTGCAAGTACATCCTGATCACCAACGCCGAAGGCGGCATCATCAACGATCCGATCCTGCTGCGGCTGGCCGAAAACCACTTCTGGATCTCGCTCGCCGACAGCGACGTGCTGCTCTGGGCGCAGGGCCTGGCCGTGCACTCGGGTCTGGACGTCAGCATCCGCGAACCGGACGTCTCGCCGCTGCAGCTGCAGGGGCCGAAATCCGGCGAGGTGATGAAGGCGCTGTTCGGCGACGAAATCATGGATCTCAAGTACTACTGGCTGCGCGAAGTCGAGCTGGACGGTATCCCGCTGGTCGTCTCGCGCACCGGCTGGTCCAGCGAGCTGGGCTACGAGCTGTACCTGCGCGACGGTTCGCGCGGCGACGAGCTGTGGGAAAAAATCATGGCCGCCGGCGCACCGTTTGGCCTCAAGCCCGGCCACACCTCGTCGATCCGGCGCATCGAGGGCGGCATGCTCTCCTATCACGCCGACGCCGACATCCACACCAACCCCTACGAGCTGGGCATGGACCGACTGATCAACGTCGACATGGAAGCCGACTTCATCGGCAAGGCCGCGCTGCAGCGGATTCGCGATGAAGGCGTCACCCGCAAGCAGGTCGGCCTGCGCATCGACTGCGCGCCGCTGAAAGGCCCGAACACCACTTTCTGGGGCCTCGGCAAAGACGGTGAGTCGATCGGCAAGGTGACCTCCGCGGTCTACTCGCCGCGCCTGGAACAGAACATCGCCCTGGCGATGGTGGCCGCCGAATACGCCGAAATCGGCACCCGGCTGGAAGTCGCGCTGCCCTCCGGCACGGTGTTCGCCAGCGTCGTGGAAAAGCCCTTCTACGACCCGAAAAAGAAGCTCACCGCCGCCCCCGTGCTGCCGGCCAGCATCGAGGATCAGCCGTTCTTCGAGCCGGCACAGGATCTCGCGGTCGCCTGAGCGCGCCGCCCAGGAGACTGTCCCGTCATAGCGGAGAGCCGAGATGTCCGAACTGTCCATCGAGCTGAACTGGCAGCGCGCCGAGCCTCGGCTGCTGCCCGGCAAGTTCTCGAACGCACACACCGTGCACTACAACGACCACTTCGCGCTGAAAGCGGACGCCGCCCCGGACTGGGGCGGCGATCCGGCCAACAGCAACCCCGAACAGGCGCTGGCGGCGTCGCTGTCGAGCTGCCACATGATGACCTTCCTCGCCCTGGCGGCCAAAGCCCGGTGGCCGGTGGCCGGCTACAGCGACAATGCCGTCGCGCATCTGGGCAAAAATGCCGCCGGCCAGATGTCGGTAACGCGCATCGATCTGTACCCGGAGGTGACCTTCGACGCGGGCTTTTCGGTCGGCGCGGCGGAACTGGAGGAGATGCAGCAGCGGGCACACCGCTACTGCTTCATCGCCAACACCCTGGCCGACAGCGTCGAGGTCAACATTCTGTAGCGGGCCGGCAATGGCCCCGTAGCGGCAGACCAGGCCCGTCAATGCGGGCGACCTGCCGCGCGAGCGGGACGGCGATGGCATCCTGCGCCTGCAGCGTCACGGTAGACAGCATGCCCGCCCGGCCGGCGGGACGCCCGATCAACTAGCGGCCGTCGGTGCCCTGGCCGAGCAGCGGCTGCAGCGCCTCCAGATAGGCCCGCCCGACGCCGGCTTCGCGGCGCACCAGCGCCTGCGCTGCGGCGCCGAGCCGCGCCCGCTGCGCGGCGTCGTCGAGCAGCTCATCGAGCAGCCTCGCCAGCGCGGCGGCATCGGCCACCTGGCGCAACGCATCGGCGGCGCGCAGGCGCGCCAGCTCGTCGGCGAAGTTTTCCATGTGCGGCCCGCAGATGATCGCCACCCCGGCGCGCGCCGGCTCCAGCAGGTTCTGACCGCCGCGCGGGATCAGCGAGCCACCCATGAAAACCAGCTCGGCGTGGGCGATGAAGCCGGCCAGTTCACCCAGCGTATCGGCCAGATAGAGCTGCGTGCCGGCGGCGATGGGCTCGCCGCGGCTGCGCACCGCGACATCCAGCCCCAGCGGCGCAAGCTGGCGCAGGATCGCCTCGCGACGCTCCGGGTGGCGCGGCGCGATCACCAGCAACTCGTCGCGGCCCAGCTCGCGCCGGATCCGCGCCAGCTGCAGCTCCTCGTCGTCGTGGGTCGATGCCGCCAGCCAGTAGCGCCGCTCGATCGGTCGCGGCGTCGCCGCCAGTGGCTGCGCCGCCGCGGCGAACTTGAGATTGCCCAGCACCCTCACCCGCTCGTCCGGCGCACCCAGCTGGCGAAAGCCGGCGGCGTCCGCCGCGCCGCGCGCCAGCACGCGATCGACGTTGCGCAGGCAGCTGCGCAGCGCCGGGCGCAACAGAGGGCGCAGCAGCCCGCCGGCGTCCAGCGTGCGCGCCGACAGGCGGCCATTGACGATCGCCAGCGGCACGCCGCGCTCGGCGGCGGCGCGGTACAGATTGGCCCACAGCTCGGTCTCGACGATCAGCCCGCAGCGCGGCCGGCAGTGGCGCAGAAAGCGCCGGGCGGCAAAGCGGAAATCCAGCGGCAGATAGGCATGCCGCACGCGCTCGCCGCAGCGCCGGGCGAGCACCGCGGCGCCGGTCGGGGTGTTGCTGGTCACCAGCAGCGGCGCGTCCGGGTATCGCGCCAGCAGCCCGTCGAGCAGCGGCAGCGCCGCGTTGACCTCACCCACCGAGGCACAGTGCAGCCAGATCGGCCGCTGCAGCCGCGGCAGACCGAAGCCCAGGCGCTGCCACAGATAGCGCCAGCCGCCGTCGCGCAGCGCCCGCCAGAGCGTGTAACCGAGCATCGGCAGCGCCAGCGCGGCGAGCAGCGCGCGATAGCGCAGCGGCACCGCGGCGGGCTTCACGAGTAGATATCCGGCTGGCTGTCGTCGACCCGCTTGAAGCGTTTGTGCAGCCACAGGTAGGGGGCCGGATGGGCGCGCACCTGGGCCTCGAACAGGTCGTTGACGCGCTGCGTGGCGGCGGCCAGATCGTCGCCGGGGAAATCCTCCAGCGCCGGCAGCAGCAGCGCGCGGTACTGTCCATTCGGCTCGCGCAGGGCCAGCAGCGGCACCACCGCGGCGCCGGTCAGCGCGGCGATGCGCGCCGTCCCCGGGCTGGTGAACACGCGCCGCCCGAAGTAGTGGCTGAGGATGCCGCCGCGGTGTCCGGCGACCCACTGATCCGGCGAAAACCACACCGTGCGGCCCTGCCTGAGGCGGCGCACCATGCGGCGGATGTTGCGGTTGGCGATGGTTTCCTCGACGAAGCGCTCGCGCTGCCGGCGCAAAAAGGCGGCGTACAGTGGATTCTTCGGGTCATCGTAATTGGCATCCATGCCGATCCGCGCGCCGAGCAGATTGCCGACGAATTCCAGCGTGGTGAAGTGCGCCTGCAGCAGAATCACCCCGCGCCCGCCGGCGCGCGCCGCCTGCAGATGCTGCATGCCCTCGACGCGCAGGCGCTGCTGCAAGGCGCTGGGCCTGCCGAACCACAGCGCGCCCATCTCGGCGAGGCTCATCCCGGTGTGCCGGTAGTTATCCACCAGCAGTGCCTCGCGGGCATCGGCATCCATCCCGGGAAAGGCCAGTTGCAGATTGGCGCGCAGAATGGCGCGGCGCTCGGGCAGCAGCAGGCGCAGCAGATCGCCGCTGCGCCGGCCGATCCACAACTGCGCGGCAAACGGCAGCCGCGCGCTCAGCCAGAGCAGGCCGAACAGGCTCCACAGCGGCCAGTGGCGCGGCGCCAGCCAGTCGCCGGCGCGGAAGGTGTCGGTGTTTTCGGACATGCGCGATCCGCAGGCTCAAAGGGCGGCGATTATAGAGCCAGCCAGCGCCGCGGCCACAGCCATCGACGCCGGCACTGCCCCTCCGATCTCATATCCCGCCCCGGCATAGACCCGGCATCGAAGCCGGCGCCGGCGAAGCTCAGGCGATCAGCTGCTTCGAGATCTCGCGGAACTTCTCGTGGCGGGCGTCGCGCAGCCACTCGAACATCACCGACTCGCGGTTGCTGATCAGCGCGCCGGCGCCGCGCATGCGGGCGATGGCGTTGTCGCGGTGCAGCGGATCGCGCGAGCACACCGCATCGGCGACCAGAAACACTTCCAGCCCGCGCGCCAGCAGATCGAGCGCGGTCTGCAGCACGCAGACGTGCGCCTCCATGCCCAGCAGCACCACCTGCTTGCGCCCGCTGTAGTCGAGACAGCGCAGAAAGGCCTCCGCGCCGCAGGCGGAGAAGCTGGTCTTTTCCAGCGTGCGCGCCGCGGTCGGCGCCAGCTCGGCGAGGCGCGCATCGGTGTGGCCCAGGCCGCGCGGGTACTGCTCGGTGATCAGCACCGGCAGATCGAGCATGCCGGCGGCGCGCAGCAGCCGCCCGGCGTGATCGACCACCCGCTGCTGGTCGTCCTCGGCCATCGCCGGCAGCAGGCGCGACTGGATGTCGATCACCACGAGCAGCGCGTCGCTGGCGTCGCAGAGGCTGGTGGGCTTGTGCATTTCGGGCCTCCCGGGCGTGTCGCGGCGCTGCGCCGCGGTCAGGGTTGCAGCCAGTCGTCGATCTGCGCCAGATCGACTTCGACGAGGGTGCCGGCGGCCTGCAGCAGGCGCAATCGGTCGAGCAGATAGTCGTAGCGCGAGCCGAAGTAATCGGCCTGGGCGCGGTAGGTGTTGCGCAGCGCGGCGAGCACCTCCACCGCGGTGCGCGTGCCGACCTCGAAGCCGGCCTGGGTGGCCTCGGCGGCCACCTGGGTGGAGATCAGCGCCTGCTTCAGGGCGCGCGCGCGGCTGATGTCGGCGAGCACGCTGAGGTAGGCGTCGCGCGCCTGCTGCACGGCGCTGCGCCGCTGCAACTCGGCCTGCTGACTGGCCAGACTGGCGTTGGCCAACGCCTGGGCGACCTGTGAATCGACGCTGCCGGCGTTGTACAACGAGTAGTTGAGCTGCACCGCGATGGCGCCGCCCTCGCCGTCACTGAATGGGTTTTCGCTATTGACGTTGTTGTAGCTGGCGACCAGATCGACATTCGGATAGCGCCCGGAGCGGCTGATCTCCACCGCCCGCGCCGCCTCCCGGGCCGCCAGCTGCGCCGCGCGCAGCGACAGGCTGTTGTTCTGCGCGGTCTCCACCCAGGCGTCGATGTCCTCCGGCACCGGCGGCGGCAGCGGCGAATCCTCGCGCAGTGTCGCCAGCTCGCCGACCGGCTCGCCGGTGGTCAGATGGAGCACCTCGCGGGCGCTGGCGAGGCTGTTCTGCGCGGCGATTTCCTGCGCCACTGCGAGGTCGTACTGGGCCTGCGCCTCTTTGACATCGGTAACCGCGATCAGGCCGACCTCGAAGCGCCGCTCGGCCTGCTCCAGCTGGCGGGCGATGGCTTCTTTCTCCGAGCGCGCGAACTGCAGGTTGTTCTGCGCGCGCAACACGCCGAAGTAGCGCTCGGCGACGCGCAGCATCAGCGCCTGCCCGGCGGCGCTGAAATCCGCCTCGGCGCGGCTCACGGAGAGGTCGGCGCGCTGCACATTGCTGCGCGCGCCGCGATCGTAGAGCGGCTGGGTCAGCGAGATGCCGACGCTGTCGCTGCGGTAGGTGTCCCGGCCGTCATCGTTGTTGTCGTTGAAACCGACCGAGGCGGAGACGCCAACCTGCGGCCCCAGCGCGGAGCGCGCCTGGGGCAGCGCCTGGCGCGCGGCGTCGAGCTGATGGCGGGCGATCTGGTAGCTGGCGTCGTTGGTCTGCGCCAGTCGGTAGACATCGAGCAGATCGGCGGCGGCAGCCAGTGGCGACAGGATCGCGCTGGCGAGCGCGGCAGATAGAAAAGCGGCAGTGCGCTGGGCGAGGGGCATGGTCACTCCCGATAGTGGATGGCGACCGCGCAAAGCGCGCGGTAAGCAACATTAGTAATTACTGATATTCTACGCAAGGCCGCCTGCCCCCGGCAAATGGCGCACCCGGCAAACGGCGCACCCCGGCAAACGGCACACCCGGCGCCGATCGTTCAAAAACAGAACTCGACCGCCGCCGGCAGCGTCCGCAGCGCCGGGGCGCGCGTTTCGAACAAGCCCTCGCGGCGCCAGTCGCACTGGCCGACGCGGCTGACCAGGGTGGCGGTCATCACCGCGGCGCGCGGGTCGCCGAGTATCGCAAACAGTCGTCCGCCGACGGCCAGCTGCGCCAGCCACTGCGCCGGCACGTCGCTCAGCGACGCAGCCACCAGCATCGCCTGCCAGCCATCGCTATCGCAATCGCTGGCAGCAGCGACATCGGCCGCCGGCAGGCCATCTGCGAGCACATCACCGCAGCGGGCCCGGGCATTGTCGATGCCCAGAGCGGCGAAGCGCGCCGCGATCAACTCGACCCGTTGCGCATCCGCCTGCAAACAGAGCACGCGCTGCGCCAGCTGCGCGGCGCAGGCGCCGAGATAGCCGCTGGCGTCGCCGAGGATCAGCACGCGCTCGTCGCCGCGCAGCGCCAGCGACTGCAGCGCGCGGCCGCAGACATTGGGCGGCAGCAGGCTGTGCTGTCCGCCACCGGCCTCGCCGGCGAGCGGCACGGCCAGATCCGCGTAAGCGCTGTGCCGCCAGGCCGGCGGCACGAAATCCTCGCGCGGCACCGCGCCGAGCGCCGCCAGCACGCGCTCATCGAGTACCTGCCAGGGACGCAGCTGGCGCTCGACCATGGTCTGCCGCGCGCTGGAGAAATCCGCATCCGCCATATCCGCATCCACTCGCCGCCCCGGAGATCAAAGAAGCCTAAGGACTTGCCGCCGGCGGGGCAAGGCTGGAGCCACCGGCGCGCCACTGCGCCGATCCGCGGCCGCTGTGGCAGACATCGCGACGGCAATGGCCGATCAATTTTCCTGATCGGGCCATTCCCGGTGCCATGCCACCGAGAGTTGTGAGCAGCTTGGCAATTTTCACCCGAAGTCGCTGAAGATCGATGCAATCACCGGCATGTCAAGCGCAGTTGGCGACAGGTTGAAATTATCATCCAGCCAGAGAAATGTGCGTTGTGTCAGCGGATTGACTGAGTTGTTTAATAAGCTGAGCCAACAAATCAACAAGCGCGACTCGCGGCGACGGTAAGCCGCGCGAACCGAGCAGGCATGACAAAGGCCGCCGGTTCGCGCAAGCGAGCGCCAACACAGGAAGGGCTGCCATGCACCCGGAAGACATCGTACAGATAAAATCCCGCCAGAATGACCGCGCAACGGCCCTGAACCACAGCCGCGAGCACGGCCTGAACCCCGGAAGACAAGCCAGCGCAGTGGTTCTCGGCGTCGGCGAAGACACCCCCTTCACCCTGGAATTCAGCCGTGCTTTCGCGCGCCATCCACAATTTCGCTGCGGCGTGGTGCCGGTGTCGGTACTGCCCGGGCTGGCGCGTCAGTGCGATGACGCCATCTTTATGATCGACTGCGCCACGGCCCGCAACGAGGTCATCCACAACGTACTCAATGAGGTCGAGGTGTGCCGCTCGGCGACCCGCGTCGCCCTGCTCAACGTCGGTGGGCTGCTCAGCGCCGAGCGCTTCCTCCACTACAGCTGCCTGTACGGCCTGTTCATGGAATCCGCCGCCACCGAGCTGCTGCTGCGCGGTGCCGAGGAGATCCGCGAGGGCCGCATGTGGATGCCCCGCGAAGTCATGCAGCGCTGCATCGAACGCGGCCGCAGCCAGCAGAAATCGGCCGCCCTGCTGGGCAATCTGACCAAGCGCGAGGTAGAGATCCTGCGCCACACCACGCTCGGCGCCACCAACCGCGAGATCGCTGAAAAACTCTGCCTGAGCGAGCACACCATCAAAACGCACATGCACAATATCTTCAAGAAAATCAACGTTAAAAATCGCGTGCAGGCGGCGAATCTGGTGCGCGAAGAGCGCCTGCTGGATGGCCTGCTGGCAGAGAGCTGAGACGACAGCGCTGGCGCTTCTCACCCAGCGCTGTTCCCCGCCACCCTCGGCGCCGCCGGGAAATTTTCCGGCACACCCCCCTAAGCTGCCGTTGGCCGCCACCGCCGACGGCAGTCGCTGCAAGCGATCACTACTAGCCGCGCCGATACAGCTCGACCAGCGCGCTCGGGTCGCGCCGCGCACCGGCGTCGCGACTGGCAAAGATCCGCATCAGCTGGCGGGCCGCCGCGGCCAGTGGCGTCGCCCGATCCAACTCGCCGGCCAGCGCGGCGGCCAGATCCAGATCCTTGAGCAGCGTCGCCACCGTCCACTGCGGTGGCTCGAAGTCGCTCGCGGCCATCCGCGGGGCGAGAATCTGCAGCGGCTTCGAGTCGGCAAAGCCACCGGCCAGCGCCTCGGGCAGGCGCGCGGCATCCACCCCGGCCGCCTCCGCCAAGGCCACCATCTCGGCGATCACCAGCGCGTTGCAGCCGACGATCATCTGGTTGCAGACCTTGCTCACCTGACCGCTGCCCACCGGCCCCATGTGGCTCAGCCGCGCGTACAGCGGCGCCAGCGGCTCGCGCAGGGCGTCGATATCCGCCGCCGCGCCACCGGCCATCATCGCCAGCGTGCCGGCCTCGGCGCCGGGCACGCCACCGGAGACCGGCGCGTCCACCCAGCGCGCGCCACGCTGCGCCAGGCGCGCGGCGAAGTCGCGGGTCGCCGCCGGGTCGATGCTGGAGCAATCCACCAGCAGCTGCCCGGCTCGCGCGCCGCTGGCGACGCCGTCGGCGCCGAACACCAGCGCCGCCACCGCCGCGGTGTCACTGACGCACAGCAGCACCACATCCACCGCTGCCGCCAGCGCGGCCGGACTGGCGGCGACCTGCGCGCCGGCCGCGGCCAGCGGCGCGCTCTTCGCCGCATCGCGGTTGTACACACTCAGCTCGTGGCCGGCACCGAGCAGGCGCAGGCTCATGGGCCGGCCCATCAGGCCCAGACCGATGAATCCGATCTTCACGGGGCATCCTCCGCTGGAATAGTCGAAGCGGCGATTCTACGGCGCCCGCCACGCGCTGTGCGGATCGGCGCTCGGCCACTTGCCGGATCAGCGCTCAGAGAGCGCCAGGCGCAGGCCGAGGCCGATCAGGGTGGCACCGAGCAGGCCGTCGGCAGCGCGCGCAAAGCGCGGCGCGGCCAGCAACCGACGCGCCCGGCCGGCGGCCAGCGCCAGGCCGCAGAGCCAGAGCAGGGAGAGGGCGAAGTGGATCGCGGCGAGCAGCAGCGACTGGCCCAGCGCACTGCCGGCCGGGTCGATGAACTGCGGCAACAAGGCCAGATAAAAGGTGGCGGTTTTGGGGTTGAGCAGGTTGGACAACAGCCCCTCGCGCAGCGAGCGCAGCGCCGCCGGCGCAGCGGCCTGCGCGCCGGCCCGCGCATCGACGCCACCACCCAGCCCGGTGGCGCGCCCGGCGATGGCCGCAGCCAGGCTGTGCAGGCCCAGCCAGCACAGATAGGCGGCGCCGGCCAGTTTGAGTGCGGCGAACAGCGCTGGCGAGCCGAGCAGCAGCAGCGACACCCCCAGCGCGGACAGGCTGGCGTGGCCAAACAGCCCGCAACAGATGCCGAAACTGGTCAGCGCACCGTCGCGCCAGCCACCGCGCAGGCTGTTGCGCAGCACCACCAGGGTATCCAGCCCCGGCGCCACGGTGAGCAGGCCGACGGCGAGCAGAAAGGCGAGCAGGGACTCGGCGGGCATGGCGCGGCGCTCGCTGGCGGGCTGGATTGGGGCGGCAAGTTAAATCAGCCGGCGCCGGGCGGCAATCGATCACCGACGATGCGCGCTTAACCTGATAGGGGGATAGGGTTCGGCGGCCCACTGGCGTTATCCTAATCAGCCACCGCGCGCCCGCGCGCCAACTACGGAGAACCGCCCCGATGCGATACGGACTGCTGCCTGGACTTTTGCCCGGGCTGCTCGCCGCCCTGCTCTGCCTGCTGCCGCCGGCGCAGGCCGCCGAAAGCGCAGCGGAGACAGCCCCCGACCTGGAGCGCGAACAGCGCATGGCCGAGCAGATCGTCGATGCCATCTTCGACGGCGAACCGGTATGGCTGGAGGCCGACGGCCGCGAGTTTCTCGGCATCTACACCGAGCCGGATCAGGTCGGCAGGGCGGTGATCGTCCTGCACGGCCGCGGCACCCACCCGGACTGGGCCGACGTCGCCAACCCGCTGCGCGTGGGGCTAATCGAATACGGCTGGGCGACGCTGTCGCTGCAGATGCCGGTGCTGGCCAAGGATTCCACCTACTACGACTACATGCCGATCTTCCCCGCCGCCTTCCCGCGCATCGAAGCCGGGATCGCCTTTCTGCGCGAACAGGGCTACGAGAACATCGTGCTGGCCGCGCACAGCTGCGGCGTGCACATGGCGATGGCCTGGCTCAAAGCCGCCGGCGACGACAGCATCGACGGCTTCGTCGGCATCGGCATGGGCGCCACCGACTATCAGCAGCCGATGCCCGAACCCTTCGCGCTGGACCAGATCGGCGTGCCGGTGCTGGATGTCTTCGGCGGCGACGAATTCCCCGCCGTGCTGCGCGGCTCGCCGGATCGCCTGCAGGCCATCAGTCACGCCGGCAACCCCCATTCGCGGCAGATCGTCATTCCCGGCGCCAACCACTATTTCACCGACATGGGCGAGCCGCTGACCGCCACCGTCGGCAGCTGGCTCGACCAGCTGCGCTTTGACTGAATCGCCGCCGCGCCCGCAGCGTAGTGCGGGCGCGGGATAAGTTGTATGCTTGCGCGCCTTTGCGAACCGGAGCCCGAGCATGTCCGCGCCCACCGATGAGCGCAGCGCCAGCGGCCGCAGCGCCGACATCAGCCGCAACACCAGCGAGACGCGCATCCGCGTGCGCATCGATCTCGACGGCAGCGGCCGCGCCGAGCTGGCCAGCGGCGTGCCCTTCCTCGACCACATGCTCGATCAGATCGCCCGCCACGGGCTGATCGACCTGAGCGTGGCCTGCGACGGCGACACCAGCATCGACGACCACCACAGCGTCGAAGACATCGGCATCACCCTCGGCCAGGCTTTCGATGCCGCGCTCGGCGAGCGCAAGGGCATCCTGCGCTACGGCCACGCCTACGTGCCGCTGGACGAGGCGCTGTCGCGGGTGGTGATCGACTTCTCCGGGCGCCCCGGGCTGCACTACTTCGTCGATTTCCGCCGCGACCGCGTCGGCGGCTTCGATGTCGATCTGGCCTACGAATTCTTCCAGGGTTTCGCCAACCACGCGCGCGCTACGCTGCACATCGACAACCTGCGCGGCCACAACGAGCACCACAAGCTGGAAACCATCTTCAAAGCCTTCGGTCGCGCGCTGCGCGCGGCGGCGAGCCGCGACGAGCGCGCGCCGGCTGCGATGCCCTCGACCAAGGGCAGCCTCTGAGCGCACGCCGATGCAGACCGCAAACCGACAGACCATCGCCGTGCTCGACTATGGCATGGGCAATCTGCGCTCGGTGTCCAAAGCGCTGGAGCACGTCGCCCCGGACGCGCGGGTAATCGTCACCGATCGCCGCGAGCTGATCGCGGCCGCCGACCGGGTAGTGGTGCCCGGCCAGGGCGCGGCGCGCGACTGCATGGCCGCGCTGCGCCGCCACGCGCTGGTCGAGACGCTCCGCGAGGCGTATCGCGACAAGCCCTTCCTCGGCATCTGCATGGGCCTGCAGGTGCTCTTCGCGCACAGCGAAGAAAACGGCGGCAGCGACTGCCTGGGGCTGGTGCCGGGCGAGGTGCGCGCCTTCGCCGAGCCGCTGATCGAACCGCCCGCCGACGCCCACCACGCCGGCGCGCGGCTGAAGGTGCCGCACATGGGCTGGAACCAGGTCCGGCAGACGCCGCACCCGCTGTGGGCGGGCATCGACGACGGCGCGCGCTTCTACTTTGTGCACAGCTATTACGTCGATCCGACCGATGCCGCACTCGCCATCGGCCGCTGCCACTACGGCCATGACTTCACCTGCGCGATCGCACGCGCTAACGTATTCGCCTGCCAGTTCCACCCGGAGAAGAGCGCCGCCGACGGCCTGCGACTGCTGCGCAACTTCACCCGCTGGGATGGCGGCGCCGATTGAAACAGCGGCCACCGGCTGATCGACCTCGAAACCAAAGCCTCGCGCCCGCGGCGCGGGAAGCCACATCACGGGACAGCGACGATGATTCTCATCCCCGCCATCGACCTCAAGGAAGGCAAGTGCGTGCGCCTGCGTCAGGGCCGCATGGAAGATGACACGGTATTTTCCGACGATCCGGTGGCGGTCGCCACGCGCTGGGTCGAAGCCGGCGCGCGACGCCTGCACCTGGTCGATCTCGACGGCGCCTTCGCCGGCAAGCCGAAGAATGCCGCGGTGATCCGCGCCATCGCCCAGGCACACCCGGAGCTGCCGATCCAGATCGGCGGCGGCATCCGCGACGAGGAGACCGCCGAGGCCTATCTCGACGCCGGCGTGCAGTACGTCATCATCGGCTCGCGCGCGGTGCGCGACCCGCACTTCGTCGAAGACCTGTGCCTGTCCTTCCCCGGCCACGTGATCGTCGGGCTGGACGCCAAAGACGGCCGCGTCGCCACCGACGGCTGGGCGAAGATGTCGCGCTTCACCGCCATCGAGCTGGTCGAGCACTACGTCGACTACGGCGTGACGGCGATCGTCTACACCGACATCAGCCGCGACGGCATGATGGACGGCTTCAACGCCGAAGCGACGCGCAAGCTGGCCGAGTCCAGCGCCATCCCGATCATCGCCTCCGGCGGCGTCACCGACATGGCCTGCATCGATCGCCTGCTGGACATCGAGGATGCCGGCGTCGAGGGCGCGATCCTCGGCCGCGCGCTGTACGAAGGCACGATCGACCTGGCCGCGGCGCAGCGCCACGTCGACGCCGCCGGCGGTGGGAACTAGCCGCCGATGGGCCTGGCCAAACGCATCATTCCCTGTCTCGACGTCGACGCCGGCCGGGTGGTCAAGGGCGTGCAGTTCGTCGATATCCGCGACGCCGGCGACCCGGTGGAAGTGGCGCGCCGCTACGACCGCGAGGGCGCCGACGAGATCACCTTTCTCGACATCACCGCCAGCTCCGACGACCGCGAAACGATTGTGCATGTGGTCGAGCAGGTGGCCTCGGAAGTGTTCATCCCGCTGACCGTCGGCGGCGGCATCCGCAAGGTCGAAGACGTGCGCCGCATGCTGATGGCCGGCGCCGACAAGGTCGGCATCAACACCGCCGCGATCCACAACCCGGAGCTGGTCCGCGAGGCCACCGACAAGGTCGGCAGCCAGTGCATCGTGGTGGCCATCGACGCCAAGCAGGTCAGCGCCGCCGGCGAACCGCTGCGCTGGGAGATCTTCACCCACGGCGGGCGCAAGCCGACCGGCATCGACGCGGTCGAGTGGGCGATCAAGATGGCCGACTACGGCGCCGGTGAAATCCTCCTCACCAGCATGGACCGCGACGGCACCAAATCCGGCTTCAATCTGCCGCTGACCCGCGCCATCAGCGACGCGGTGCGCATCCCGGTGATCGCCTCCGGCGGCGTCGGCACGCTGGAGCACCTCTGCGAGGGGGTGCTCGAAGGCGGCGCCGACGCGGTGCTGGCGGCGAGCATCTTCCACTTCGGCGAGCACAGCGTCGGCGAGGCCAAGCGGGCGATGCGCGAGCGCGGCATCGAGGTGCGCCTGTGAGCCGCGCGGCGACGGTCGCAGCGCCGCCGCGGCGTGCTAAGATGCGCGCCCGCGCAGCCGCCAACCGCGGCGATCGACAAGCATATTGCGAGGCATAGTGTGGCCGACTGGCTCGACGACATCCGCTGGAACGATCAGGGTCTGGTCGCCGCCATCGCCCAGGACGCCGACAGCGGCCACGTGCTGATGATGGCGTGGATGAGCCGCGAATCGCTGCGCCGCACGATCGAGCTGGGCGAAGCGGTCTACTGGTCGCGCTCGCGGGGCAAGTTGTGGCATAAGGGCGAATCGTCCGGCCACGTGCAGAGACTGCGCGACCTGCGCCTGGACTGCGACGGCGACGCGCTGCTGCTGCAGGTCGAACAGGCCGGCGGCATCGCCTGCCACACCGGCAGGCAGCACTGCTTCTATCGGCAGTGGGTCGACGGCCAGTGGCGCGCGGTCGAGCCGGTGCTCAAGGATCCGGGGAGCATCTACGCATGAGCGACATCCTGTCGCAACTGGCGGCGACGCTGGAGGCGCGCAAGGGCGCCGCGACGGACAGCTCCTACGTCGCCAGCCTGTACGCCAAGGGCACGGACAGCATACTGAAGAAGGTCGGCGAGGAAGCCGCGGAGACGATCATCGCCGCCAAGGGCGACGACCCGCGGCAGCTGATCCACGAGACCGCCGACCTGTGGTTTCACACCCTGGTGCTGCTGGCCCACAACGGCCTGGGCCCAGACGACGTACTGAACGAACTGGCGCGCCGCCACGGCATCTCCGGACATGCGGAGAAGGCGTCGCGGCAGCATAAAGACTGACCGAACCGGAGAGAATTCATGGGTATCAGCATCTGGCAGCTTCTGATCATTCTGGCCATCGTGCTCCTGCTGTTTGGCGCCAAGCGCCTGCGCAACCTGGGCGGCGATCTCGGCGCCTCGGTGAAGGGCTTCAAACAGGCCATGAAAGATGGCGCCGCCGAAGGCGATGACAAGCAGCTCAGCGAGCAGGCCGACAAAGACGCCGATGCCGCCCAGGCCGCTGCCAGCGACGCCGCCGGCGACGCCGCGAGCAAGGACAAGGCGTCCTGATCCCGCCCACCCACTGAGCGCCAGGCATGTTCGACATCGGCTTCTGGGAGCTGCTGGTCATCGGCGTGGTCGGCCTGTTGGTGATCGGCCCCGAGCGCCTGCCCGGGGTGGCGCGCACCATCGGCCTCTACGTGGGCAAGATGCAGCGCTTCGTGCAGGGCGTGAAGAGCGACATCCGCCACGAGCTGGATGCCGGCGAACTGCGCGATCTGATCAGCCAGCAGGACAAGCAGCTCAAAGAGCTGCAGAGCCTGGTCAACGACACCCGCGACGAGGTTCAGGGCAGCGTCCGCGAGGCCGCCTCGGAAATCGAGGAAGCCGGCGGCAAATACGCCGGCATCGGCACCTCGCTGGGCAGCGATCCGCACACCGATGAGCGCAGCCCCGCCAGCAGCGGCGCATCGGAGACCGCCCAAAACGGTGGCGAGCAGGCCGGCAGCGACGCGAAAAAGAGCGCATGAGCAGCACACCCGACAAGCTCGAAGCAAAAGACGACGAACAGGAGGGCGGCGAGGAACAAGGGCTGCTCAGCCACCTGTTCGAACTGCGCGACCGCCTGCTGCGCTCGGTGCTGGCGGTACTGGTCGCCTTCATCTGCCTGTTCCCCTTCTCCGAGGAGCTGTACAGCTTCCTCGCCGGGCCGCTGCTGGCGCACCTGCCCGAGGGCACCAGCATGATCGCCATCGACGTGGCGTCGCCCTTTCTGGTGCCCTTCAAACTGGTGCTGATGCTGGCGATCTTCGCCGCCGTGCCGGTAATCCTCTACCAGATGTGGGCCTTCGTCGCGCCCGGCCTGTACAAGAACGAAAAGCGGCTGGTGAAGCCGCTGCTGGTCTCCAGCACCGCGCTGTTCTTCTGCGGCGTGGCCTTCGCCTACTACGTGGTATTCCCGCTGATCTTCGGCTTCTTCACCTCGATCGCGCCGACCGGCGTCGAGGTGAGCACCGACATCGGCCGCTATCTCGACTTCGTCATCACCATCTTTTTCGCCTTCGGCATCGCCTTCGAAGTGCCCATCGCCACCATCCTGCTGGTGGCGATGGGCGTCACCACCCCGGAGGCACTGGCGCGCAAACGGCCCTATTTCATCGTCGGCGCCTTTGTCATCGGCATGGTCCTGACGCCGCCGGATGTGATCTCGCAGACCCTGCTGGCGCTGCCCATGTGGCTGCTGTTCGAGGTCGGCATCATCTTCTCGCGCACGCTGCTGAAGAAGCGCCCCGAGGATTCCCCCGAGGATGATGGGCCCGGCGGTGGCGGCGGTGGCAGCGGTGGCGGCAGCCCCGAAGACCACCCCGCAGCCGGCTCGACAGCGGTTTCGAAACCGACTTCGACACCCGCGGCAGCGGCCGCCGCCGGCGCGCGCACCATCACCAGCGAAGAGATGATCGCCGCCGCCGAAGCGCGCAACCGCGCCGCCGAATCGGACGGCGCCATCGACTACGGCGCGCACAGCGACTACCTGCCGCCCAGCGACGACGAGCTGGAGGCCGAGCTGGATCGACTCGACGCCGAAGACGATGCCGAAGACGACGCCAACGACAGCGCCGATAACAGTGCGCAGCAAGCCGGCGCGACCGACGCCAGCGATTCCGCCGGCAGCGACAGCGGCGACGACGGCAAACCGACCAGGGCCGACAAGCCCGACTGACGCCCCGCCACGCCGATGCGCACACAAAAAAGCCCCCACCGGCGACGGCGGGGGCTTTTTGCTGTCCGGCTGCGGCTGCGCCGCAGGTCCGGATCAGGCGCTGCGGTACAGCTTGGTGAGCACGAACTCGCGGTGGCCGAGCGCCTCGGCGGCGGTCAGCCGGCCGTTGCAGGTGCGCAGGGTCATGTCGATCAGCGCGTCGCCGGCACCGTCGAAGTTCATCTCGCGGCGCAGGATGCCGGAGACGTCGACGTCGATGTGCTCGCCCATGGTGCGCACGGTGCGCGGGTTGGCGGTGAGCTTGATCACCGGCTCGATGGGGTTGCCGATGACATTGCCCTGGCCGGTGGGGAACAGGTGCACGACAAAGCCGGCAGCGGCCTGCAGGGTGACGCACTCGGCGGCCGCCGAGGAGGTGTCCATGAAGTACAGACCCGGCCCCTTGCCCGGCGCCTCGGCCGGCTCCAGCACGTCGATGTAGCTGGTTTTCTTGCCGATCTTTTCGAGGTTGCCGAAGGCCTTTTCCTCGATGGTGGTCAGGCCGCCCTCGATGTTGCCCTTGGTGGGCTGGCTATCGGAGAGGTCAGAGGTCTTGTGCGGCTCGATCACCTCGTCCATGTAGGCCTGCCAGGTGTCGATGAATTTCTCGCCGGCCTCCGGGGTCGCAGCGCGGCCCTTGCAGACCTGCTCGGCACCGGTCAGCTCAGAGGTCTCGCCGAAGCAGGTGGTGGCGCCGAGCGGATCGAGCTTGTCGATCAGGTTGCCGACGGTGGGGTTGGCGCCGAGGCCGGAGGTGGTGTCCGATTCGCCGCACTTGACCGAGATCCACAGCTCGGAGATATCGCACTGCTCGCGCTGCTTTTCGCTGGCCGCCTGGAGGAATTCCTTGGCCTTGTACGAGGCCGCGGCAATCGTCGCGATGTCGCCATTCTGCTCGATGGAGAAGCCCGCCACCGGCTTGCCGGTCTCGGCGATGCCATCGACCACCCGCTGGGTCCAGCCCGGCTCGATGCCGATCACCACCACCGCGGCGACGTTGGGGTTGGAACCGGTGCCGATCAGAGTGCGGAAGTGCAGATCCAGATCGGCGCCGAACTGCAGCCGGCCGTAGGCGTGGGGGATCGCCAGCGTGCCCTTGATGTTGTTGGCGACCGCTTCACAGGCGGCGTTGGAGAGGTCATCCAGCGGCAGCAGCAGGACGTGGTTGCGGATGCCGACGCGGCCGTTTTCGCGCCGATAGCCCCAGAAACTGTACTGACTCATCGCTACCACCTCTTGGTCTTGCAGTTCTGGACGTGCAGGTGCCCGCCCGCTTCGATCGGCGCCACGACCTTGCCGATGTCGTGGCCGTACTTGATCACCGTGTCGCCATCGCTCAGCGCCTTCAGCGCCACCTTGTGGCCCAGCGGTATGTCGTGCAGCGCCTCGATGGTGATGGTCTCGTCGGTGTCCATGATCCAGCCGCTCAGCTGCTTGCCGGCGCGGACCGTCTCCACGACCACCACGCCGACATTGTCGGTGGCGCCGTGGACCAGGAAGTCTGGAGCACTCATTGCGTCGTCTCCTCGGTAAGGGAAAAGGTTGCTCGATTCACAGATATCATCTGTCTTATATAAGATATAATATCATTTTCGATAAAGATAGAAGATTCGCACCAGCCCACGCCGCCTGACGGCCCTTTTGCTCTATCCTGCGCCCCATGAACAAAGCCACGCCGCGCTATCAGCCACTCTACAAACAGGTCAAGGCGACCCTGCTCGGCTACCTCGCCGACCGCCGCTGGAAACCCGGCGAGGCGATCCCCAACGAATTCCGCCTGGCCGATGAATTGCGCGTCAGCCAGGGCACGGTGCGCAAGGCGCTGGACGAGATGGCCGCGGAGAACCTGCTGGTGCGCCGCCAGGGTCGCGGCACCTTCGTCAGCGAGCACGACAGCCATCGCGCGCTGTTCCACTTTTTCAAGCTGATGCCCGAGCACGGCCGCCGCGAGCTGCCCGAAAGCCGCGTGCTGGAACGCAGCCGCAGGCCCGCCGAAGCCACCGAACGCAGCCGCCTCGACCTCGCCGAGGGCGCCGAGGTGGTGCGCCTGCGCCGCCTGCGCACCTTCGCCGCACGGCCGGTGATCTGCGAATCGATCAGCGTGCCGGCGGCGCGGTTCGCCGAGCTGGCGAGCATGCCGGCGGTGCCCAACTCACTGTACTCGCTGTACGAGCAACACTTCGGACACACGGTGAGCAGTGCGCAGGAACACCTGCGCGCGGTGAATGCCGATAGCGACGCCGCCGCCGCGCTCGGCGTGGCAGCCGGTACGGCGCTGCTGGAGATCGATCGACTCGCCTTCGGCGTCGACGGCGCGCCGCTGGAGTGGCGCCGCAGCCTGTGCAGCACGGATGGCTACTTCTACCTCTCGCAGCTGCGCTGAGCGAGCGACGCCCTCAGTCCG